>NZ_CM001439.1:0-300000 GCF_000244955.1 Saccharomonospora marina XMU15 | reverse complement strand
GGAACCGCAGTCGACGGGCCAGTCACAGGAGCTGACGCCGTGGACGATGTTCACGAACTGGATGCTGGTCAACTACCTGCTCTATCCGCAGGTGGTGCTGATGCCGGTGGCCTGGACCATGATCATCGAGGTGCTGTTCTACGCGCTGCTGTTCGTGCTGTTGCCCGTGCTGCGGCGTTCGGTGTGGCTGACGATCGCGATCGAGTTGACGTTCGTGTTCGTGGTGCTGATGAGCCGTAGCGCGCTGAACGAGTCGTACTCGCTGTTCGCGGTGAACGTCTCCTACCTGCCCATCATGGTCATCGGGCAGACGATCTGGGCGGTGACGACCAAGCGCATCCCGCTGTGGGTGGGCAGTGTCTTCGGTGCGCTGGCGTGGATGCTGTACGTGCTGGCCGACATCATCGACGTCGGCCGCATCGACAACTCCTACAACCTGGCGCTGGCCTTCGCGGTGGCGTGCTTCCTGCTCGGCATGTTCGCCGAGCCCAAGCTGAAGCAACGGCGCATCTGGACCGAACTGTCCGAGCGAAGCTACTCGCTCTACCTGCTGCATGCCCTCGTGCTGTTCGTGGTGCTCGGGGTGTTGCGTCCCGCCGTGCCGTTCGCCGTCGCGCTGCCCATCGCCATCGTGTGCACCTTCGCCGTCGTGGAGGTGAGCTACCGCTTCGTCGAGCGGCCCAGCCACTCGCTGGCGCGGAAGCTGTCGCGTATCGGAGCGCGATCGAAGTCCCACTCGGCGCAGGAGCAGGACGCGAAGCCGCCCTCGGAGACCGTGGATGTAGGTTCGGCGCAGGCGCTGGCCAACGAGATCACCCTCGAACTGCCGAGGATCGAGCCCGCGCCGCGGCGCCCGCCCCGGCAGCAGGGTCGGCAACAGGGTCGGCAACCCGGTCAGCGGCCACGCAGACCGGTGCGTAGGCAGCCCGGTCAGCAACAGGGCGACCCGCAGCGCGAGCAACGCCGCCCACCCGCACCGCCGCCGCGTTCCCTGCCGAAAGCGCAACCCCCCTCGGCGCAGCCCGGCCAGCAGGCCTCGGCGCAGCCGGCTGCGCGGCGACCTGCACAGCCGCCGCCCAGAAGTGGCACCGCCGCTCCTCGCCGCGTCGCCCGGGAGGGCGAGATGGGCCGCGTCGGCGAGTCGCCTCCCCCACCTCGCAGGCGCTAGGCCGCACCATCGCCCCCGGGAAAGGAGGCGGCATGTGGCTTCAGCTGACGCTCGTCGTGATCGTCGCCGTGGTCTTCGTGGTTCGAGCGACGCGCACCGTCCAGCGCGCGCGGCGCCGCTCGACCGCCGGGCTCGACCAACCCTGACGCGACGGCAGGGCGGGCCGCACGCTACCGCTGCGGCACGGCGTGGCGCGCCCGCTCGGAAGCGGCAGCGCCGCTTGCCGCCCGTGCCGTTCCCAGCAGCGCGGCAGCCAGCAGCACGCCGCCGAGTGTCTGACCAGACCGCACCAGCACCTCCCCAACACCGGGTGAGGCCGTGAATCCGGCGAGCGTGAACGTCGCCCAGAAACCGCCGGAGAACATGGCGGCCGAGCCCGTCCACCCGGCCACCACCGGCCACCACGCGCGGCGTGGTGCTCTCACCCGTGCCACGACCGCCGCGGCGGCAACCAGTGCCAGCACGCCGACCAGCCCCTCCACGAACCGAGTCGCGGGCGAGCCGGTGCCGGTGTATGCCCGTACGAGCAGCGCGACCGCGGTGAGAACCGCCAGTGCCGCGCCGCTGCCACCCAGCACGCCCGGCCTGCCCAGGTGCCTGCCCGCGGCGAACGCGTGCGGCCAACGCTGCCTTGCGTACAGCACGAACGCGGTCAGCAGCGTGCACCCCTGCCATATGAAACTGCCGTAGACCACCGGAACCACCCAGTGCGCCAGCACGTCGTCGGGCCGTTCGCCGAGGGCGAGGTCGAAGCCGATCACCGGTGCGCTCAGCACGATCGGTGCGAGGAACCCGGTACCCACCCAGGCGGGGAACAGCACGAGCCAGGCGGGCAGCCGGTTGCCCCAGTCGTGGGTGAAGGCGAGCGCGACGACGATGGCGACGACGTCCATGCCCGCCGTAAACGCGTTGCCGAAGTACATCTCCGGCGTGGCCATGGCTTCGGGGTCGACCACCCCGAGGTCGCCACCGGAAAGCCAGCTGAACTTGAGCGCGAGGTAAGGCAGGGTGCCCGCGATCGCCGCGTACCCGACGGCGAGGCGTAGCTTTTCCATGCCGTGCTTTCTCATGCCGTGCTTTCTCATGCCTTCGAGCATCACCGCACGGCGCCGGTTCGCGCTTCCCGCGCAGGAGCGGACCGGCTCCCTCTCAGGAGGGAGCGGGCAGCTTGGCCTCGGTCTGCTCGTTCGACGGCGTGTAGGTGGTCATCCCGCGGCTGCCAGAGACGTTCGGCCTCGCCATCGACGGCCAACCGGTGCTCACCGTGCTGGTGACCGTGCTCGGCAGCAACCTGCGAACCACGCGGCGGCCAGCAGAAGGCGTCCTCATGCCTGTAGGTGCACCGGGACACCGGAAAACGCCGCGGTGCCGGTGAGTTCGTCCACCAGGTGCTCGTCGGTGACGTCGTTGACGCTCACCCCTGGTTGCCTTGTCGCCACCCCCAGCAGGACGCCGGTGCGGTGGTGCCCCCAGCCGTGCGGCAGGCTCACCACGCCCTGCATGATCGCGTCGGTCACCTCGACGGTCACCTCGACGGTGCCCTTCGCCGACGACAGCTTGGCGCTGCCGCCGTCGGTGAGCCCGCGCTCTCGCGCGTCGTCGGGGTGGACCAGCAGCGTGCAGCGGGGTTTGCCCTTCACCAGTCGCTCGCTGTTGTGCATCCAGGAGTTGTTGCTGCGCAGCTGGCGCCTGCCGATCAGCACGAGTGCGTCGTCCCGCTGCCGCGCCAGCAGCCTGCGCAACCTCGGCAGATCGTTGAGATAGACACGCGGCGCCAGGTGCACCTGCTTGCCCGGTGTCGCGAGCCTGCCCGGCAGCCTTCGCCGCAGCGGACCGAGGTCAACCCCGTGCGGCCGCCGCTTGAGCTTGCCCAGTGAGAGCCCTCCTCGCAGCTTGCGCAGCCCGTGGGGCCCGACACGCAGGCCCAGCTCCAGCAGCGGTTCGGGGCCGAAGCGACCGAGCAACCGCGCGGCCGCCCCGCCGCCGAGCACCCGGCTGGCCAACTCCAGCACGATTTCCCAGTCGTGTCGCTGTTCGGGACCACGCGGCAGCACCGACGGCGAGTACTTGGCCGCGTTTCGCACCGAGTAGTTCGCCAGCGCCAGTTCGTAGTGCGGCCGCTCGAGCGGCGCGGTCGGCGGCAGGATCACGTCGGCGTGCCGGGTGGTCTCGTTGAGGTAGGGGTCGATCGACACCATGAAGTCCAGCCCGGCGAGCGCGTCGTCGAGCCGCGCGCCGTTGGGGGTGGACAGCACCGGGTTGCCCGCCGAGGTGATGAGTCCCCGGATCTGCCCCTCACCCGGTGTGTCGATCTCCTCGGCGAGCGCGGCGACGGGCAGTTCGCCGCCGAACTCGGGCAGCCCGCGCACCCGGCTGCGGTAGCTGTCGAAACTGCCCCGGTTCCCGGTGACCGTGGCCAGCGGGATGGCGTCGATCGCGGGCGTGGTGAACATCGCGCCACCCGGTTCGTCCAGGTGTCCCGTCAGCGCGTTCACCACCACGATCAGCCACGCGGCCAGCCCTCCGAACTCCTGGGTGCACAGGCCGACGCGGCCGTAAACCACGGCGCGCGGCGTCGTGGCCAGCTCCCTGGCGAGCGCACGCACCCTGGCCGGGTCCACTCCGGTCACGGCGGCGGTGCGCTCGGGGGTGAAGTCCCGGCAGGCCACTCGCAGGATCTCCAACCCGGTCAGCCGGGGGGTCAGCCTGCCCGTGCACACCAGGTGTTCGGTGAACAGCACGTTGACCAGTGAGAGCAGCAGCAACGCGTCGGTGCCGGGCCGGATGAACACGTGCTCGTCGGCCAGGTCGGCTGTCTCGGTGCGCCTCGGGTCGAACACCACGACCCTGCGCACGCGCTTGAGCCGGGAACGCACGTTCGGCGCCGTCATGATGCTGCCGTTCGACACGGCAGGGTTCGCGCCGAGGCAGACGAACAGGTCGGTGCGGTCGATATCGGGTACCGGCATGAGTAGCTGGTGGCCGAACATCTGCAGCGCGGCCAGCATGTGCGGCAGCTGGTCGGCCGAGGTGGCCGAGTACAGGTTCGGTGTCCGCAGCGCACGGAAGAACGGTTGGCCGTAGGTGATGAGCCCGAGGTTGTGGGCGGTCGGGTTGCCCTGGTACACGGCGAGCGCGTGTTTGCCGTGCCGCTGCCTGACGTCACGCAGCCCCGCCGCGGCGAGTTCGATGGCGGCAGGCCAGCTCACCTCGAACCACTCGTCCACACCACCGCGAACCAACGGCCTGCGTAGCCGGTCGGGGTCGTGGTGCAGGTCGGCCAGTGCGGTGGCCTTGGGACAGATGTATCCCGCAGAGACCGGGTCGTCGGAGTCACCCCGGATGCCCACCACTCGATCGTCGGCCACGGTCACCGTGATGCCGCAGGTGGCCTCACAGAGCGTGCAGCTGTGGTGATGCGTGGTCGGCATGCCGAACAAGCTACGCCGGGTGAAAAGGTCGGCGGAAGGCGTTGGAGCACCCGCTCGCCGGACGACGATAGGGGTGTGACGTACCCACGGGTCCGGCCAGACCCGGCATTCGCGTTGCTCGAGGTGTACGAGCAGGCGTTGCCGGAGGTCTACGGCTATCTGCTGTCGCGTTGCGGTAATCGCACGCTGGCCGAGGAGTTGACGTCGGAGACCTTCCTCGGCGCGGTCGGCGCCTGCCGCAAGCAGGCCTCGCCGCCGGTGAGCGTCCCGTGGTTGATCGGCATCGCGCGACACAAGCTCGTCGACCACTGGCGGCGTCGCGAGCGCGAGGAGCGAGCGTTGCGTCTCGTGCGGGACGCCTCGGAGGTCGGCGACGGCGTGAACGGCGCGGATGTGGCTGACCCGTGGGAGGCAGAGCTGGACGCGCTCGTCGCCAGGCAGGTACTGGCCGAGTTGGGAGCACACCACAGGTCGGCGCTGACGCTGCGCTATCTGGACGGGCTGGGCGTTGCCGAGGTCGCGGACCTGCTCGGCCGCACGACGCACGCCACCGAGGGGCTGCTGGCCAGGGCGCGCGCCGCGTTCCGGCGGCAGTACCGGCGCCAGGTTGGGGAGGCAGGCGATGACTGACCCGTTCGATGCTTTCCACGCCTTGCGACAACCACACGAACCCGTCGAACCCGATCCGGGTTTCGCCGCCGCGCTGCGGGAGGCGTTGCGTGCGGCGATCCTCGGCGGCGAAACAGGAGGTACAGCTATGACGACCGCACAGGTTCAGGCACCCGCACGGACGCGCTCGCTCGCCCCTTACCTCGCGGTGCGCGATGCACGGGCCGCGGTGGACTTCTACGTCGAGGTCTTCGGCGCCACGAGGCTGGGTGAGCTGATCGTGATGGCTGACGGCAAGGTCGGCCACGCGGAGGTGGCCATCGGCGATTCCGTGCTCATGCTCGCGGAGGAATTCCCCGAGGTCGGCAACGTCGTCGCGGCCGAGGGTGGGGCAGCGGTGCGGGTCGAGGTACCTGACGTGCGGGCGACGGTGGAGCTGGCGGTGGAGCGGGGTGCCGAACCGATCGGTCCGGTCGAGGACCGCGGACACGGCGTGATGGGCCGTATCCGCGACCCGTTCGGGCAGCGCTGGCTGGTGGCGCAGGTAGCGGGGCCGTCCCCCGCCGAAACCGAGAGCCCCGTTGCACCTCGGCATGGCGAAGCTGGGTACTTCACCTTCACCGTGCCCGACGACGAGGCCGCCAAGCGCTTCTACGGCGCCGTACTCGGCTGGCGGTTCGACACGGGCACCGTGCCGAGGGCATGGCGGATCGAGGGCAGCGGGCTGGCCGAAGGCGGGCTGTGGGGAGGGCAGTCCTACGCGGGCTGGAAGCTGATGTACGCGGTCGACGATCTGGACGCGGCCACCGACCGGGTGCGCGACAACGGCGGCGAGGTGAGTTCGGTCAAGCGGGAACCCTACGGACGAACGGCCGACTGTACCGACAACCAAGGAGTCGAGTTCTGGCTCTGGGAACGGTGAGCATGTACGAACGCTGGTTGTACGAGCTGTGGAACGGCGACCTCGACGAACTGGAGAGGATCGCCCGCTCGATCGTCACCGACGACTTCACCGGACACTGGCCGGGGCAGCCCAGCCTGGTGACCGGCCCCGATCAGCTCGCCGCCGTCGTGCGGCAGGGCAGGGAGTTGATCGAGGCGCTGCGGTTCGAGATCGAGGTCGGCCCGCTCGTCCAGGGCGACCTCGTGGCCGCCCGCTGGGTGGGCAGGGGCCGCTACGGTGGTGAGCCGGTGGAGTTCCACGGGCATGACCTGCTGCGGCTCGACGGCGACCGGTTCGGCGAGTACTGGGTGATCGCGCAGGACCCGACGACCACGACCGGCTAGCGACCCACCGCGTAGCCCTGCATGCCGCGTGGGTTGGCCGCGGCACGCAGGATGCCGCTCGCGGGATCGCGGGACACGGCGGAGAGCCTGCCCAGCGCCCACGGACCCGCGTCGACCACCTCGTGTCCGCGCTCGGCGAGTTCGCGCAGTGCCGCCTCGCCGATCCTGGACTCCACCACCAGCTCCTTCGGTGTCCAGGCGCGTGGGTAGAACGAGCTGGGGAACGAGGTCGTGTGCCAGGCGGGCGCGTCGATCGACTCCTGCAGGTTCAGTCCACCGACCGTGTGCGCCAACCAAAGGCACAGCTGCCACTGGTCCTGCTGGTCGCCGCCTGGGGTGCCGAAGGCCAGCACCGGTTCGCCGTGCCGAAGCGCCATCGACGGTGAAAGGGTGATCCTCGGACGCTTGCCGGGGGCGAGCGAATTGGGCAGGCCCTGTTCCAGCCAGAACATCTGGGCGCGGGAGTCCAGGCAGAACCCCAGCTCCGGGATGGTCGGCGAGGACTGCAGCCACCCACCGGACGGGGTAGCCGAGATCATGTTGCCGTGGGCGTCGACCACGTCGATGTGCACGGTGTCGCCGCGCGTGCGGCCCGCCGGGTCGACGGTCGGCTCCCCGACGGCACCGCCCTCGGCGCGGCGACCACGAGTGGCCTCGATGACCTTGGGCAGTCTCGGGTCGGCACCACCGGGACGCAGTTCACCGCTGGCCTCGTCACCGACGAGCTTGCGTCGCTGCTCGGCGTACTCGCGCGACAGCAGCAGGTCCAGGTCGACGTTCGAGTCGCCGTACCAGGCCTCCCTGTCGGCGAAGGCCAGCTTGGCGCATTCGGTGGCCAGGTGCACCGTCCGCGCCGTCGGCCTACCGTCCAGGTACGCCAACTCGTCACTGAAGCCCTCCAGCATGCGCAGTTGCTGCGCCAGCACGGGGCCCTGGGTCCAGGCTCCGCACTTGACCAGACTCCACTCGCCGAAGTCGGTGACGACGGCGTCCTCGTAGCTGGCCTCCCAGGCGGCGAGGTCGTCGCCGGTGAGCAGCCCGGCATGGTCGCGACCGCTGTCGTCGCGGAAGGCGTTCCTGCTGAACTCATCGATCGCCTCGGCGACGAATCCGTGCGACCACGCCCTGCGGGCGGCCTCGATCTGCTCCTCTCGCCCCGAGCAGGTCTCGGCCTCGGCGAGCAGCCGTTGCCAGGTGCGTGCCAAGGTCGGGTTGCGGTGCAACGAGCCGGGGGCGGGCGCCTCCCCGCCGGGCAGCCACAGCCCGGCCGAGGTGGGCCAGTGGTTGGCGAACAACTCGGCCACGGTGTCGATGGTCTCGGTGATGCGGCCGACCACCGGAACGCCCTTCCACGCGTAGGAGATCGCGTAGCCGAGCACGTCACGCAGCCGCTTGGTGCCGTGGTCCCGAAGCAGCAGCAGCCAGGCGTCCCACGCACCCGGCACGGTGGCCGCCAGCAAGCCGCTGCCCGGGATCAGGTCGAGGCCCAGGTCGGCGAAATGTCCGGAGGTCGCGGCCGATGGAGCGACCCCCTGCCCGCACAGCACCTTCGGGGTGCGCGCGGCCGCGGTCACGAAGATCGCGGGCACCTGCCCTGCCGGGCCGTTGAGGTGCGGCTCCGCCACCTGGAGAACGAAACCCGCCGCGACGGCCGCGTCGAAGGCGTTGCCGCCGTCCTCGAGCACCGCCATGCCCGTTGCCGAGGCAAGCCAGTGGGTGGAGGCCACCATGCCGTGGGTACCGGCGAGCTCTGGTCTGGTCGTGAACACTCCCAGACCATAAGGGGAATAGCTTTGTTCGCTCAACTAACAGAAGTGGCATCGATACGGTTCGTTGACCTGCCGAGGCCGGTCCACCGCAGCCCCGCGTCACGCAACGACGCGGGCGACAGCAGGTTCCGGGTGTCCACGACGGCCGTGCCGCGCATCAGGTCGGCGACGTAGGTCCAGTCCAGCTGGGTGAACTCCGGCCATTCGGTGAGCACCACGAGCGCGTCGGCTCCCCGCGCGACCCGGTAGGGATCGTCGGTGACGGCCATGCCCGGCAGCGGCCCTGTCACGGCGGGATCGTAGGCGCAAAGCCGCGCACCGTGGGCGGAAAGCACCGAGGCCACCGACAGCGCGGGTGAGTCCCGCAGGTCGTCGGTTCCCGCCTTGAACGCGAGGCCGAGCAGCCCGATCCGCGCTCCGGCGAGCTCGCCGCCCACGGCGTTCGCCACCTTCGCGACCACCCGGTCGCGCTGTGCGAGGTTGTCCTCGACCGCCGCCGACAGCAGCCGGAAGTCGAAACCCACCGCGTCGGCGATGCGCAGCAGCGCGCTGGTGTCCTTCGGCAGGCACGAACCACCCCAGCCCGGCCCCGGCGAGAGAAACGATCGCCCGATCCTGCTGTCGTATCCCATTCCGCGCGTGACCGCGTCGATGTCGGCCCCCAGCCGTTCACACAGCTCCGCGATCGAGTTCACGTACGAGAGCTTGGTCGCCAGGAAGCAGTTCGCCGCGTACTTGACCAGTTCGGCGCTGGCGGCGTCGGTGACGACGACGGGAGCCTCAAGCAGCCGGTACAGCGCGGCGACCCGCTCGGCGGCTCCGGGCGTGTCCGAGCCGACGACGATTCGCTGCGGTCCGAGGAAGTCGGCAACGGCCGTACCTTCCCTGAGGAACTCCGGGTTCGACACCACGGCCACGTCGTCGCGACCGAGCAGGTCACCGATTCGCCGCGCCGTCCCCACCGGAACGGTCGACTTCGTCACCAGCACGGAATCCGAGGGCAGCGAGTTCGCCATCGTGGCGACGGCCGACTCCACCGCCCGAAGATCGGCCGCGCCGCCCGCCCCCATCGGGGTGGGCACGCACAGGAAGACGGCGTCGGCCGACTCCACAGCGGCCCGCGCCTCCACGGTGAAGGACAGCGTGCCACCGGTGAGTCCGCGCGCGACGAGTCCGGCCAGCCCCGGTTCCATGATGTCCACCCTGCCCGCGGCGAGCCGAGCCACCTTGGCCGCGTCGACGTCCACGCAGGTGACCCGGTGGCCGAGGCAGGCGAGGCAGGCTCCCGTCGTCAGACCCACGTACCCGGTACCGACCACGACGATCGATGCAGCGTGCATTCCTCGACGGTCACACCGGCAGTTGACCCGCGGGCGAACACCAGGGGCACCGCGAAGCGGCCATTGGTCGACATTTCGCCCGCGCGAACGAGCGTTAACCTGGTCGTGGTTCTCAGCAGTGAGAAGGGAAGAACATGCAGATCACCGACACCGCAGCCATCGTGACCGGCGGCGCCTCCGGCCTCGGCGGCGCAACCGCCGCCGCGCTCGCGAAGCGGGGCGCCCAGGTGTTCGCCCTCGACCTACCGGCCGCGATCGAAACCGCGCCCGAGGTGGAGGGCATCACCTACGTCCGGACGGACGTGACCGAGCCGGACCAGGTACGCGACGCGGTCGACCGAGCGACGAGCAGCGGTGTGCCGCTGCGCATCGTCGTCAACTGCGCAGGCATCGGGCCGTCCGCGCGCATCCTGTCCAGGAAGGGGCCGCACGACCTCGACCTGTTCCGCAGGGTCGTCGAGGTGAACCTGGTCGGCACCTTCAACGTGCTGACGGTGGCGGCACAGGCCATCGCACAGACCGAGCCGCTGCGAGACGATCAGCGCGGGGTAATCATCAACACCGCTTCCGTCGCCGCGTTCGAGGGCCAGATCGGGCAGATCGCGTACTCCGCGTCGAAGGGCGGGGTGGTGGGTATGACGGTGCCCGCGGCCCGCGACCTGGCGTCAGCGGGAATCCGGGTGATGACCATCGCACCGGGCATCATCGACACCCCGATGCTCGCCACGGTCAGCGAGGAGTTCCGCGCGGGCCTCGCCGAAGGGGTGCCGTTCCCGAAACGGCTCGGCCGCCCCGACGAGTTCGCGCAACTGGCGCTCGACATCGTTGAGCACGACTACCTCAACGGCGACGTCATCCGGCTCGACGGCGCACTGCGGATGTCCCCGCGCTGACTCGGCGCAGCCACCCCAACGCCCGGTGAGCTCAGGCGACCGAACCGACGTCACAGGTCAACGCCTGCAGCTCCCGGGCCTGCGGTGTGCCCAGTTCGGCGAACAGCGCGTGCGCTCGTCGCCAGTTGTCCCGAGCGAGCTCGGCACGCGAGGTGCACCGGTGCAGCTCGGCGAGTTCGTTGAGTCCCCTGGCTTCCTGGTAGCGCTCCTTACGCTTGATCGCCGAGCGGATGGCCTCGTCGAGCAACGTGTACGCCGTAGGCATGTTGCCGATCTCCCGGTAGGTGGCACCGAGGTCGATGAGCACGTCGCTCTCCGAGGTGTCCCCACCGACCGCGCGCACGATTCGCAGCGCTTCGGTGAGGTTGTCGAGCGCTTCCACGAGGCAACCCTGACTGCGCAGCACGTCGGCGAGCCGATGACGCACGTGAGCCTCCCTCGGGGACAGCCCGTTGCTGGTGGCCACGGCCAGCGCCTTGTCGAAATGGGCGGTGGCGTCGGCTCGCCTGCCCAGCCGCCACTCGACCCAGCCGATCTCGGCGAGCATGTGGGTTTCGCCGTCGGTGTTGCCGAGCCTTCGAGCCAGCCTCAGGCTGTGCGCGTAGTGCTCGAGCGCCTCATCGGTGTCACCGAACACCAGCGAGACCATGCCGAGGTAGGCCCGCGTGGTCTGTTCCAGGTAACTGTCGCGTCCAAGGCACAGCGAGGCGGCCTGTTGCAGGTACCGCGCCGCCTCGCGGAAGTCGCCGAACCGGTAGCAGAGCCGACCCAGCGAGTTGAGGGTGGAGCACTCGAGTTTGCGGTCGCCGACCTCGCGGTGGAACCGCAGGGCGTGCAGCAGGTGTCGCCGGGCGTCTTCGCCGCGCCCGTGGTTCAGGTAAGCGGCGGCGAGATCGGTTCTGGTCAGCGCCTCGCCGACCTCGTCGCCCGCGGCGACGGCCGCCGCGAGTGCCGCCTCGTGGACCCGCACCCAGTCCTGGTCGTGCCCGTAGCCGTAGAGGTGCAGGTACTCCCGCAGCGACCTGGTCAGCTGCCAGGCGTGGCCGGGCCAGCCGTGTTCGGCCGCCAGCGTCACCGCGTCGATGAGGTTGGGCCGTTCGCTGTCCAGCCAGTGCTTGGCCTCCTCCTTGCTGGCCAACCGTGGCAGGTAGGCCGGCGCGCTACCTGCCAGATCGAGCTCCACCGGATTGGCCTGCAGCCGCTGAGCGGCCTGCGCCGCCGTGTGCAGGTAGAAGTCCAGCAGTCGCCCGATCGCCGCCCTGCGTGACTCCTCGCTCTCCTCCCGCTCGGCGACATTGCGGGCGTACGCGGCGAGCAGGTCGTGCAGCCGGTAGGTGTCGCCGTTGACGATGTCGACCAGGTGCTCGTCGGCGAGCCGGTCGAGCAGCCTGCGCGCCCGCAGCGGGGTGAGCCCGGTGAGCGCCACCGCGGCGTCGACGGTGAAAGTGTCTCCGGGATGGAGGCCGAGCAGGTGGAAGGTCCGCCGCTCGGCCTGATCGAGCGCGTCGTAGGACAGGTCGAAAACCGCCTGCAGCCTTCTCGTGCCCACCGCCAGCTCGCCGACCCGGTCACAGCTTTGCCCCAGCCGCGACAGCAGCTCGTTGAACCCCCACACCGGCCGCGACTGCAACCGCCTGCCCGCGAGCGCGACCGCGAGCGGAAGTCGGCCGCACAGCTCCACGACCCGCTCCGCGGCGGCGCGTTCGGCGTGCACCCGGCCACGCCCCACCACACGCTCGAGGAGTTGCGTCGCCTCGTCGGGACGGAACACGTCCAGCGGCAACGAACGTGCCCCGTCGAGCGCGAGCGCCCGCCTGCTGGTGATCAACACCAGATTGGTGGGGCCCGCGGGAAGCAGCGGAAGCACCTGGTCCTCTCCCGCCGCGTTGTCGAGCAACACGAGCGCCTGCTTGCCGTAGAGGCGGTCCCGGTACAGGATGGACCGCTCTTCCATGTTCGGCGGTATCTGGTCTCCCGGTACGCCCAGCAATCGCAGGAACGAGGCCAAGACCGCGCTCGGGTCGGCAGGTGGCTGGTCGGAATGGCCGCGAAGGTCCACATAGAGCTGCTGCTCGGTGTAGCGCCCTTCGGCCAGCAGTTGGTGTGCCAGCCGCACGGCCAGCCGAGTCTTGCCGACTCCAGCCATGCCCTCGATCAGGCTGATCGCAACCGCGGTGCCGCCACCTGCTTGCGGAAGTGTTTCCCTGAGTTGCTTGAGTTCGGCCGCGCGACCGCTGAAGTCCGCGATGTCCGGTGGTAGCTGGCGGTGCGCGGTGACCGGCGAGAACTCCGGCTGCGCCACCTCCTGCCGCAGCACCCGCTGGTAGGCCGACACCAGCTCGTGCCCGGGATCGGCACCCAGTTCGTTCGCCAGCCGCTTGCGCAGGGTGTCGAACACGTTCAGCGCGGCGGCCTGCTGGCCGCTGCCCGCCAGCGCGATCATCAAAGCGGCGTGCACCGTCTCGTGCAGTGGTTCGACCTCTGCGATCCGTTGCAGCAACGGGAGCAGTTCCTGGTAGTGGCCGAGTTGGTAGGCGACGTCGGCGTACTCCACGGCCACCATCGGGCATTCCCGAGCGAGCCCCACCACGACCGGATGTGACTGCAGAGCCCCGAGACCCTCCAGCGGAGCACCCCGCCACAACGCCATCGCGCTCGCGTAGAACTTGGCCGCCTCGGCCAACTCTCCCGCGTCGCGCGCCGAGCGGGCGCGCTCGACCAACCGCTGGAACGCCAGCAGGTCGTGCTGGCTCTCGGCCACCGAGAGCTGGTAGCCACCTCTGGTCGCGACGAGTACGCCGTCACCTTCGGTGTCGGAAAGCCGCAGCCGCCTGCGCAGCCGG
Organism: Saccharomonospora marina XMU15; assembly: GCF_000244955.1. Lineage (GTDB taxonomy): Bacteria > Actinomycetota > Actinomycetes > Mycobacteriales > Pseudonocardiaceae > Saccharomonospora_A > Saccharomonospora_A marina. The sequence goes on along the minus strand of NZ_CM001439.1, from coordinate 286,660 downwards.
GAGATCCGCGACTGCAGGGAGTCGACCGCCCCCGCGCCCGCCGAATCCCCCCACAACGCCTCGACCAGCGAATCCCGCCCGACCGGAGTGTTCGGCGACAGCGCGAGCAGCCCGGTGAGTATGCGCTGCTTCTCCGAACCCGGATCGACCACCGCGCCGTCGACCACCACGCGAAGCGGTCCCAGGATTTCGAACCGCAGGTCCTCGTCGTCTACCGCCGAGCTGGATCGGCGCAGCAGGGTGTCCAGTTCCTCCAGCGTCAGCCCCAGGACGTCGGCGAGTCTGCGCACGGTCGACGCGCGGGGCCTGGTGACCCGTCCCTGCTCGACATCACGCAACCCCGCCACGCTGAGCCCGGCGAGATCGGCGACCTCCTGTTGGGTCAAGCCCGCTCGCCTGCGAAAGCTCCGGATCAGCTCCCCCAGTCGCCCCCGTGTGCCCACAAGACCACCTCAATCGCTAAAGCAACTCAGGAAAACCGCACCACCGTGCTTCGTAGGCCAACATGGCTGCCCACCTGTTTGGAGGTTCGCCATGTCTCGTGGGTTCCCCAGGTTTTTGACGTGGTTCACACTAACGGCCCAGTACGACGCTTTTGAAGCCCATCCGGCGTGACTCAGAGTCGGCCCCCGGCGGGGCCGATACCTTCTCCACCTCCGGACAGCGAGTCGGCCACCTCCGCGACCAACTCGAGAACGGTGTCGCCGAAGAGAACGACCTCGGTCTCGGTTCCGGGGTTGAAGCACAGCACGTGCGTTTCGTCCGGCCAGTTGGCGAGCACCGCAAGAAACGGCAACCGCATCCGATGTGGCAGGCTCGGCGCAAGGTGGTCCAGCACTTCGGTGGAGCTGAACACCGGGATTACCGGGAAATCCTCGCCTGTTTTGTGAAAGGGGAAGTCGGACTCGGTCAGCCCGGTCGGGTCGGTCACCGGCTCACTCACCGCGACGACGACCTCGGCTGCCAGCAACGCGTTGAGAAAACCGTCGCCGTCCTGCTGGGAAACGGCCTCGGCCAGCGCCTCCTCCAATTCGTTCACCGGCGGCTTCGCGTAGGCGGGTTTGTCCTGCGCGCCGAGCCCTCTCAGGCAGATGTGCCGTACGGCTTCCTCCGCGCCCGCTTCGTAGTCGGCCTGCACCTGCGCGACCGGCGTGAGCTCGACCTCTCCGTTGGCCAGGCCGTACAGCGCCGCTGGTGGCGCGATCAATCCGATCGGAAGTCCGGGATTGAGCGCGAGCAGCCAGCCCGGGTTGGGCCAGCGCCGCACGAGCGAGGCGTAATCGGTCTCCTGGTAGCCCTGGACGAAGCTGCCGAGCACCGCCGACATGGCCTCGACCGAGGTGAAGACCAGCACGTTCTCGGTGGGCAGTGTCAACTCCCGCACCAGGTCCCACCACTCGTCACTGTCGCGATCGGGCAGTTTCGGCAGGTACAGCGGGCCGGACAACACCAGTTCCGCGTAGCGCTGCCCCTGCCCGTCCCGTGCCGCCGCCACCATGTCGGCCTCACGTTGATCAGCGGGCTGCCATCCGGATCGCACGCATTGCCCCCGTTCTGCGGTAGTTTTGCTGCGCAGACCCTAGTCCCCCAGCCTCGAACCGGAGCCATGGCACGCACCCTTCATGTATCGCCGCAGCAGCGTGGTTCGTTCCCGACGATCCGGGATGCCCTCGACGCGGCGACAACCGGAACGGTCATCTCGATCGCGGCCGGGGACTACATCGAGACGCTCACCATCCAGCATGCCGACATCGTGCTGCGGGCTCAGGATTCCGGCGCCGTGACGATCAATTCGGCGCTGCCCGAGCAACCCGCGGTGTCGGCCGTCGGCGCGAAGCTCCAACTCATCGGGCTCAACCTGCGCTCGGAGGAGAACTCGGCGCTGCGGGTCCTCGGCGGACAGCTGAAGGTGGCCGACTGTGTCGTCTCCGCCGGATACGCGGCCGCGGTGTCCATCACCGGCGGCGCCGACGCCAAACTCAGCAACACCAGGATCACCGGCGGGCAGTACGGGCTGATACTCGAGGAGTCCGACGGCGTCGTGGAACGTTGCGAGATCCGTGACATCGTCGACGACGCCGTGATCCTGCGGCTCGGCACGCGCGCGACGCTGAACCACTGCACCATCGTCGGCTGCGGTTTCCGCGGCGTGTACCTGTACCAGGCCGGTGACTCCGCCATCGAACGCTGCGAGATCTCGCAGACCGCCGACGCGGGGATCGCGGTGGCGGACCAGACCTCCCCGTCCATCACGTCGTCGTGGATCCACGACACGCAGGGCGTCGGCATCGCGGTGGGCAAGGGCTGCGGCGGGGTCATCGACAACTGCCGGATCGAGAACACGGCGGCACCGGGGATACGGCTGGACGACGGCGCGAGGACCGAGGTCCGAGAAGGAACGGCCGACCGCGGCAGGCCGCCCGTCGGCGTCACCGCCGAAACGGACAGGGAGAAGGACCTGGAGCAGGTCGACAAGCTGCTCGGCGAGCTCGACGCCATGATCGGCCTGGCCGGCGTCAAGGCGGAAGTACGGGGACTCATCGATGAGATCCAGGTCAACGAGTGGCGACGCAGCGAGGGGCTTTCCGTCGGCACTGTCAGCAACCACCTGGTGTTCGCGGGCGCGCCGGGCACCGGCAAGACGACCGTCGCGCGAATCTACGGCCAGTTGTTGAAGGCGCTCGGCATCCTGCCGCACGGCAAGTTCAAGGAAGTCTCCCGCCGTGACCTCGTCGGCCAGTACATCGGCCACACCGCCGAGAAGGCTGCGTCGGCGTTCGACGAGGCCCGTGGCGGTGTGCTGTTCATCGACGAGGCCTACACGCTGTCCCGCTCCAGCGGCGGGGGTGCCGACTTCGGCCAGGAAGCCATCGACACGCTGGTGAAGCTGATGGAGGATCACCGCAACGAGGTCGCCGTCATCGTCGCGGGCTACACCGGTGAGATGCGCACCTTCCTCGACGCCAACCCCGGCCTTGCCTCCAGGTTCGGTAAGACACTGGAGTTCGAGAACTACTCCCCGGAGCAGCTGGTGCGCATCGCCGTGCACCTGGCGAAGAACGCCGACTACCAACTCGACGAAAATGTGGAAATCGCCTTGCTCGAATGGTTCTCGCAGCTCGAACGCGACGAGAACTTCGGCAACGCGCGTGAGGCCCGAAAGCTGCTGGAGCGGATGCGCAAGTCGCAGTCGACGCGGCTGCGCTCGCTGGGGCGGCGGCCCACCCGCGACGACCTCACCACGCTCACGCTTGACGACCTGCTCGCCTCCATCGGCGACAACGGGTAGCGGCGGCCACCACGCCGCCGCGCCGGTCAGAGTGGCTCGTCGGCGTCGGCCTCGGCGACAGCAGCCGCCAGTTCCGGCACGCCGCCGGGTGGCAACATCAGTTCGGTGGTCGTGCCGGGGTTGAAGCACAGCACGTGTTGCTTGCTCGGCCATGCCGCCACCACGTCCAGGAACGGCACCTGGACCCGGTGCGGGCCTCCGGGAACGACGTGGTCGAGCACCCCGGCCGAACTGAACACCGGGATCAGCGGCATTTCGTCCTCGCCCACGATTCGCCACGGAAAGCCACGGTCGTGAATCCGTCCGGGATCGGACACCGCGGCGGTGGTGGGTACCACTACCTCGGCACTCAGCAGGGCCAGCAGGAATTCGTCGAAGTCGGTATGCTCGACGGCGTTCTCCAGCTTGCGTTCCAGCTCGTTGGGAGCCACCTCCGTCAGCGCCGCGGCCGCCGTCGCCTCGTCCCCACCGAGTTCGTCGAGGCACCTGCGCCGCAGCTCGATCATCATCTCGTCGACGACGGCGTCCTGCACGTCGTCGATCGGCACCAGGCTTTCGGTGCCCTCAGCGAGAGCGACGACCTGCCCCAGGGTGAGGAACACCCCGATCGGCGATCCCGCGTTGACCATCAACTGGGTGTCCGGGTCCGGCAGGCGCTGCCGCAACTCGTCGAAGGTGAGTTCCTCGTAGCCGCGCGCGTGACCGGCGAGCGTGTGGAACAGCGTGACCGGTGAGGTAAAGGCGAGCACCTGGTCGCCGGTCATCTCCGGCAACCCGTCCGGCCAGCCTGCCGCGCTGCCGTCGGCCAGCGTCGGCAGGTACAGCGGAACCGACATGAGCAGCTCGGCGTACTTCCTGCCGTCGCCCGCTTCCAGTGCGGCCGCCATCTCCCGCTCGGCCTCGGTGTCGGGCCGCCATTCGGAGTCCACGCGGCAGCTCCCTTCCTCCGTTCGCGGTCACGTCCGTGCCAGCCTACGCATCGCGGGCGCCCGCGGGTGGCTTCCGGCCAAGAAGGTTCACGGCCGGTCGGGCTCGAAGGGCAGCGCGGGGAACAAGTGGGTGCCGACACTCAACAGGACGGTCTGCGGCGCGTCGTCGCCCTCGGCGCGCTCGATGTCGCCGGATTCGCCGACCACCGTGGCGCGACGGCGGTCGTGAGCCGGAAGATCGGTTCCGGGCGCTGTCCACTGCGGACGTAGGCGATGCTCGTTCAGGTAGCACTGCTGCTGCCGGGTCGGGGTGTTCGGATCACCGATCTGCGCCAGGAAGTCCGGTGGCACGGTGTCGTCCAAGGGTTCGGCACCGGGTAGCCGGCTCGCCTGCCACGCCCCGAAGGCCACGCCGTAGTGATACACCGCCGACCGGACCCGATCCCGAAACGCTCGGGGAGCGCGTGCGCCGGATCGCCGTGCCCCGGCAGCGCAACCTCGGTAGTAGCGATCCAGCACGAGATCGGTCGTGCGCTCGAGGCGCGGATGATTCGGGGCGGGCGGCAGCGGCGTCAGCGGCGGCAGGTACGAGGGTCGCACCCGCAGCCCGGTGAGCAGCCAGCCCGGGTCCAGTTCGACCACCTGCCTGCGCTGACCGCTCTCGTAGAGGTCGTGATCGAGCGCCAGGTCGGCAGCCAGCATTCGCAACGTGTCCAGCTCGGTGGGCGACGGTTGCACCGCGAGCCCGGCACGTCGCAGCAGGGCACGGAACCGCTCGACCTCCACGGGCTGTGCGGGATCGAAGCCGAACCACCCCGCGGCGGCGGCGAGCGGCTCGGCGCTTTCGGCCCGGTCACGCCACGTCGCGCCTGCCGGGGCGGCACGCAGGGCGGCCCTGCGTACCGTCGGGTTGTGGCCGAGTTCGGTGTGAATACCGACCACGTATGCCATCCCCCTTGCCTGCGCCGCGGCCACGGCGTCGGGGAACTCCTCGGCGCCGAAGAGGTCGAACAGCTCCCGCAGGTGCACGTCGCGACCGAACTCCAGCAGTCGACCGACGTCGAGATCCGGCAGCACGCGCCGCAACGCCGCGCGGAACTCCACCTCGTGCTCGGCCTGCCACCTCCGCTGCCGCAGCTGGTGTTCGGTGAGCAGTTCCTCGGCCGGGCGTGCCAGGCTGCTCGCCTGCTCGATGACCGCGTCCACGTCCACGCCCGCCCAGGCGGCCCGGATGGCGGCGTGGTTGCGCGCGGTGGCGACCACTTCGGTCAGCGGCCTACCCGTCAACTGCGCACGCTCCCACTCGGCCTCCAGGTCGAGCCGCTTCTCCCGCGCCGCCGCACGCAGCGCGTCCGGAAGCGATTCCTCTGCAGAAACGCCCTGTTCGTGTCGCACCCCGCCGTCGCCGGTCACCCGGAACCGGCTCACGTGGCCGTCCGAAGCGACGACCTCAAGGGCGACCTCGACGGCAGCCCGGTCGTCGAAGGACAGCTCGGCTGCCAGCTCCCTCGCCACCTCCACGGGGTCGGCCACCAGCTCGCCCGGGATCAACTCCGGTCGCGGCGCCGCCCATGGCTGGTCGGTCAGGTCGGTCACGGTCGCGGCGATGTCCGCCAGCAGACCGTAGTGTGGGCCGAGCAGGGTCGCCCACGACATCGCGTGTTCCCAGTCGTGCTCCTCCAGCGGGGCCAGCGCCGCACGGGCCGCGTTGATCGCTTCCTGCCTTCCCCGCTCCGCCGCGGCGAAAGCCACCCTGGCCGAGGCCAGTTCGGCACGCACCGGGTCGGGCGCCGGGTGCCGCTCGGCGGTGGCTCGTTGCGCCGCAACCAACCGCTCGCGTGCCGCCGCGAACGTCTCAGTGGTGCTCGCCAGTGTGGAGAAGACGGTCCTCGCCTGCTCGATGGCCGCCATGGTGTGGGCGCCTCCCGGCCGCTGCCCTCCGGTGATGTCCTGTGGTAGGGCGCGGGTGAGTTCGTCCAGGAAGCCGAGCACCTCAGCTGCGACCCCGTGCAGGTGCTCGGATTGAGCGGCGGCCTGGTCGCTCACCACCTTGAGCCGTGCCCCCGGTCGGGTCAGCCGTGGCAGTTCCGCGCGAGCCAGTCGCGCGAGTGCACGTCCCGGTCGTTGCGGGTCGTATTCCGGTGTTCGTGCCGCCCGCAGCAGTGCGGGCTCCACCCGCACCGGGTTCCGCTCGGCCTGCAGCCACCAGTCCCGCAGTGTGCGCCTGACCCGTTCCGCGAGCCGAGCCTCCCGCACCGGGTCGGTCGGCGACAGCCACGGCCGTGTGCCCTCCAGCCGCTGCCGCAGCCCACTCAGCTTGTGCTCCTCGATGGCGAGCAGGATGTCCGTCGGGTCGGTGGTCGTACCGAGCCTGCTGCGCCTGCCCGGCAGTCTCGGGCCGAGCGACTCGGTCAACTCGGCGGTGATCGCGAACCGGGCACGTACCCGCACCAGAACGAGCGGGCTGTGTTCCTTCAGTGCCTGGTCGCGCCGGTGTCCCGAGCGCGCGGATTCGCCGAGGCGGGACTCGGTGTAGCCGCGCCAGCTCGCCTTCTCGGAGTACGGAAGACCAGCGGCGGGAAGGGAACCGCCGGGCAGCCCGATCGTGCCCTTCACCGCGATCCCGCGAAAAACGTCGCGCCGCTGGGTCACGGTCTCGTCCGAGCGGTCCGACCTGCCGAAACCGACGTTGCCCGAGTAGTGACCGACCACTTCGAGCTGAGCCTGGCTCAGTTGTGCGTGGATGTCGACCAGTTGACCGCTGTCCTCGCCGACCTTGGCCACCGAGGTGGGCGTTCCGTCGGCGAGCATGCCCCAGAGCGTGCCCGCACGTGCCTGGCTGAACAGGTGCCGCAACCCCTCGGCGGCGCGTTGCGAGCCCGCGTACCCGAGCAGACCCCGCGTCGCACGAAGGGCGGCAGGCAGCAACACTTCCTGCGGCCTCCCCTCCACGAACGCCTGCCTGCGTAGCCCACCGAGATCGGTGAGCCTGCGCAGGTCGCTGCGCTGCTGCGGACCTGTGGCCTGCCCGTTGAGGAAGCTCGTCGGGTAGCTCAGCAGCGCCGTTCCGCGCGACGTCTCGGTAACCACTCGCGGGCGTCCCATGCCGACCCTGCCCAGCAGCGCGGCGAGTCGGCCCTTCGGCATCGGCCGCAGCGTCCAGGTGATGCGCTCTTCGAACCGCTGCTGGTACAGCACATCGCCTTCCCTGGCGAGCAGGGCTTCACTTCGCATCCTGGCACCGGACTCGGTGGAGCTCCATGCCGCGCCCTGGGTGCCGTAACCGTCGCCGGAAAGGTCCGCCGGACCAGCACCGTGTCCCGCGGTCGCGCCGAGCCTGGTGGCGACGACCCTCCCCTTCGTCCGGCTGCCGAACCGCCAGCTACGCGCGTGGTACTCGTCCCCTCGGTGCCAGGAGACGCCGAGCCGGCGCGGCTGGTCGACGGGGACGAGTTCGTAGCGGGCTTGGAGTTGCCGCCACCCGCGCTTGCCCATCCGCACCGGCCCGGAGTACAGCACGGTGCCCCCCTTTGCGGCCGCGAGCCGCTGGGTGTGCCGCAGGTTCGGCCCCTCGGCAAGCGCGTCCCGCAACTGGGCGACCACGCCGGGGCTGTCGACCAGCTCGGCCCGCAACCGCCGAAGCCCACGCAGTGCATTGGCGTACGGCGAGTCGGACTGGTCGGGCTCACCGGCCTGCGGTCGCCAGCCGGTGAACCGGAGCAGACCGGAGTAGGGCGGTGGGTTGTCCCGGTAGGTGGGCTCCGCGACGCGCCCATGCAGCAGCGAGTGTTCGAGCGTGTCCAGCAGGGCGGTGTCGCTCGCCGATTCGGCCACCTCCACCGCGGCGAACTGCTCCACGGCGCGCGAGACGAGCTGCCGGTCGATCGGCGTACCCGAGCCGAGGAGCTCGCGGGAGCGCCGCAGCACCGCGCCCGCCGCGACGAGCGGATCGAGCATGAGCTGTCCGGCCGCCATCCGCTCGGGCACACTCCGGTGCCCTTCGAACCATTGCCGCAGCGCGTCGTCGACGACGTCCGCCGGTAGCGCGTCCGCCAGCGCGTTGTCCGCTCGGGCGTAGAACTCCAGTGCCTGCGGCAGCGGGAGCACCCACTGGTAGGTCGCTCTCGCGGTAGGCCCCTCGGCGACCGGTCCGCTGACCTGGATTTCCAGCTCTGCCTCCAGCAGCACGGCCGAGACCGGTATCGCCCAGTCGGACTCCAGCTCGCCGCTCGGATCGGCCGCGACATCGATCGTCGTCGCCGTCGTCTCGCCCCCGGCGAAACCGGCGCCGGGACCGACCTCCGCGAAGAGCTTCCTGCGCTCGAGGACCTCGGATTGTCGCCCGCTGAGCCGAAATGCCTGGGAACCGCTCTCGACCTTGTCCAGCATCCGAATCGCACGGATGCGCTTCACCGCTGCCGTGAGTTCCGCCGTGCCCACCGGCACACCGTCGGACAGCATCGCCGGAACCCGCGCGAGCAGGTTGTGTTTGCCCAGTGCCGCCGTCACCGCCGCCCGGCGGCCGCCACCCGGGCGCGCAGGGTCGCCCAGCACCGCTTGCACTTGCTCCAGCAGCCCGTCGGTGTCGAGCCGGACCGGACTGCCGGCTGCCAGCAGCTCCAGCGGCACACCATCCGGCGTAGCAACCGCTGCCCCGCCCAGTTCCGCGACACGCAAGTCCGGAGTGGACAGATGTGCGTACTGGTCGCGAATCTCGACCGGCCCGGCAGCGGAGCCGACCACGGAGACGCGGAAGCTGACCGCCACCAGCAGTTCGGTGGTGCCACCGGCGTACTTCACGCGAGACCCGCCGAACTGCCAGGTGGTGTCGGCCCCGCGAACCCCGCTGGTCACCTCACGGCGACCCTTGCCCGAAAGGTAGGCGACTCCGAGCCGCCGGGTCCTGGCCGACTCCACCCGGTTGCTCACTCGCGCGCTGGCCATCACCGCGGCGACCGAGTGTCCGCGCTCGCGATGCCCGAGCACGATCCGATCAGTACTGTCCATAGTTGATTCGACAAGCAGCTCCGCGACTCGCTCCTCGCCCCGCTGTCCGGTTGCCCGGAACGGTATGCGCAGACCCTGTGCCGCCTCCGCAAGCCACAGCCCCGCTGTGTCCTCCGTGAACCCTTCGGCGATGGCGTCGGCCTGTTCCGGCGTGGCACCGTGCTGCGCGAGCAGCGTACGTACCGCCTGCCGCAGCGAGTGCAGGCCGGTGACCGCGTGGACCTTGTCCAGCAGGCCCGGGCCGTGCCGCAACGACCCGGCAGGGCCAACTCGTTCCTGCCCCGGTGGCGTCAGCCCGCCGTGCAACACGGGTACCACGTGAGTGTCCCAGGGCCTCTCACCGTGTTCGTCCACACGCACCACCCGGTGAACGTCCAGCACCGGTCGGCGCTCCACTCTCGTCAGCGGTTCACCACTTTCGTCGGTCACGAACTCGGCGCGACCGATCGCCAGCCCGTTCGCCGCGGCGACCTCGGCGGGTACCTGCACGTACGCCGCGCTGTCGAGCCGAATCGCCGTGCGAGCCTCGGCTCCCTCGGCCTCGCCGTGCGTTACGGTGATCGACGCGGGAACGTCGTAGGTGTGCTTGGGCCGGAAGGCCAGTTCCTCGGAGAAGACGTAGAACCCGTTGTCGAATCCCACGGCGCGCGACGAAACCCGGCCGCGCAGGTACTCGCCGGTGACGGCAACGCCACCGGCCATTCCCCACGCTCGACCGAGTCCGTGCCGATGAGTGACGCGCACGTGGCCGAACATGCTGGAAACGTGGCCGTAGTTGATCCACTTGGCTGCCTCGTGTGTCGGCCGCGCGCGGGCCCAGTCGAGTCGGATCCGCACGACCGGCCGGTGGATCGACCGGCCGCGGGAATCACGGATCTCCACCGGGTAGCCTTCGACCGGATCGAGCGCGTCGCGCATACCCGCGAACACGCCGTGCACCTGACGCACCACCTGTGCCCGGACGTCGGGGTCCGTTCGCGTCCAAACCGGCAGTGTTTCGAGCAAGGCATCGATCAGGTGAGTGACTCTGTCGAGACTGGACACTCGACTCTCTTTGCGTAGCTCGGCTTCGTCGCGGCGGCCGGTCCGGAACACCACAGGGTCGGTCAGTGGCCGCTGGTAGGCGTCCAGTACCCAGACGGGAAACCACTCGTTGCCGAGCGCCACCGCTTCGAGCTCGCCCGCAGCCACCCGGATTCTTGCCTCCGCTTCGATCTCGACGTCGTACATGGACACGTCTCCCCGAAGTTCGTGCCCCTGCCCGGACCTCGTCGTGGGCGACACCACGCTGGTTTCCACGTCGCTTCGTGTGTTGACACGCACGATCGGGTCCAACCCGACGTCGTGACCGGCGACCGCGAGCGTGACCGGAAGCTGTCCGATGTAGACGCGTTCGCCGTGGGAACCGCTGGTCGCGGCCGTTTCCGGCAACTGGACCTGCGATTCGCTCATCCGATCCAGCACGACTGGGGTGTGCACGCGCGAGGCCGACCGCATGCGGAACGCGAGGTCGACCTCGACCGGCCCGAACACCAGGCGGTGCCCGCCGGTGCGGAACAGCTTCGCGAACCACGGAAACAGCAGCCCGCTGAGCTCTGCGGCCGTCACGTCCGGCAAGCCGTGCCTGCTCAGCACCGGGTTCAGTTCGGCGGCGAGCGTTCTCAGGTGCGGGAGTTCGTCGCTGCCCGGCACCGAGGCCGCCAGTCCGGGCGCGCTCGGCTCCTCCACCGTGATCGCCACGTCCCCGGGCGGCCCGCCTTCGGTGAAGAACGGGTTACCGGAGGCTGGAGAACTCCCTTCGCCCAGGGAAGTTACAGGTGCATGCCCGTGGTCACCGTGGTAAACTTCTAGAGAACTTGGCTGGACAGAAGGAGATTCGACGTCATGAGTACCCGCACCGCTCGATGGTTCAGCCGTCGATGCGTACGGAGTGGCCTGGTCGTCGAAACTTCCGCCGTCGAAACTTCGCAAGCGCATGTGGAAAAGCTCGCTCATCGACGGGTTCGTGCCGTGCGCTCGCATGCCTGCGGAATCGTCAGCGTCACGCCGCGGAACGTGACCGTCGTCGACAGGGTGATCGGATCTCCGTTTTCGCCTTCCCGGAGGGATCTCCGGCTCGGGTGGCGGAACATCGCCCTGCCTGGCGCGAGGATGAGCCCGCGGTTCGCGCGGACGCACTAGACTTCTCCCCGCAGGCGCGGGGTCTCGCGCTACCGATGTCGCGGTATCACTTGGATCCTTGTTGTTCGGGCGCTGCGGTGACCCTCGCGGCGCCCGCTCGCCTCCTTTGTATTCGTCCGTATTGGACTGCGCTGAGGCATAGGGGACGGGCCCACCGTCGAGCCGGTCCCATCGCCCTGGGTCCACAATGTCCGGTGCGGGTGACCCCGCGTCGGCACCGGGCTGATCGGGCCGTGCGTCGGGCAGCACAGGGTGAACGACCGCATCTCCCGGTCGCCACAGGTCATGCGGCAGCGACTCGATCCCGATGGCCCCAGGCGGGGATCGCAGGTCGAGCCCGCCCTGGTCGTCGAGCCGCGGCACCAGGCCCGTGATCTCTGCGGCGTCAGTTCGCAGCAACAGCGGCAGCCCGGCATCCGCGAGCCTGCGCAGCAATGCCTCCAGGCCGGACGCCGACTCGGGTCGGCTCACAACCGTCCGGCTGCCGGACACCTCCGTGAGCAATCCGGCAAGCGTGCCCGCATCCTGGATGTCTCGGTGCGCCAGCGCCTGCTCGATCACCCGCATCCACCGGGGGGCCGGGGCGCCTTCGGTGTCCGGGGTGGGCAGCGCGGAGTTCACGGTGACGGTCGTCCTGCCCACCGGGCGAGCACCGGCCTCTCCCTCGGCCACCTCCGCCACGTGCAGCCGAACCGGCTGCGCTCCTGAGGCGTCGGGCGGGCCCGCGTCCACCTCCCGCACCAGGTCGGGCTGTGCACCGGCGACCGCCCACAGCACCTGGAACGCCGCCTCGCTGGCCATGCCCCCGGGTCCGGCGGACTCCAACCCGAGCGAAGCCCCGAACAGAGTCTGCGGCGCGGAATCCGGTGGCGTGCCGCCCGCGCGCGCAGCCAGCACGGCCCGGTCCAGATCGGCCCAGGTCCAGTGGTCCGGCAACCGATCCAGGTCCAGCCCGAAGTCGGCGAGCGCCTCGGCCAGCGGCCGAGGTTGCTCGTCGGTGAACCGCTCGCGCAATATCCGGATCGTCTCGGGCTGATACCAACCGGCGATCTGCGCGATCTCCAGGTAGACCAGCGCCTGCTTCCGGGTGTATCCGTCCAGCCGGGTCGCGAGGAACTGCGCGTACTGGTCGCGGTCCGGCGACAGCGGGGCGGAGTCGTAGGACAGGTGCAGGCGGACCCGTTCGCCGGCAAGGAAATTGCCGCGCCCGAACCAGGTTCGCGAGGTCGCGTTGACAGCCATTGAAACGCCCGCGCCCGCGGCCTGCACCCCAAAGCCGGTGGCACCGGCACCCCTGACGATCTCCGTGGCACTCCGGCTGGCAAGCCCACCGATGTTGCCCGCCCCCACATCCATGACGAGCAACTGCGACCGTCCCGGCACACCCGTCGAGCCGTTGTAGTACACGGCAGTCAGGACGCTCACCTGCTGCAGCAGAGATTCCACGTCGTCACCGATACCGATCGCGGCCGAATCGACCGAGTTGGGCCACAGCCGGGTCGGCTCTCCCGGTATGCCGGGCAGCAACCGCAGGATCAGCTGCTGCCGGTGTGCACCCTGCACCTTCGCGCCGATCTCCCACGGACCAGCGGCGGGCACCTTGTCGATGTAGAGGACGTACTCGCCGGGTCCGAGCTTCTCCACCTTGGACAAGTGCGGAATATCGTCGACCAGTGTGCCGTCAGCGAGCCGCCGCTCGAAAGCATCGATCATGCGTTCCGGTTCGGCAGCCGGGTCGGCGAGCAGACTCCGGAGCCGCTCGGCCTGCGCGGGGTCGTCGACATGCTGGTCTGTCAGCTCGAGCAGGGTCCGGTCCGTCTGGTGCAGCCGCCGTATGCCGTGCCGAACCCAGTCGTCCATGGCGCTCGCGGTGGCCGCACGCGGGTTCAGCTGCTTCTGCAGCGCCTGTGACTTTCGCTCGGCCGTCGCGCGAGTGGTGACGACCTGCATCGCGCCGTCGCCCGTGGCCGTGGCTACCCCGACCGCTTCCGGCCCGGCCGCAGCGGGGTTGTCGACGTTGACCCCGAAGTTCACGGCGCCGCTACCCATAGCGGTTCCGAACGCCTGGAGTGCCAGCTGACTCATCTCTCTGGGGTGCAGGTGCGCCTCACGGTCCAGAATGTCATCCAGCTTGGTGGCCAGCAGCTGGCGCATCTCATCGGCAGGCAGCCGCGGCTCGTCGTCGATCCACTGGCTGGGCAGCAGCATCGTGAACTTGCGGACGTCGAGTCGGCCGCGCGTCGTCACCGCAGCGTGCGTGACCATGGGCGAGATCGTCCCAGGCAGGTCGCCATCCACCTCGACCGCGATCCGCACCTCGTCAGGTAGCTTCGGCCTGCCGCGCTTCGGCTTCGCACTGATGACCACGACTGGCTTGCCGTCGGTGTCGTCGATCTCGACGGCCCGCACCTCGTCCCGGTTGGCGGCTCGCTTGGCCAGCTGTTCGGCGGCGACTCGGCGCAGTTCGGTGGCATCCGAGGGAACGAGTTCGGGTGTCGTGGCCTGGCTTGGTCGGTGCCGGTTCAGTTCCGCTTCGAGCGCATCCTGGCCGCGCACGGATGCGCCCAGAATCCGCAGCGACCGGTCGGCCATGTCCAGCAGGGCGGCGGGATCGAGCAGCGTCGCGAACATCTGGCGCTCTCGAATCGCCTCCGTCCACAGGACGTAGGCCAGCGCGAGGTGCTTGAAGTTGATGTACCGCGCCGTCATCCGCCCAGCCCGAGAGCCAAGACTCGCGGTGGCCAACGGCGTGATCATTTCGGGTGTACCGGCGAGCATTCCGAACGCACCTGCCATGGTGGCCTCCACGGGCCACATGGTGAGGTTTTCCCTCATGTACTTCGAGAAGCTTGGTTGCAGCCAGACCGTGGGCCCCTTGGCGATCACGTTGACGATCTGCGTGGCGAGCACATCCCAGATCGCGGCATCCGCAGCGGCGGTGCGTTGCAGGTTCGGAGCGAGCCCGATCCAGTAACGCAGCTCGGAACCCTCTACTCTGCCGCCCTTGAGCAGCTGGTAGGAATGCGGCGCGATGCCGAGGACCACTGCCGCTCGCAGGGTCTCGCCGCTGTCGAGTTCGATAACCAGCGTGCCGTACTCGGTGACGTCCGCGCCGGCAGCATCCTGCTGCGCGCCGCCAGGTGGCTCCCACGCGGCGCGGCGGATCCCTTCGATCGTTTTCGCCTGCTCCTGGTTCTGTATATAGGACTGCGGAAACGACTTGCTGTTCAGCAGGTCCGCCAGCCGCCGTCCGTGTGACTCCACGGCGGCGCCGAACGTGCTCAGTTCGGTGTCGTCGAGTTCGGCGCGCGACTCGTACGGCGCAGCGTCCGGCAGCTCGGTGTGGAAGACCTCCGCCGCAGGCGACAGCGACTGAACAGCCTTGTTGGCTCCTGTGGTGAGCAGTTCGATAGTCGGTCCGATTCCCCCACGCCACGTCGCCCGCAGCCGACGCATCTCGTTGGCTGCCTCGATCTGGTACGCGGCGCCGCGGTACCAGGTGAACGGCGAAACCACGCTGGACCACGCGTGGTACACGACCCGGCCGACCAGGAACACCTCGTTCACGCCCAGAGACCCCAGCCAGGATCCGGTGGCGCCTCCCGCGAGGCCCGTGAACCCGCCGCCCTCGCTCATCCATACGTTACGGGCGTAGGCCCCGATACCCGGCAATTGCGGCCGGTACTTGCCCACCTCGGCGCGCACGATC
The DNA here is from genome assembly GCF_000244955.1 of Saccharomonospora marina XMU15. Lineage (GTDB taxonomy): Bacteria > Actinomycetota > Actinomycetes > Mycobacteriales > Pseudonocardiaceae > Saccharomonospora_A > Saccharomonospora_A marina. The sequence continues at coordinate 271,545 of NZ_CM001439.1, read as the reverse complement.
TCTCGTAGCGCGGCGTCCACCTCGTCCGGGCTCGCGTGCCGACGCACCTCGACGACGAGCTGACCACCCTCCACCCAACCGCCGGGGAATGCGTCCGACCTGCGCACGGCGGGCGCGTCGGCAGCATCGGTCACCACGAGCCGGATGGTGAACCCGGGACGGTATAGCCGACCCGACCACCAGCCGACCCTGACAATGTTGTGGAACTCCGGCTCGCTGGCCGCTACCGGATCGGGAAGCCGGTAGTGGGGGACGTCGAACGACAGCGCCGTGATCGGGAACTCGGTCAGCTGCTCGGTGCGAATCCGCTGCACGACCTTGCCGTACACATCGGTGAACGACCCGTCGGCGTAGTCACCTGCGTTCAACGACTGCAACGCGTAGGCGAGCCCTTCGGCAGGGTGCTCGCTGGCCTCCCGCAGTTCGGCGAGCAGGCGCAGCGCGGGCCAGATCCCCGGCCGACGACGGAATTTCTTGTGACGGAGCAACACATCGTCGAACTGCTTGAACCGGGTGTCGCTGCCGTCGAGGGCCACGCTGAGCCCGGCGCCCTGGTTGTCGGCGGAACCGTCGCCATGGATGAGCTCACGCAGCCGCGACTCGACCTGGTGCAATTCGGCGGCGAGCCGGCGAATCCGCGCAGGTACGCCGGGGGCAAGGCGCAGGTGGGCGAAATCGCCCGAACGTCGTCCGGAGTATCCGGCCGTTCTCAACTCACCGGCCAACCGGCCGTGCTCGTCGGCCAACTCCAGTGCCCGCTCCATGATCGCGAGGTCCCGCTCGGCCAGCTTGTCGAGCGCAGGCAGGCCACCGGGATCGGGGACGCCACGAAACAGTCGGGGGGCGTCCGTAGCGGGATCGGCCGATTCGGCGTCCCCGGCGAGGAAACGGAAGCGTGCGTTGACTTCCGCCAGCGCCTGCGCCCGGTCGAGGAACAGTGCGGCGGCGGCGTCGAACGGTGCGCGCAGTTCTTCGGCTCGGGCCAGCGCCGCCTCGACGGGCTGCCGTTTCGCGCTTTCCTGTTCGCTACCGGCGATGGCCGCCTCGGCATCGTCCAGTGCGGCCTTTCGGTGCTGGTAGTGGTCAACGAGGTCGTCGGTGACCTCGGCGAGGCGGCGGTAGCCCTCGGCGAGCGCGCTCTGTACGGGAGCGAGGCCCTCACTCATGGGCTGGAGGTGTTCGTCGGCACGCTGCCGCAATCGATCTGCCAATTCCGTGACGCGGGGACCGAGCGCGTCGAACAGCCCTGCTACCGGACCGGCCAGCTCCCCCGCCCGCAGCAGCGCATCGTTGAGCTGTTCCTGCTCAGCGCGCACCGTGGCGTCCTTGATCAGCCTCGTCGCCTCGGCGAGTTGGAACCAGCCGCGTCGCTGCGCTTCCAGGAGGACGGCTACTTCACGGACCTCCTCCAGTTGCCGCCGCTCGGCCGCGACCTGAGCCGGCGCGGGTGGTCCCTCGTCCGGCTGCCCGGCAGGCGCCGGAGGCTGCCCGGGCATGGCCGGTCGGGATGGCGCGGGTGGCTGCTGCGGCGTTGGTTCGAGTGCCAGCTCGGTCAACACGTCGCGTTCGGCGAATCCGCTGGTGATCACCGCGCCGGGCAACTGGCCCACGAGCCACGCCGCGAACCGCGGACCGTGCCTGTGGACGGCCGCCGCGACATGTTGCACCGCGTCGGTCGGGATGGGTTCCGGCCAGGGCTGTCCAGCGGGCAGACCGTAGTAGTAGCGCTCGATCAGCAAACGCGCGGTTCGCGTCAAGCGGATCTGCTCGGCTTCCCCAAATCGCTCGATCTCGGCCAGCGCGCCAGGCACGAAGTCGGCTGCCGAGCCGGGTATCAGCGCCGCGGGCTCGACCTCTGGCGGGCGCACGTGGAAAGCATCGGCCAGCCATGCCGGGTCCGACTCCACGAATCGGCGCCGTTCCTCGGCCGCCCACCTTCCCCGCAGGAGCAGGTCAGCTGCGATCTGCCGCAGCCGCAGCAGCTCGGCCTGGTCCGGCTGAACCGGAAGCCCGAGCCGTGCGAGCAGGCTGGTGAACTCGGCTGTGGTGAACCCGAACCAGTGGGCCGCCTCCTCGACCCGGCGTGGCGCGGCTAAGGCATCCGGCTCGGTCAGTGCGGACCGCAGACCGTCACGAACGGTCTCGCCACGCGCGGCCACCTCGGGCGGGTCGGACCAGGCGAGTCCTGACCACTGCTCGTACAGTCCGCGCAGCCGTTGCGACCCATGCGTGAGCTGGACCGCCAGCGCCAGCGCCAGGTCCTGGCCGAAGTGGTGGTACAGGTCCGCCACGTCGATGTCCGCTTCGGATGCGAGCCAGCGGTACACCGTGTCGGCATCCAGGGTGGCCAGCGCATCCAGCAGTTGCTCCGGTGACTGCGCAACCGTGAGGTCGCCTGCCCTCGACGGGCCCGCTGTGGTGGGCGTGAACTGGGTCTCGGCATCAGCTCCCGATACCCGGGCGCCTACAGCTTCGCCAGTTCCACCGTCGGAAGTTCCAGTGCGTCCAGCGCCAGCCACAATGCCCGCCGCTGCTGCTGCGTCACCGGAATCTCCTCGCGCAGCAACAGTCCCAGCGTGGCCGTCACCAGTTCCTCCCAGTCCCCGGTCTCCGCCACTGCCTCCAGCGCCCGCAGCTCCCGATCCGGGACGCGGCCGCGCAGCAGCTCCGGCAGGCTCTCGGCCGTTCCCTCCAACTCGGCCTCGGTCAGGCTCGACACCTCCGGCAGGTTCGACAGCAGCTGCCGCAGCCCCGCCACCCGCTCGCCCGCCCCGAACGTCTCCAGCAGCTCGACCAGCTGCGCCCGTTCCCGCGTCGTCACCGGCTCCGGCCGGGTCCGCAGGCCCCGCAGCAGGCTCTCCACGGCCAGCAGCCACTCGCCCACGTCCCGGTACCGGGTCGCTTCGGCCAGGCTCGTCGCGTCCAGCCGGTCGGCGAGCCGCTCCGGCAGCGTCGCCATCCGGCGAGCGATCCCTACCTCGTCGAGGACCATTACCGCTTTCCTCCCGTAAAGGCCAAGCGGGTCCGTCCGAAGGCGGCCCCACCCAGACCTTCGTAACCCTACCGTCGGAGTCGAGCTCGATCGTGAGTTCGACTCCATCATGAACCGTGTGCAGTAGCCAAAGCGGCGTGTCGCCCTCGACGCGGTTCAGCGCATCACCGCGTCGCAACGCCGCCTCCCCCGCCTCGGTGATCGAGGCCACCACCGTGGCCTCGTCGACCGACCAGTGAGCGGGCAGCTTCGCCACCCCTGGCCGGGTACTGTGCGCACCGATGCTGTGAAAGATCCTGCGGGCCACCTTCATGGTCAGCACGACCCGCTCCGGCGGTTCGTGTCTCACGGCCGGCCTCGACTCGGGTATCGGGTTGCGCACGACGCCCGGGCCGCTCTCCGGGTAGGCCGCGATGATCGTGCCGTCCAGTTCAACGACTACGACTATTTTGACGCCTTCCGGGGATCCGGTGACCACCCAACGCGGCGACCCGCCTTCGTAGCGTGCATCCTCGAGTTCTGCCTGGTCGGGTCGCCGGGCGACATCGAGGATTTCGGCGACGATGCGGTCGTCCGACCATCCGACGGGGAACTCGCTCTTCCCCGGCTTGCCCGTGCCGGGACGGTGTCCGCCACCGGTCGCGTCACCGTCGAGGATGTGCGTACGCCGCTCGGCGGAGAGGGTGATCGAACCCGGATCTGGCGGGGACGGAGGCTCCCCCGCGTCGGGCTCGCGCGGAGGAGCAGCCCGCGGCGCGATGGCAGGGAAGGTGTCCGGTACGCGCTCGGAAGGGGACTCACCCGTTTCGGACACGTTGTCCGGTGGTGGGGCATCCGACGGCTCCGGTTGCGTCCCAACGGGCAACACCTCGAGCCCGAGACCACGCAGTGCGGAAAGCTGCTGCCTCAGCCAACCGAGTTCACTGGCGACCGTAGCGGGTTCGGCTCGTTCGACCGCCTGCTCCAGCCGTTGCGCCATCGCACGAGCTTGTTCCAGGTAGTCGATGCGGACCTGGCGATGCTCCTCCGAAACGCCCGTGTGCGTGCGGACGTCCTGCGAGAGTGTCTCCACACGTTCGATTACCCGTTGCGGCAAAGACGGGTAGCTCGATCCGACCTGTCCGTGTACGCGGGCGACGAGGTCGACAATATGGCCAACAGTGACACCGTCGGGCTCGACAAAGGTGTCGTAAGCCTGCCGTGTGATCCATGTCGGGAGGTGGCGGTGCGACAGCGCCGCCTCGAGCAACGCCTGACCCGCTCGCCGGTCGTGCTGAGCTTCCGTGAGGAAGAGCTCGGAGAGCGGGCCGCCCGGCACGGCAAGGTATGTCCAGCCTGCTCGCTGTTGCACCGCCTGCACGAAAACCGCCTCGGCGAGAAATCTCAGCTTCGGCGGCAGCTTCGGGATCGCTTTGAGCCACCGATCCAAGCCGGCATCGCTACGCTGCGCGACCTGGTGTGCCGCCTCGATCAATTCGGCAAGGGAACTGTTCGCCGCCAGCAGGGACCGCAACCGTTTCCAACTCTGGTCAATTTCCTTCACCTGCTGGGCATCGAACAGTGTGTGTGCCGCGTCGGGAGCCACTTGGCTGAACCATTCGAACCAGCTCGGCAGCAGATTCCACATAGTGTGGAAGGAACTGGACCAGTAGTGCGCGGAAGTGCCCTTGGCTGTCGGGTGAACAAGCTGCTGCTCGAAGAACCCGACGAGCTCGGACAACAGCTCGAACGGTCCGAGCCCGCTTGCGGTTCGGTTGGGCCTCAAAGTGATAGCGGTGACGCCGTCCACGTCCGTCTCGACCGCTGCCCCGCTGGTACTCAGTCGCGCGACACCGGTGGCACGGTCGAGCTCAACCCGCGGTTCCTCGGTCGGATAGTGACCCGGCCGTCCCAGTACCGGTACCAACGCACCATCCGGTGTGACCCTTGCGAGTTCGTCGCCTTCCACCAGGATGCCAACCTGCCCGGTCGCACGGTCGACCGTGATCCGTGTCAGGTCATTGGCCAGGTGAACACTCGCCGAACTCTCGTCGGTCGTAATCCGGGTGCCAGGACCACCCGCACCCGTGTCCAACCCTTCGCCGAAGTCCGCCAGCGTGAACGAATGCTTTCCGGGCGGGTAGAAGCGCTCAACGCCGTCCGCATCGGTCACCGTGATGGAACCATCTCGACCGATCCGAACTCGAGAGCCACGGGCGGGTCCACCCTCCGCCGTAACGGTGACCGACCCGTCCCTGCCGACCACTACCCGAGGCGGGTCGGCAGGCATGTCCACGCCCAGTACAGCACCAAGGTCGACGCCGTTCGGCCGCTCCTGTCCGTTACCGCCGCCCTGCTCTATCGCGTAAAGAGCACCGAGGTCGGCGAGCATCTCCTCCGCACTGTCCAAGGTGTACCAGGGCAGCTGGTGGTAGGGCAACGTCCTGATCTCTTCGTACAACCGAAGCCACCGCGGGTTGTCGCTCAGCCTCTGTTCAGCCGCCGACGGTACGTTCGCGACGGTGATTCCGTGGGTCAGTTCGTGAGCCGGGGTCAGGAAGCCCAGGTACGACCTACTGGTGAGCGAACCCGGCGCCGGATTCCACAGGTAGCTGAGTCCGGTGAACTGACCATCCGAAGAAAGAGAAGCATGCCCGGTCCAGCCGATCACGATCTCTCTACCGCTGCGGTCCTGGACGCCCGCCCCGGACGGCCAATGCTGGTCATGCCCGTCGTGTAGAGCGGCGAACCTCGCTCGCTGTCCGGAGCCGAGATACTCGACCAGCCCGCTACCCACCTGAATGCGGCCACCGACGCCGTTGAGCCAAGCCGAGTTCCGCTGGTGAATCCAGGCGGGCAACTGGGCGAGAACACGCAGGTGCAGGTAGGTCGAAGGGCCGGGGCGGGGACCGATCACCAGTGCCTCACCGTAGAAGGAGCGCAGCCACGCCAGATTGTCCCGCCAGTCCGACGGCCCGACTCGGTACTTGTCGGCCTGCGCCGCCTCCTCCCGCAGCAGTTCGAGCCTGTCGAACAGGTTCTGCCCGACCGCGGCGAACAACGTGTCCGGAGTCGGGTCAGTGACCGGATTCAACCGCAGGAACTCGACATAACCCTCGGTCTCGCCTGCCACCTCGTCCCGGGTAAGGCCGGTTGCCTCTTGGAGCCCCCGATACAGAGCCGCGAGCAGCACCTGCGACCGGTCGTCAAAGCGCGGTCGACCCTGATCGTCCCTCACGACTCCCAGTTCGGCGATGGCGGCATAGCTGGGCCCCAGTGGGTCAAGCAAGAACGGGTCCGACGCACTTCGCAGCGCGCGCTCGTTCGCCCCATCCGGGCGCCAGAGGAACCCATCCGCCAGTTCCCGGCCGGCCTGCGCGGACTCCGCAGGCCAGGCAACCGGCTGATCAGGCTGCAAATCGTGCAGCATGTCACGCAGCCGGTCATCGGCTTCCAGTTCATTACGCAACCGCTGGTTGTAGGTCCGGAACGCTGCGCTCAGTTCGGTGAGTTTGGCGGCTGCGTCGACCACGTCGGCGGTAGACCTGACCGTTGCCGCGGCTCGTGCGTACTCCTCGACCTGTTTACCGGTGTCCAGAATCGCTTCGCGCATTCGCCGCGCGAGTTCTCCGGCTCGCACCCACCTGCCATCCGTAGCCGCCGCCTGGTCGACCCTGCGCCACATAACTTCGAGCGACGCCACCGCGTGCCACGCGTGCCACGCAGTGCGGTGTTGCTCCGGCGGTGGTGGCCCGGCCCATTCCTCAGCGGTGGAAGGTACGGGATTACTCAACTCGGCTGCCGTGCGCGCCCTGGCCACTGCTTCGTTGATACGTTTAGCTGTCTCCACCCGGTCCTGGTGTGCTTCAGCGGTTCTCTTGGCTCGCTCGTACTCCAGATGTGCTTGGCTGACCGCCAGTCTCGCTTCGGCTATCCGCTTGTCGACCTCGGCTTGATCCGCGATCGCCATTCCAGCAAGCCCGTTGGTTCGCCGCCGTTGGCGTAGCGCATCAGCCAACCGTACTTTCGCGATCTCCACATTCGCGGCATGCTGAGCCAACCACACGATCGCGTCCAAATTTGCCGAAACCCGATCCGCGACGATCGCCCGCAAGTCGGCGATCGGAGACTCGGCGGCGTGCTCAGCATTGGCGCGACCACGGGCGTAGGAAGCTTCGATCGCCGCGAGGTTCTCCGAGGTCGCCTGGTTGAGCCGTCGCGCGTATTCAATGACGGCGAACTCGGCCGCCAGCCACATCTCTGCAAGGACGTCACCCGGCAGTTCCTTCGCCTGCGATGCGTTCGACCGGAGCGTCGACAGCTGCTCGACAGGCACGTGATGCGCGAGAGCGACCGACGTTCGCGCCGCCTCGTCGACGAGGCCCATCGCGGTGACGAACTCGTCGGCGTCCAGCGGCATACTGATGTCGGCTGGCACCTTCCTGGTGTGGTTGAACCCGGCCATCGGGCTGTTGCGCTCATGCCGATCCGGGCCCATGCTCGGCTCGACCACCGGGCGGCCGTCGCGCAGCGCCTCGACAACGTTCTTCGAATGCCACGCCGTCTCCCCAGTCAATGGGTAGCGCCACTCGACCAGCGCGTCCAGCTCCGACGGCTGCGTCCGAAGCTCCCGGACGAGGTCGGCCAGCCCGGCAGGAAGCGGCCCATCCAGTCCGGCCGCCCAGGCCAGCATCGCACGGTGATGTGCCTTCTCCCGCTCCAGCATCACGCGGTGTACCGCGTCCGTCCAAGAGCTCTCCGACGACCAATCCAACGCCGCCACAGCGTCGGCGAACGATCCGGACAGCAGCGTCGCCAGTTCCTTGACCAGCGTCGCCGCCACGACACCGACCTCGTCGCCGACCCGCAGCCCCACTCGCCCGGAACCCCATTCCACAAGGCCCGACACACCCAGGTACGGCCGCAACCGCAACCGGGCCGCCTGCGCCTGCTCACCACTACCGAACGGGAAGGCCTCAGCGATCCCGCGCGGACTCAACTCGAAGGCACCGGAAAGCACCTCGTCTATCAGCTCCTCCAGTGACTCCGGGGTCACCCATGCCAGCCCCGCACCCCTCAGGTGCTCGGCAAGCCCGCGCACACCGCGCTTGGCGAACTCACCGATCTCGCGTCTGGCCGCGTCGTCCAACCGCGACACGGCTTGATCGGTCTCACCGGAAGCCACCGACGGATTGGCGTCGGCCTGCCCGGCGGGTGCCACGCCGTCGCCCAGCCCGTGCACGCGGTGCAGATATTCTGCGAGGTCCGCGGGAGTGGCGTCCAGCAACCAGTGCGCGCCGGTCAGCGCATACCGCAGCCGGATCGGCAGCCCCGGCTCCGGCTCGGCCATTCGCTGCCGCGTCACGGCGTCCAACTCCGACGCGACGAACCGGACGGCCGCCTGCTCCATACGCAACGCCCGGTAGGCGCGGTCGAAGTCGGTTGGTTGGCCCGCTGATCCCAGGAACTTCTCGGCGGCCGTCCGATCGGCCAGCCAGGAGAGTTGGTGAACGACGATGCCGAGCGCGTCCAGCAGCGAGATGCCTTCGACCACGATGAAGCCAGGCCTGTCCCGGCCCGTCGCCGACGGGTCCTCGACCACCCTGGTGAGGTGCCGGAATGCCTCGGCAACCGGGTCGTTCTCTGCCTCCTGCCGGTCCGTGACCGACAGGTCGTCGAGGCGGTCCGTCCAGCCCAGTACGCGCTCGGGCAGTGCTCCGGCGACCACCATCCGACTCAGCCAGCCACGCAACTGGGCCTGGCTGAACGCGTCCAGCCTGCCGTCTTCGTAGGTGGTGACCAAGTGGTTGGTGACCACCTCGGGCCCGAACGGGTCCAGCCGCTCCAGCGCGTGCAGCGGCTGCGCATCGTTGGAGTTTCGGAACCAGGACGGCAACCCACGGGCTCGCCGGGTGATGTCTCGGATCGCTTCGCTCGCGTCGGTCAACTGCTCTTCGACGGCGGTGGCGTCGGCTCCGGTACGGAACAGGTGCTCGATCGTCAACGCGGTATTGCTCAACTCCTCGGCCGCGAGCTGTAGTTCATCGGCCAGCCTCCTGTCGTGCTCAGCGGCGCGCGCGTCCGCGAGTTTGTGGCGGAGGTCGGACAGCGCTGTCGCCGCCAGGTCGGCAGTGTTCACGACAACGGTGGGCAGCAGCGAGCCGCTGGGTTCGGCCACGTTCGCGAGCGCGACGTCTGTCGGGGCACCCAGCGGTCGCTGGACCAGCGCCTCGGGAGGAATGGGTCGCGCGAGTTGGTCCAGCCACACCTTGCGCACATAGAGATCGGTGGCCTGCTCCTTGTCGCTGTCCCTGGTGAAAACCAGGTCGACGAGTTCGCGGAAGCTGTCCGCACGATCCTCGTTCGCCGGATGCTCCGGCAGCCCCTGGTTCCAGACGCTCGAACCGAACGACTCACCATCGGCCGGGTCGGAGGGCAACGGCTGCCCGGATGCGGCGATGCGCTTGGCCGCCTCCACCATGCCCAGTGCCAGCTTGACCAGCACCTGCACCGAGCCGGGATCGTAGGTCGCGTCGGGGAACCGGAACTCGATGGTGCCGGCCGTCGGCGAGCTGAGGTGCCTGCCCGCGACGAAGCGGAACCGTTCAACTTCGCCGGCAGGCATGCTGAACGGCACGCGGGCCTCGAGCGGCCGGGGCACCTCCAGGTCAGGGTTGGCGCCGAGCCGGGCAAGCACATCCTCGTACCTGCGGACGATCCATTTCAGCGTCTGCGCCGCCGTCTCGTCGACGTCGCTCGCGTCCACATGGATGTGCAGGCCGGTGTCCTTCGTCGCCAGCCCACCTGCCTCGGGCACGACCTTCAAATAGGTCCGCAAATCCCGCCAGGTCAGCGCTGTTTGTGGGTCGAGTATCCGAGTGACGACCTCGCCCAGCATGACGTCGGTGCCGGTCTCGAACTCGACAAGCCCCGCGTCACGTGCCGCCGAGTAGCCCAGTTCCTTCAACCTGCCAGGCTGCTCCGGCTCCGCCGAGCGGACCAGACCCTCGCGGTGCAACTCTTCGGCGACCCGGGCCCTCGCGTCCGCGACGTCACCCATGCGACCGGCGAACTCGATTTCCACCCCGAACGTCCTGGCAGAGTCCGTGACGTCCTCGGTCAAATAGGGCACCGGCTGCCCCGCCTCGGTTCGAGCACGGGCGTTCGCTGCCGCTTGGCGATACCGCTGCGGCTCCGCGGTGTAGCTGCCCTCCGGCGCTGGGAGTCCGTGGCCGGGTCGCTCCTCGACAGTCTGACCCGGCGCAACGCTGGGCCGCGTGTCCGGGCCGCGCGGGTCGTCACCGGGGCGGTCCTTCGTGCCGGTGACCGTGACCCGCTCGCCGAGGGTGGCTTCGATGATGGTCACGCCCTGCGAGGTGAGGGTGCGGACGATCTCGTCGATCGGCGCGGTCTCTCCGGTGCTGATGTCGATCAGTGAATCGGCTGGCAGCGCATCGGCCAGTTCGTTGAGCAGGTAACTGCTGGCACCGGTGATCCAGCGGTGGTCCCAGTGGTCGAGTCTCACGTCCAGCGCCCGCTGCTCGTTGGCGCCGGGTTTGCGTGCCGTGAGCGTGATGCCACGGGAGCCGTCGAGCATGATGTCCATGGCGCCCAGCTCGACCAGCCTGCGCACCAGTTCCGGCACGCGGGCGTTGAGGTCGCCATCGGCACTGATGGTCAGGATTCCGCCGTCTCGCAGCGCCGCCATCGCGGCGGCGAAGGTGTCCTTACCCTCGCCGAGGAGGTCGTCGGCGGAGGCCTCGGCGAAGCGGACGCCGGTGAACTGCTCTTCCCCAAACATTCCCGTGGTCAGCTCACCGACGACCTCCGGCAGTGCCTCGGGGTCGCTGTTGAGCGCCACCTCGCCCGGTCGCAGTGGCGTCGATCCAAGAGCGCGGCCACCACCGACCACCAGAACCGGCCCGTCGATGGCGTCGGTGTCGATGACGTGAGCTCTCGGCAGACTGGCGACGACCTCGCGCCCGCCTTCCGCATCCGGTGACGTGTGCACCTGCTTGAACCACGATCGAAGCGAGCGCTCGATCTCGTCGACGCTTTCGGCGGAGTCGTTCGCGACGTGCACGACCAAACCGCCCTCGAAGGTCAGCAGGTCACTTGCTGCGGCGATGACCGGAACGAAGCTGCCGGTGAACTCGTCCCTGCCCAGCCGATCGAACACGATCTCGGAGTAGATCTTCCCGGCACCGGTGGCCGACAGCTCCCGCGCTGACCCGGTGCTGACGGTCAGCCGTGGTTCGAACTGGTGCAGTCCCGATTCGGCAAACCACGCCCGCAGGTGGGCATCGAGTTCCTCGGCGGCCGTACGGGCGGCTCCGGCGAGCTGGCGACCATCCAGTACGGAGGATTCCGCCCACGCCCGCGTCGCACTGTCCCGGTAGAACTCGTAGCTGAGCTCCGCGACGGGCTCGCCCGGGTTAGCCGGATCTTCCAACACGATGTGTGCGACCGCGTTGTCGACCGGGCCGGGCGATTCCACATCCTCGCCCGCGACGAGGACCTCGGAAACCCTCGCCCGAAGCCCGCCGAACTCCCTACCGTCGAGCTCCCGGTCAAGTGCGTTCCGGAGCGTGGTCCTGTCGATACCATCCGGGTGCCCAGTCGGCCGGTACATCTCCAGCCCGTCGAGTTGCCCCACCACCTGAGCGCCGACGGTCGTGTTGACGACATCGAGGATCGACGGGTGGCCTTCCTCACCGAACGGATGTTCCCGCCGCCGTTCCAGCAGCGCGTCCGTTTCGGCAAGCGCGGCACGCGCTTCGGCCAACAACCCAGCCGTGCCCGCTGCGGAGAGCACCAACCCCATGCTTGCCAGTAGCTGGCGTGCGGCGACGTCGTCACCACGCTCGAGCTGGCGAACCACGGCATTCAGTGCCTCGCGGTGTGTAGCCATTTCCGTGAAGATCAGTTCTGCGCTGCGCGCTCCACGCTCCGGACCCCAACTGAACCCAAGACGCGGCCACGCCAGCAGGCCATCCCGCTCCGCGAGCAGCGAGATGCCGACGAGCTCGGGCGAAGCCCGGTGGAGCCCTTCGAGATGTCGAACCAGCGCGGTGGCGATTCCCTTGTTTCGCCAACTGTCCTCACCAATCGTGAAGGATTCCAGTTTCGCGACGATCGTGTTCTCGCTCTGGCGTGCGAAGGCGTAGACGACCCGACCAACTTCTCCTGACCCACCGGCATCCCGAAGGGACAGGGTCACTTCCAGGTGATTCGGTTCCAGCCGCGGCTCACCTTCGACCGATACGGTCAATCCGTCGATGCGGAGATCACGCAGCTGGGACGCGATGGCATCGCTGATCGCCTGCGCGGAAACCCGAGTCGTTCCCAGCTCAGAAGGCACCATGGCGCCGATCGACAACCCGGGGGCGGCGGTTGCCGCAGCGGGTTCGTGCGGCGCAGCAGCACCGCCGTCACTTCCGTATCCCCCGTCGGGCACGGCGGAGTCATGCCTCGCGACGACGAACGGAGCCTCGCCGGGGCTGGCCCTGAGCCCGGCCACCGGCGAAATCCCTGGGTCCGGATCACTTCGACCGACAACGGCATCCAACGGGTGCTGCCGCTGCGGCTGTAGCCGCTCGAACCGGTCGCGGTGGACCGGTTCGGCCGTTGTCGGTGCGGTAGCGGCCGACGACGGCCGAGGTTGCGCGGGCTGGGAGGGTTCGAGATCGGTGCGGCGAGCCTTGTAGGCCTCGACGATCTCGCTGACCTCGTCCTGTTGCTCACTGAGCCGCGCCAGCGCGTCGGCGTAGTGGCTCCATATCGCCATGGCCAACTGCACTCGATACGGCGAGAGTTGGGCACCCATGTACGACAGGGCCATCCGCAGCTGCTCGGCGGTGAGGAACTCGCCGCGGCTGAACCACTGACCGGAAAGTATCGTTGTAGCAGCCGCCAAAGCCTGCGACCCGAACTGGGTCAGTGCCTTCAGAATCGTCGGGCTGTCGCCGGCGATCAGGATCTTCTGAGTGACCCCCGCACTCTGCTGGCCAGGAAGGTTCTTACGGAAGAAACCGGGCACACCTGGAACCCCGATCGGCCCGCGATGTTCGGTCTCGACCCAGCTGCGCAACAGGTCGATGATCTCGTGGACATCGTCACCGGAGACGATCACATGTGCGTCGCCCGCGCCCTTCATCCACGTGGCAGGCCATCCCGGGGGGCTCGGCTGTACGGCAACGATCCTGTCCTTCGGATGCGGGAACGGGTTGTTCCGGTCGCGCCGCATCTTGATCCTGACCAGATAGGTGCCGTCACCGATCCGCTTGATTCGCTCCACGTTCGGAGAAATGAGTCCGGCGAGCTCGCCGTTCTCGAGAAGGACGTCGAGGTCGAAGATCAGCGAATCCGCGCTGCCGACCAGCCGTCGCCAGCCGTCGAGGTAGGGCTGCAACTCGTCGCGGAGTTCTGGGTGCTCTGCGACGACGTCGTTCAGCCATGCCACGGATTCGGCAGCGGCATCGGTCGTCGCCAACTGGACGTCACGAAGCTGCTCATCCAGGTCGTGTGCCTTCGGCTCGGTCTCGGCGACCTTGCCAAGACTTCTGGAAGCGCTCTGTTCGGCGTCGTGCCGGATGGTCGGGATTCGCAACGCGCCGCCGACCAGCGTGGTCAGCCAGTTGGCCAACTGTTGTGCCGCGAGGACCGCGTTCTTGTTCATCACCGCGGTGAAGCCGCTGATGGCGCCGCCACCCAACCCGGCCAGCCATGCGGCCAGCGCCAGCTGCCCGACCGAGCGAGGCCCGAATACCTGCCTGCCGAGCGCCTCCGCGTGCCTGTGCACGGCCGCGAGCGCATGTCCCTGTTGTGCGCTGCCCAGCCAGCCTTCCGGCAGGAGCATGCTGAACTGGCGCTCTTTCGTCTCACGCAGCGGCAGAGTCCAAGTCCGGTTCCCATCCCGATTCGCAATCGAGGGGACCTCGAGCTTCAACACCTTGCGGGCAACCCGGTCGTAGCCCCGCTGCGTGGTGGTCGGCCTGCGCAAGCCTTCGCTCAGGTCCACCCGTAGGCGCAGCTGATCCTTGATGGGGCTGCCCCGTCGCGGCGAGATCACCAACTCGGGGTTGCCGTCGTCGTCGCGGTTCACGGTGACGTCCACGTCACCGCGTGCAGCCATGACCTGCCGCACTTCCTCGGCCGCCAGGTCCAGCAGTTGCGACCGGTCGGTGGGCATCGGTGCACCAGCGTCCCCGGCGCTGTCCGATCCGCGTCGCCGTGCGGCCTCCTCCGCCACGGCGTTGGCGGCGTAGCGCACGGCATCACCGGCCTCGGTTGCCAGGACGGCGAGCTCGGATTTCTCTTCTATGCTCTCCGGCTTCCGGTAGCCAGTTCGTTCTCGCCGACTGTGGCGGGCCAGTTCGGCCAGGAACCGTTCGCCCAGCTTGCGGTCGATCTTGATGCGTGCGACTGCGGTACCCAGGCTCGTGCCCAGTTTCGCCCCGATGATGTCGAATGCGCCCAGGATGTATGCCATCGACACGGCGATCGGGCCGTCCAAACCCAGCGGCCCGACATGTTGCTTCACGAGCCGGGGTACGCTCGGCATCCGCCACAGCTTGGCCGCTTCGAAGATCGTGTGAGCCAGCTCGGCCGACAGCCGGTTCGACAGCTCATCGGACAGTGACTCGCCACTTTCGACAATGTTGGTCGGGACCGCGATCCGGTACGTCTGCTGACGGCTCCTCGGATCGCCACCCACGAGCGCCACGTGAGGCTTGCTCCTCACCTCGGCCGTGATGATGACACGCAGTTCCTCGCCCGTTGCGAGCATCATTTTCAGTACGCCGATTTCCGCCCGAGAATGTTCCTGCGTCGGGGCAAGGCCGTCGTTCGCGGGCGTGAAGGTCGCGTCTCGAATTCCTTGGATGTGCTCGCGGATCTCCGCACTGGGTATGTGCCGGTCCTGAATCCCGGTGAGGGCGTTCTCGCTGTCGGCTGCGTTCGCTCCCTCGTTCAACCACCTGACCATGCGCTCAGCGACCTCTTGGCCGGTTCGCCGGAATCGGTTCCACTGCTGGTCGGTCAGCGAAAGCGGCTTGGCCACCACCGGCGGCTCCGGCAACGTAATGCCGAAGCGCGCCGCCAAGGGCGCCAGTTTGAACCGCAGCGTCCGTGCGTCCTCCGCCAGCGAGTCGCGGTTCGGCCCGATTCCCCCGCCGAAGGCCGCTGTGAACGACTTCGCGTCGTTGGTCGCTTGTACGAAGTGGGCCTTCGTGTTCTGCATCAATGTGGGGAATGTCAAAAGGCCGGTCACGTTCGCCATCGCCTGGGCGAAGAAGTAGAGCGAATTCGGAGGAAGGCCCAGTAAGCTCGAGAACACGGCCCCCGCGGCGAGACCGATGAGTGCACCGCCCTCCGATATCTTCGTGAGAGCGATCTCGATTCTCGAGTCGACGTGCTGTGGCACCCAGCGAGCGGTCTCTTCCCGCAAGACCCGCTCGATGGCTTCGTCCACCTCCTGCTTGCTCACGTCCTTGCGCACGTTGAGTTCCAGCCGGTAGGGGCCGACCCACTCGTGGTTCACGGGTTCGCCCTCGGTGCGGCCGGTGGAAGCGATCTGGACCGTGAACATGGGCGATGCCGTAGCAGGCCGGTGATTGTCCTCGCGCTTGCGCATGGCCCAAAGTTCGTAGACGCCACGAGACTGCTCGACCTTGGCGTCCGCTGCCCGGGGCAACGTGCCCGCGTACTCATCGGGCCGGAAGGTCTGCTTTCCGATCGGATACAGGTTCGACCACCTGGCGCGCAGGGCTAGGACCAACTCGCCCCTGGCGCTTCGCCACGGCGGCGTCTTTCTCCCCTGCTCCTGCAGGGCGCTGTGAGCGTAGGCAACCTCCGGAGTCGGATGTTCATCCAGCCGTCGAAGCTGCTCGATGAGGCGCTTGTCGTCCAGCGACAGGCCTTGTACCGACCTCAGTACCGCCGCGAACCGGGCGTCGCTGTCAGGCAGGTGCTCAGCCAGGTTCAGGCCCAGATTCACCACTCGCCGAAGGGCCTCTTCGATGCGCGCGAGTTCCGGGTCCGGGGAGTGCTTTGCGCGCCACGGCCCGGACTTCGGCGGCTGCCCACCCTCGGCGCGCAGCCGGTCGAGCACTTCCCGACGCTCGTTGAGCAGGCCGATCAGCCGTCCCAGTACCTCCCGGTCTCCTGCGGAAAGGCTGCGCATCCCGCCCCAGGAGGGCTGCCGCACTCGGGGCGCGAAGACCTCGCGCCCCTCCACCGTGCCTTCCCTTTGTGGTGGCACCAGCGCGGCTTCGCCCACCCGCGGCACCCGCCTCGCGAGCACCTCATCCACCGCGGCCTTGAGGCGCCCTTGCGTCGCCGCCACGGCGGCATCCAGCTGCCCGGCCCGCTCGAAAGCGGTGACGGCCCTGGCCAGCGCCTCGGCACGTTCCGCGCCGAGCGCATCCCTGACCCGCGCCAGAGCGGCCTGCGTCTCGGTCCCGCTCTCGGCCGAGGCAAGCTGCTCCAGGTTCTCGGCGAGCAGCAACAGCGGCCGCTGGTCGGCCTGGGCCATCGCGTCCAGCGCCTGCCCGAGCGCGTCGCGCAGCGCCTCACGCGAGTTGGCGAGCTGGTCGAGTTCGGCGGCCACCCTGTCGTAGTCGGAACCGAACCGGTGCTCGCGAAGTCGACCGGCCAGCTCCTGGGCTCGCGCACCAGGCCCCTCTGCCAACGACTCGGCTCTTGCGGCCAGGTACGAGATCGCGTTGTGCAGCTCGTGCGCACGTTTCGGGACGGCCAGCAGCCGTTCCAGCTCACCGACGAGCCGGTCGAACTCCGGGTCCGTTGCCGACGTCTCGGCTTGGTCGGACTCCCGCGAGGAGAGCCGCTGGAATGCGTCCATGACATTCAGCAGTTCGTCGCGCAGCTGAGCGGCCTGCTGGTCGATCTCCGCCAGCAGCCGGGGTAGCTCCCCTACCCGATGGCCTTCGCGCAGTTCGACACCGGCGGCCTCGGCGATGGTGGACAGGTCCCGCAGAGCATGGGCTTCGGGAGAATCGGCTGAGTCCGGTTCGGCAGGCAGCCATACCTGCGGCGCGTGCGCGGGCATCGGCGGCACCTCCGGACCAGGCCGCGGTGCCAGCCCCAACTCTGCCGCGACGTCCCGGCCGAGGAGACCTTCCGGTACCTCGGCATCGGACGTCCACGCCGCCAGCCACGCCGCGTACCGCAGTCCGTACCGTTCGATGGCCGCCTTGATCAGCTTGTGTGGTTGTTCCCCCTGGGACGCCGCCGTTGGGTCGGCGGCGTAGTAGCGCGCCAGCACGGCCTCAGTGGCTTCGTCCAGCCAGCGGCGCCGCGCGGTGTCGTGGTGTTGGATCTCGGCGAGCGCGTCCGGCACGAAGTAGGTGTCCGAACCGGGGACCGTACCGAACTCGTCGAGGTCGACGGGCCGCATGTCCAGTCCGGCCACCACCAGCGCCGCGCGGTGGCGCAGGAACTGGTTCAACTGCCAGGGTTCCAACAGCGCTCCGCGCACCGCCGCCTCGGCGGCCATTCGCCACAACGCCAGCAGGTCCGGGCGCGAGAACTCGCGGCTGTAGCCGGCCGCCCGCAGTAGGTCAGCGAATTCGGCCGGGTCGTCGAAGCCCCATGCGGCGGCGGCTTCGGAAGTCTCCTGTGGCGTCCAAACCGGCTGGTCCTCGCCCAAGTTGTTGCGTTCGACGGCCAGCATCAGGGAGAGATTCCTGGCGTCACGCTCGGCAGGCCGACCGTGGTCCCACCAGGATCGGCCTGACCAGCGCTCGTACAACTCCTTCAGGTACTCGACGCCGTAGCGCGCCGCCACCCGGACAGCGTCGGGCAGCGCCGCACCGAAGCGCTGGTACCAAGGCAGCAGCTCCCGCTCGGGATCGTGCTCCAGTAGATCGCCGATGCGGGACAGCACCCGTGGGTAGTCGGGAACGCTCGCGGCCAGTTCCCGGCGGCGTTCCTCGGCCAGTTCACGGAGCACGTCGTCGACCGGCCGGTCCGACTCGCGGGCGTGCGCAACGGCCTGCTCGATGTCAACGCCCACCCCAGCCGCAAGAGCGGCGCCACTCGTTTCGAAACGCGGAGGCCCGGCGTACTCAGGTGACTCAGCGGCCGCGGGACTCTCATCTCCGGTTTCCTGCGGCGACTGATCAGGCTGCTGGCTCGGCTCGGAAGACGGCGATTCCTCGGACAGCACCAGTGGCAGCTCGTTCAGCAGCAGTTCACGCAGTGCCGCGCCGACCAGCAGGTCACGCCGTGAACCTTCCGGGGGCACGGCGGGCAGCACGATCTCCACCTCGGCCTGGGCCCCGCCGGAACGCACCACCACGGACGGGGTGGTCTCGTTCGCATCGAGCCGCAAGCTGAGCCCGACCCGCTTCCCGTCGGCCAGCCCCCACAGCCCCGGCAGGGTGGGCTCCGCGTCCGGTTCCGCGAAGGTCGCTCCGTGGCCGTTCAGCCAGGTCGCCGTCCAGTCTCGAACCGCGTTCGCGGTGTCCTCGTCGGCCGCGGGGTCCGAAATGGCCGGCCATGACCCGCGGGCACGCAATACCTCGATGGTCCCCGGCGGAGCGTCGGGTGGGTCGGGCTCGGGAGGCTGGTGGGCACCGAAGTCAGACCCGAATCCCGGCTCGACCACATCCCGACCGCGGAACAACGAGTCGACCCAGTTTTCCGCGTGCCGAGCGCCCTGCTCGGAATCCTGGTAGAGCAGCCGGACTCCGTCCGCGAGTCGTTGTTGTCCCAAACGCACCACCTCGGCGAGCCGGGGGTCCGGCAGCTCCGCGAACGCCTTCAGCCAGTCCATTAGGAGGGCGTAGACCTCGAACTCCCGTTGCACCATGAGGTCCGCCAACGCCCGCGCGCGAGCCCGAGCATCTGGCGTGTCGATCGCCGCCGCCGCGTCGGCCGGGGACGTCTGCAGCGAGGTGATGACTTCCTTCATCAGCCAGGTCCCGACGATCGAGACCGGCTCGCCCATCCGCAGCCCGACCCGACGGGTGTCCCAGTCGAACACGCCGTAGGCGTCCAGATAGGGCCGGAGCCGCCGCCTGGCCTCGGCCATCCTGCCGAGGTCAAAACCCTCCCGATAGGGGAAGGCCTCCATAAGGCCTTCCTCGCTCAGCACGAAGGCGGATTCCGCCAACTGGTCGATTCGGCGCTCGACCACGCGCTCATCGAGGTTGAGCGCCCGCGCGACGACGTCGACATGCTGTTTGGCGAAATCGCGGACCGCCTTCCTGGTTCCATCCTCACCTGCTGTCAGCCACTCGACACGGGTGCCGTCCGCCGACAGTCCACTGGCGCCCTCGGGCGGGATCTGGCGGTTGATCGCCTCCCGCATGAACGGCGCCAGTTCACGCATACCCTGCGCGAGCCTCGGCGACTGGCCTGGGCTGGTGGGGTTGATGCGGCGGACATGCGGAGCGCTACCCTCCGGATAGCGCTTCATCGGCTCGTACTGGAACGGTCGCTCGGATTTGCCGTACTTCTTGATCCACCACCGACCCGCGAGCAGAGCCGGACTGGACAGTGTGATCGCCAGCGCCGCGCCGAGCGCGAGCGGCGACTGGCTCAGACCCAGAATGCCGAAGGAGACGAGCGAGGTGCCTGTCATGGCAGATGCGGCGGGCCCCTTCCAAGAGGCGACCTTGCCCAACTTCAGCTCGATCCGTGCGCCGATCTTCGACACCATGCCGGTGGCCACGGTCAACGTGGTGGCACTGATCCCCGTAACGAGGTTGATCATCGAGCCGGTCATGGCGACCTCGGCGAACTGCTGCACCGCCAACCCGAAGTTCACAAGGGTGAGCCATGGGAACTGGACGACGTTCTGCAGCGCCCGGTAAACG
This sequence comes from Saccharomonospora marina XMU15, assembly GCF_000244955.1. GTDB lineage: Bacteria > Actinomycetota > Actinomycetes > Mycobacteriales > Pseudonocardiaceae > Saccharomonospora_A > Saccharomonospora_A marina. The sequence goes on along the minus strand of NZ_CM001439.1, from coordinate 251,733 downwards.
GGTCGCATGCTGTTGTCATAGCCGAGCCAGCCGCCGATCATGTTCGGATGCTGGGCGCCGTAGAGGAAGATCGCGTCCACTGCCAGGTAGCCGTAGGCGATCCATTGCTCGGGCCCGGTCGTGGAGCTGGCCTGGTAGGAGTGGCCGTACAGGTTCAGCAGCCAGCTACCGGTGAGCAAGGCGTGGTACGTCTTGCCATGCCAGCCAGCGTGCGGGCTCAGGGAGTTGAGCCCGTCGGAGCCCATACCCAACTCGCGGTTGACGAAGTCCAGGTAGCGGGACAGCGCCGTGACGGCGTGCTGGGCTCGGTCGAGGCGGGTCTCACCATCGCCGAGCGGCAGCGAACGAATGGCTTCCAGCGATGCCGCGAACTCCCGCGTCACCCGGATGAACTCCTCGTGAGATTCCCGCAGTCGCGTCTCGAAGAGTTCCCGGAATGTGCGCCCGCCGCGGGCAATGTCGAAGTTCTTGTTGAGTAAAATGTACCTGGCCAACGCCATGGCGGCCTGCTCGTTGAGACCCGCCCGCTCAACCAGCAACTCCTTGTACACGCGGATCTTGGTGGTGTGCATGGTCTTGCCGAGGGTCAGCAGACCGCGCAACCCGAAGCCCACGGCGTTGATTCCGGCGACAGCGGCGACCGAAGCGGCACCAGCCGCGCCCATCGTCGCGCCCGCGGCGGCCACCCCTGCGGTCGCAGGGGCGACCACGGCCCACGCGAACCACCTTCTGGTCCGCCGATGCCTGTTCATCCGGTCGAGGATCTGCCGGGAGTTGAGCTGATTGAGCTCCACCTCGTTCACCCTGCGGTGCACGGAATCCACAGCCTCGCGCCGTTCCTGCTCGGAGGTGAGGCCCTCAGTTCCGGTCCTGGCGAACGAAGCGGCCACCACGGCCTCGGTGGTACCCATGCCCAGCTCGTCGGTGGTCTTGGCGGGGGGAAGGCCTCTGCGGTCACGGAAGTCCTGCTTGACTTCGACGACCCGGGCGACCGACTTGCGCACGGCATCTTGGAAGGCCACCACCCCCGCCTTCACCAGTCGGTTCTTGGCGTCTTCCAGCAGATCGTGCGCGACGATCAAAGAGGTGAGTTGCGGGTTTTCCCGCCACGCCTGCGACGGATCACGACCGGGCGCGGGCGAGCGCAGCCCCAACCGGTATGCCTCAGGACCCACGGCATTGTCCGGATTGGGCACCCAGCCGTCCTCGACGAGGCGCCTGATCCTGGCGCGTGCCTGGTCCCGAACATATTCGGGGACGAGTTCGTACACCTCGTCCCACGTTCCGGAGGCGTACTCGTCGAGGAGGCGCTGGTTTCCGCGCTGCTCGGCAAGGTCCACTCGCCGGTCGAAGTTGTGCCGGGCGAGCATCCAGTAGATCCGCTCACCGTCCGGCAGTTGTCGGACCTTCTTGAAGAAGGGTTGCATCTCCGACCAGTGGCGAGTGGAGTGCGGGCCCCGCATCGAGCGAATCGCGTCCGACCCGAAAATGAACCGGTCGGGGTAGTCGCGTACCAGTTCGAGCAGCGCCTGCTCGGCATCCGGGTTGGCGAAGATGTGCTGTGCCACCGGGTTCCACGAGATGTCGAAGGCCAGACCTGGCGCGAGGTCCAGCAGTCGGCGCATCCACCGAACGTGTTCGACAGAGATCGAGGTCCAGTTGCCGAGGCCCATGTGTGCCCAGGTGAGCAGGTTGTCGCGAAACTCGGGGTGCTGCTGGTACAGCGCCAGCAGCGGGACAAGACCACGGTGGTCGGGGGGACCGGCCTGGTACAGCCCGTTGCTCATGATTCGCGCCGCGCCGGAGTCCTGGTGCAGCACCGACAGGTTGCCGGTGATCTTGTCGGCCCACATCTTCTCGAGGAAATGCGGGTTGATCATGTCCGGCACACCGTCGGAGAAGTCCGGCAGGCTCGCTGCCTTGCGGTCGTCTCCGGAGTCGGTCAGCAGCGTGTGCAACCCGTCCCGGTTCGCGACCAACTTGTCAAGCAGATCCGCGGCCTCGGTGCCGCTGACCTGCTCCCCAGCGCGCAGCGAGCCGTCCTGGTGGAACACGGGCAGCAGATCGGGCGCGGCTTCCTCGATCCTGGACCGCTGCAGCTTGCCCTCGGCCAGGTCGTCGCGGATCTGCTCCGCGGCGGCAAGCAGCTTGCCGACGGCCTCGGTCCACTCGGGGTTGTAGATCTTGTTCTCTTCCCGCCCGAGCATCTTGCCGACCATTTCCTTCAGCCCGGTTTGCTCGGCGTTCAGATGGGTGCCGTAGAGCATCTTCATCGCGAGGTCGTAGCCAAGCGCACCCGGTACGTCCCATCTGGTTCCGACCGGGCCGACCAGAGCTCGCCACCGGTGTTCCGGCGGCAGCTTCTCGACGGACCGAAGCATCTGCAGATCAAGGACCTTGCCCTGTAGCTCCAGCATGGGGATCTGCTCGGTGATTCCCAGGTACACCACAGGCGCGAGCCCGTAGTACACGTTCCCGCTCGCGGTGGCCAGTCCGAAACCGCGCTCCCGGATACCGTTAATCAGTTCCCTGCCGTCGTGCCCCGTCAGCTGCAGGTAGCCGTACACACCCAAGCTCGGGTCGCCGCTGTCGTAGCCCGCCTTGTGTTCGTGCAGGTTGCTGGCCACATAGGGTGCACCCGGATGGCCGAGCTGTTCTGCCAGCGGCGGGTAGACGCCTCGCGCCACGAGCTTGTCGCGGAGTTCGGGATCGTCGGGCCGTAGCGTGGTGGATGCCTCCGGGTTCGCGTGACCCGGCAGCTTCTCCCGGCGCAGCAGGCGATCCCAGGCCGGTTGCCAGAGACGTTCCACAGCCTGTGCCAACGGGATGACTTTGTCGTCGACGAACGGGATCTGAAGTTCGGGGACAATGACCTCGTTGCGGCCCGGACTAGCTACTCGCCGCGTCACCGCGCTGACGTCGAGGTGGCTGAGCCTGGTGCGCAGCGCGATCTCGTTGATCGTGACGCCGCGATCGCTGGCCGCGAGCATGGCATCTCGCAGGCCACCGAGGTACTCGCGATGCGCGCTGTCGCGTGCCTGCTGGGCGGCACTCAGCTCGCGGATCGCATCGGCTAGCTCATCCCGCAGGGTCCGGACGTGCTCAGCCACTCGGGACAACACCTCGGTCGCTGATCCGGAAAGGTCCAGTCCGGTCGTCTGCTCGGCGAGCCTCACGGCCGCTCGGGGGACAGGTGAGTCCGGGGCGTTGAGGGAGAAGTCGCGCATCGCCACGTATCGGACCGGCAGGTGCGTGTTCAGCGCGACATGCCAGGACGCGTCCTGTCCATGGCTGTTGATCCTGGTGAGCAGGGGCGCCAGGCCAGTCCTGGTACCGATCAACTTCGCCCTGGCCTCACGCATCGCGGAAAGCTTGGCAAAGTACTCGGCCTCAGCCGCCCGTCGTGCGGGCTCCAACTCGCTCACCCGGTTGTACAGCGCTCGGCGAGCCCCGAGTAGCTCCGCCAACTGGCGTCGCCTTGGAGCGGGAGGTTCGCTGATCGGGTCGGGACGCTGTCCGATGTCCGGCGACGATCTCGCCTCGGCGGCCGCCTCGAGCGACTTGGCTCTTGTGGTGTCCTTCGTCTTCCTCGCGTCGTCGATCTCGTCTTTCGACGGTGGCTCGGCGAACAGCGGATCGGATTGGAAGTCCTCCTCACTCGGTAGCAGGTCCATGAGCAGGTCATTCACCAATGCGGTGTCTCCGCCCTCTCGCGCATCGGTGATCGCATCTGACAGGGCCTGGTACGCGGCGTCCAACCGGCTCTGCAACAGCCCGTAGTGTTCTTGGAAGAGAAGCACCAACTCGTCGGCGTTGGCGCGGACGAGTTGGGGGGCGATCGCGGGCACCGGGTCGATGACCCGCTGCTCCTCCAGCACGATGCTGGTGACGAGTTCTTCCTGCAGTTCGAGTGTGTGGGCGACGCGGCTGATGATCTGGTCGGCCGACGTTTCTCCCGACAGGTGCGTCAGCCGTTCGGCAAACCACTTGACCCAGGTCAGTCGCTGATCGACAGCCTCCCGCGCGCGAAGGTAGTCCGCCACGAGGGTGTCGATGGTCGGTGGTTCGGAACTCGCGTCCGGGTCCTGAACGCGGGCGAGCAATTCCGCCATGGATTGGGTCGAGCGCACCACCCGCTCGCCGGTGGCCAACGGGATGTGGTGGGCGACCGATTCGATGCCGATCTCCGCGGCGATGTTGCGCTCGGTGAGGCCGACCGCCACGTCCGCGCCGGGCAGTTGTGCCGTGAGCCATGCACCGGCACCGAGCCCGTGCAGGTAGATGACGGCGCCGACGCGGCGCAAAGTCTCGGGTGTGACCGTGTCGGGGCCCCACTGCCGCACCACCAACTCGGCAGCCCGGGCCAGGATCTCCTGGTCCTTGGTATCGAGCCGCTGAATGTCGGCAATGGCGTCGGGAACCACATCGGTGTCCGAGTGCGCGACGAAGGCAAGCGGCTCCAGCCACTGGGGCCGGATCCTGACGGCCTCACCGAGCCAGCCGGGGTGCTGCTCCAGAAACGCCTGCCGCTCGGCGGGTGTCAGCAGCCGGTGCAGTGCCATCAGGTCGGCGGCTACGTGGCGCAGTGTCAGCAGCTCGTCGGCCCTGAGATCTATGGGAAGACCTTCTGCTGCCAACAACTCCGTGAAGCGGGCGACCTCGGCCGGATCGTCGCGGTCGAACCCGAACCAGGACGCCGCCTCCGCGACATCAGCGGGCGGCGGCTGGGACCAGACATAGGCCAATGCCGCATTCAGCGAGCTGGAAAGGGCAGTGCGGACCGCTGGATCATCGGACCCGCGCGTGAAGAAGCCGTGCAGGTACGCGGTCCAGTTCACGTACTCGATTCCGTGCACCACCGCTGCGCGCATCGCGAGAAGCGTGTCGACACCGAAGCGCTCGTAAACAGCACGCAAGTCGGCCTCTGTGTAGTCGAGCATGCGTTGCACAAGATCGGGATCGGCCAGCAGCTGCCCCAACATGCGTTCGAAACCGTTCGGCGGCATCGAACCGAGTCCTTGCACGTCCGCGCGGAACGCCACCACGGTGGGCAACTTCGCGACTATCGCCCGCAGTTGGTTGTCCTCACTCAAACCGGAAGGCAGTTCAAGGCGGTAGGCGTTCGGGTCCGGTCCGGACAGCACCAGCCGCGGCTCGGAAAGACCGTGTCGGGCAGCTATCCGCACGCGGAACTGCTGCCCTTCCGAGTCGGTGAACCGCAACCACAGTTGGTCGGTGTTCGCGTACTTGATCATTCGCACGTCGAGGACCGAGTCCCCGAGCTGCCTGCGCAGCTGTGTCAGGGCCACCTCACCGACCCACGAACCCGGGGATTCGGCGGCCCGGCGGTTGTCCGGCGTGACATCGGGCGTCATCGTGTTGTCGCGCAGTCGCGACAACACGATCCGTTCAACTCTTTCCGCGACCAAAGCCGGTGCGAACTCACCCAACCGCCGCAACTCGCTCTCGGGCACGGTTTCGGTGAACGGTTCGGATTCCCCGTAGCGAATCTCCAGCTGAAGCTCACCCTGTTGTCTCTGGCTTGCCGCTACGGTGAGTCGATGGCCAGGCAGTTGCGCATGAATAGCACGTTCGACCGTTCGCGGGTCGAGTGCGCTGCCCTCATGATCCGATACGGATTCGCCCTGGACTGAGTAACCTTCCAGCAGCAACGACCGGAACCGCTCCTCGGCGTTGTTCGCGGCGATCCCGCGTGCCGCCATGTCCACCTGCGCGGACAGCTCGCTGGATGGTCCGCTCAGAACGAATGCCGCCCCGTGAACAACCGCAGCCGCGAAATCGCCGATGGACGTCGGGATCAGCTTCCCCCGAACAGGATCGAACAACTCCGTCGGCACGTCCACGCGGAGCTGCTCCACTCTGCCGTCCTGCGGCAAGCGCAGCACCATGCGCGCCGAGGGATCACCCAGCGGAAAGACGAGTTGGTCGGAGGCGGCCTCGGCAGCCGCTCCGTAGGCGGCACGTAGATCGTCGCTGCTGATCGCGACAAGCGAGGTGACCAGCTCACCAATCACCTGCTGGATCTGCGCCACCGACGCGGCTGGGAACAGCTCGCTGAGTAGTCCCGCACCGGTCGACGCGAGTTCACCGACCGCCGAACGCATGCTGTCCGACAGTGAGCCGGCAGTCAGCCCATCGACGGCCGCCGCCCCCGCGTCCGGCAGAACCGCTGGTTCGGGCACGAGATCGCCGAGCTGCGGCAACGGCGCGGATGTCTCCTGCTGTGCCTGCCTAATCAGGTCGTGCAGACCGCCCTCGGCGGCACGCAGCACACTCGGCAACAGCCGTTCCAGCATTTCCACCCGTTGTGCCGGATCGGTCGGCAGTCCGGGCACCACCCAGGTGATCGGCGCGGTCTGCACCCACCTGCCGTCCACCGACCGAAGCTCCGGAAGCGACAGCCGGGACACCCCCGACTGCGGTGCGACGCGCAGCTCCCACCGCAGCCCGTCGGGGCGCCCGATCAGCCACCGCCGCTCGCCCGAGTCCGCTTCGAGTTCGACCGCCTCGATGTCGCCCCGTAGCCGGGACAACGCCGAGCCCACCGCATAATCCACCTCCGGCTGCGACAGGTCGGCGGCCTGGTCGGGGTCACGCAGGCCCACCGCAAGTGGTGGCACCACCTCGCCCCCGGGGATCGTGTCCGCCACCGCTTCGGGACGGGCCTGTCCGGGGCCGGTCTCCTCCACCTCGACTTCCTCGCGCGGAGGTTCGAAGTTGTTCGCGCCGTGCTGCTTCAGTGGCGCGATGCGGTTGAGGTGCGGGCTGCCGTCGTCGACCAGTTCGACCTGTTCGACGGAACCGTCGAGTCGGACGGTGAGCTGGAAGGTGACACCGGCGTAGACGCCCTCGACCCGCCACGCCCGCAGCAAGGAGTCGCCCTCGGCATAGACGGTGCCGGGCCGTTTCGCGATCGTCTCTATCGCGTCACGCAGTCGAGCGGACACGTCTTCGGTACCGAACCATTGGCGTTTGAGCACGGTGCCGCCGGGCGCACGGCCGTCCGGGCCGATGGTGGCGGCGGCGATATCGAGCGCGACGTCGGACAGCGAGACCGAGCGGATCGGATACTGCGGCGTCCGCCAGCCTTGCGGAGCCAGCCCCCGTACACCGGGGATGCCCAGCTCTCTCGCCAGTGCCTTGCCGAACGATCGCAGATCGAAACCCAGTGCCACCGGGTCCGTGCCTGCAGGCACAGTCACGACGACCTCTTCGGAGGACCAGGCGTCGAAACCCGAACGCATCTCCTGCGCTACCCGCTGTGCCGCCTCAAGTGGCGAAACCGAGGGGTCTCGGTGCACGACGACGGTGAATGCCCGGTCGAGCTGCCGTCGCACCGAGATGGGCGGCCGCCCGCCGTCCGGCGCGGTGGTCTCGCTGTCCGGGCCTGCTGCGGTCGAGTCATCACCTGTGGCGGAGGCTCCGGCGTGGCCACCGTCCGAGGTCGTAGGCAGGGTGGGAAGTCGAAGGCGGTCGGCTCCGGCGGGCACGGGAATCCGGTGCAGCAGTTCTCGCCTGCGTTGCCGGAGCCAGCGCCGCTCCAGCACGTTTCGTGCCGGGGTCCGCGCGAGCCGCCGGTCCAGGTCGGCGAGTTCGCTACCGAACGACTCGGCCTCCGCCGTGCTGATCCGCAACGTCACGGTGCGGCCGGTGCCTGGCTCCGACCACGTGGTGACCCAGCCGATCCCGTCACCCCACGCGATGTCCGCGGACACCAACCGGTAGCCACGCTCGGCCAGCTGGCCCTGCACCGACTCCGCGTCGCGCACGTAACTGTCGGCGGGCACCTGCACGGCAAACCGCAGTGCCGCGTCCGCACGCTGCTGCTGACCGGGATCGAGGAGCACCTGGGCGCCCTCGATCCCGGAAGTGATATCGAGTAGGGCGAACGAGATCGAGGACAGCGACACGAACTCGGGCCCGGGTGAAGGCTCGCCCGCTGCCTCGGCGTTGAACTGTAGGGAGAGCAGTCGGTCGCTGCCGGGCTCGCGGAAGGCGATCAGCAGGCCGTGACCGGTTGCCGCACTTGCGTTGTCCAGCTCCCCGACCACCGTGTAGCCGTGTTCGGTGAGCTTGCCCGCCACGGCTCGGACGTCGTCGGCGAACCGGGTGCCGTCGGGCAACCGCACACCGAACCGGACGGGGCTGTCCGGATCGAACTGCGCGGGGGATCGGACCATTCCCGGCAGCAGCATCGCGTTCTCGACCGTCCGCACGGCGTCAAGCAAGGCTGTCACCCGGTCACCGGCGTGAGCGTCTACCTGTGGAGCAGGTGCTCGCTCAGCCCGCGCGCCTTCCAGCACGTGTGGCCCGGTCAGCGGTTCGGCTCCCACCACATCTCCGTTGAGCGCGACGGCGACCTCGAAGGTCAGCCCGTGGCGTTCACCGCGCACGACCCAGGACCCGGCGCTGTCCCTACCCACGACGGTGTCCGGATTCCGTGCGATATCGGAGACGATGGCGCGAACGGCAGACCGCGCGTTCTCATCACTCGCGAAGAACCGAGGGTCGATCCTCGGCAGGCCGGGAGCGGTGGCATCCGGCCCGAATCTCGCCAGAATCTCTTCCAGTGTCGCGTCACTGACCGCGATGGTGCCGAGCCTAGGGGTCTGCGTTGCAGGCGCGGTGTCCCACGCGTTGGGCCGCTTGGGTTCGGGGTCGAACGAAAGCAGGCTGTCCGCGTCGGCCGGCTCGGCTACGCCCTCGATGAGCTGCGTGCGCTGGTCCGCGATCCAGTGTTGCCGCAGCGGGTTTCGCTGGTCCGGATTCTGCGCCAACCGGTCCAACTCGGAGGCGGCACGGCGAGCGGCGTTGGCGTCGGGAGTTTCCAGCCGCAGCCGGATCGACCGGCCGGTGGCGGGGTCGTGCCAGCTCGCCACGATGCCGGGGTCGCCGTGGCGCCAGCCGTTCTCGATACCGCGCAACCGGTATCCCAACTCGGCGACGCTTTCCAGGATCGCGGTCGCGTGTTCGGCGAAATTGGCCTGGTCCGGGATCCGCACCGAGTAGCTTTCCTCGGCGGAACCGGCGCCGGACGCCTCGGCGAGCGGGTCCGGCAGTACGGTGGCGCTGTCGGCCAGCGACGTGCCCGGCAGCTCCGAGTTGAGAACGGGCCGCGCCGAAGCAATGGCACGCATCAACGGCATCGTGGCGGGGTTGAGCGCCACCGGAACCGAACCGTTGGCGATCGGCCCCAGTCCTTCGACCATCCGGCCCAGTTCGGTGAACGCGCGGCGGGCGGTCAAGCTGGCCAGCAACCGCTGGGAAGCGTCGGCCTCCGGGCCGTGCGCGGAGAAGGCCACCATCGCCGGGCTGATCTGGACCACGGCGCCGTCGACGACGGCGAGCTTGGGCGGGATGACCCGGTAGGTGTTGGGTTCGACATCCGGCCGCACCGCGACGAAGGTGTCCACGGTGGCGCTCGGGAAGTGAATCCTGGCAACTGACGGTGCGACGAACTCGGCCGAGTTCGGTAGCCCTGAGTCGTGGTCTTGCGCTGTCAGGTCTGCCAGGTACCGCTGATAGTGGCCAGACATGTCGGCGAGCCGTTCACTGCTCGGCAGCGCCGACTCGACCTTGCCGGTCACCTCCTCCGCCGACAGCGCCCGTTCCAGGTCGTGCAGGTTGAACCCCTGTGCCGGCTCGCCGATCGCGACGTTGCCGTTGCCGGGTACCCCGTCGTGCAGCGCACGCAGCCCCTCCCGCAGCATCGCGTGCATCTGCTCCGCGGTGTCGGCTGTGGACAGCTCCAGCGTGCCGACACTGATCGTCCGCCAGGCTCCGTCCACTCGCTGCCATTGCGGTGGCGTGCTGCGCACCTGGCCCGGCTCCACCTCGGTGCTGACACCGACCTCGAACGGCACCACCGTGCCGTCGCGGTAGTAAGCCAGCAACGTGCCCTCGTCGGGATCGCCCGCGATAGCAGTCACGTACCCTCGAAGGGAGTTCGCGGCGACCTCGTCGGTGAAGCCGCCCGCCTGCAACGCGGCGATGACTTCCCGCAGTGTTTCCTCGGATTCCTCGACGCCGGACGCTATGGCACCGCCTTTCAGTGCGTGCAGCAGGCGGGGCAGTCCCTTGCGCACATCACCGTCGCGGGAGGAGTCGTCGCGAACCGCTGCCGAACCCTGGTCCGGCCGCACGTTGCCCGGGTTCAACACCCTGGCGTCGGCCAGCGCCAGTTCGACCAGTTCCCTGGTCTGCGCCCTGATCTGCTTGCTCATCGCGGTGAACGATGCGTCCACCTCCGGTGAGAACCGGAATTCCGCGGGTGCCGTCTCCACGTAGCCCGCGGGAGTCAGCTCGAACTGGGCCGGTATGTACTGGGCGTGTCCGGGTGGCAGCGTCGAATCCAGCGACAGCAGCGCGTTGGCCACCACACCCGAATCGGGCGAGCCGAAGGTGACCACGCCGGTCTCGTGATCGATCGACGCCTGCCCGCTCTGCACGAGAGCCTGGATCTCTCGTGCCGCGAACATCCTCGGGCCGTCGGGCCAGTCGGCGGTCTCGGTCAGCGGTTCCCTCGGAGCCACCAATCGAGGCTCACCCTGCACGAGGTCGCCGACCTTGACAGCGGTCTGGCCTGCGGGCAACTCGCTGGTCGCCGCTCTGGTGTCGGTGATCTTGAGTTCACCCTCGCCCGCAGCCTGCTCGTCGGGAGACCCCCGCCGGGCCGGCTCACTCCACACATCCCGATCACCCAATGCGTCCGCATGTGAACGCCGATCGGTGACCTTCGCCGCCGCGTCGTCGGAGGTGGTAGCCGCCTGGTCAGCGGTGGACTCGGCTTGGCCCACAGCCTGCTCGTCGGGAGACTCCCGCCGCGTTGGCTCACTCCACACGTCTCGCTCACCGAGCGCATCCACATGCGAACGCCGATCGGTGATCTTGATCCCGGAGTCACCGTCCGAGGACTGCTGCGCGCCCTCGGCTGTCGCCGAATCTCCGCCGGGCTCGGCTTGCCGAGGCTGGGGAGCCGGTTCCGGCCCGCCCTCACCCTGGGTGGCGGGTACCGCCTCGCCGGTGCTCTCCCCCGGCGACGCGGTGTCGGAGCCGCTGGCAGGTGCGGCCGGCGCTGCCACCGGTTGCGGTGCGGGTGTTCGACCACCCTCCGACGACGATGTGGCACCCGTACCGCTCGAATCGCCTGTACTGCCGTCGCCGCCGCCGTCGGCATCGGCGTTCGCGGAACCGCTGGCCGAACCACCAGCCGTTCTCCCGGCGGAACCGGAGGAGGCCGGTGAGCCGCCCGACTGGTTCGCCGGTGGTGCGTTCGTGCTGGGCTGTGTCGCGGCCGAAGCCGCCTGTGCCGCCGCGGCGGCAGCGGCCGGGGTCGCGTTCGCCGGCGGGGTGTTCGCGAAGAAGGTGGTTCCCAACCGGTTGCCGAACTCCGGAGCGTCGAAGCTGAAGTCCCGCAGCGCGTTCCGGGACACCTCCAGGTTGTGGGGAATCTCCTTGAACGAGGCGTCGCCGATGTACTTCTCCCAGGCTCCGCCGAGCGCACCGCCCAGCGCGGCCTGACCCACCTCGGCCCAAGTCAACTCGTTCGGGTCAGCACCCGCGGTGGCCCTTGCGGGCAGCTGGAAGTCCACGTTCGGGTCGAGACCCGCGGTGACACCCATCGCACCGAAGTAGGCCGCCACACCGCCTGCCGCGCCGGTGACCAGGTAGCCGGGTAATGTGGTGGCGAATCCCAGTGGGGCGCCACCGAGTCCGGCACCGACCACCGCCGCCACGGTGGAGACGCCGTTGTACTCGTACTCGAAGACGCCCTGACCCTTGGTTTCCCACATGGTCATGCCCTGACCTGCCAGGTCGGACATGAGGCCGAAGGTGAACGCGCTGCGTACGCCGTATCCCATGAGCTTCTGGCCGATCAGACGCCACGTGCTCATGCCAGGCGCAACCGTTGTGCTGCCGAGTGCCATTCGACCGAGCAGGCCCCGGCGAACCGTGTGTGCCTGCATGGCCTGCCGCGCGGCCGCTGCGGCGACGTCGTCCAGACCACCCGTCGCCAAGCGCGGCGTGCCGCGGAACTGACTCGTCAGATGCCGGGCGATCGCGCGATGAGTGGCCCTCGAGCCCAGTTCTCTGATCGCCGCGCGTTCGGCTCCGTTCCTTACCGCATCGCGAATGAGCTGCCGCTGAATCTGGGAGGCACCTATCCGTCCTGCGATCGACGAGGGCGCCATCCTGCGCAGGCCCTTGGAGCCGAGGTTCCACGCGCCCCTCGCAGCGCCCCCCGAAAGGCGCAACGCTCCGCGCCCAGCCGCCGATGCGATCACAGGTGCCACGTGCCCGACACCGAGAGCCGTCGGGACGAAGACCTCCCGCAACATGATCTGGGTTCGGATGCGGGACACGGCGGCAAGTGCCTGCTGCGCGATCCTTCTCGCCGCCGCGGCGGCAGCCGCCATCGAGATCGGAATGCCCGCCAGCGCGGTACCAAATGTCGGAAGCGCCGACATCGCGGCCCTGCCCAGTTCGAACGCCAGCATCGCCAGGTTCGCCTGGTACATGTTCTTCGCCAGGATGGTTTGCTTGTAGAACTCGGCGTTGGCCGTGGTCAGGCTGAGTTTGGTCTTGGCGAGATCTCCCCCGGCAGCCGTGAACTTCGCCATGATCTGGCTGAAGTTCTGCGCGGCGCCCTGGCTCTGCCAGGACAACTGCACGTTCTCGGTCTTGGCCGCCAGATCCCGCATGAACTCGGCGGTTTTCTGCGAGTCTTCGATCAGCAACCGGACAAGCTCGGCGACCTTCAGCTCATCGGCTGTGGGGTAGTCACCGAGAATGCCCCGCATCGCCGTGCGGGTAACCGGTGCGGCGACGGGAAAGCCGAGGAAGTTGTTCCACGCTCGGATGAAGTCGTCGATCTTGTCGGCGAAGTCCTCCATTTGACGAGCGAATGCGCCGATCGGTCCGTCCAGCGGATTCGAACCCAACGCACCCACCCTTCACATCGCGATGAACCGGACACGAGAACAAGTCAGCGGAGAGCCCGCTCAGATCTCCACGCCGTCCATGTCCTCCTTGCTCTTGCGCGCCTCGGCCTCGTAGAGAGCCATCACGTACCTGACGTTGTCTCCGATCTGGGCGGCCGATTCGGACAGTCCGGCGTGGTTGGCGTAGATCGCCTTGATGTCGTCCGCCTTCGGGTGCTGGGCTCGCATGGCTTCTCCCGGCTTGTCGTCACCGTAAGTGCCAATGTCCTGGATCAGCTCGATGATCTTTTCCTGCGTCGGTTTGGCGAGCTTCTCGAACTCCTCGGCCCGAACCTTGAACTGGCTTCCCATCGCCATGATCGCCGACAGGCTCGTGTTGACGTCGATGAAGCCGCTCATCGTTGCTCCTTCCGTTCGGCGAAGATTTCCGCGTCACTGCGCAGCAGGTCGACGAAGTTGTCCTCCCACTCCGGGGTGTACTTCTGCCTGATCTCGGCGATCTCGGGTGGGAACTGGCTCTCCATGATCTCTTTGAGCTGTTCGGACACGTCCGCAACCGCCGCGTGCGACGTCGCGAGGATCTTGGCCTGCAACTCGCTCGCGTCGGGGCGCCGGAACACCCTCGGGTCGATCTCGAGATCGACAAGTTGCCCGCGTGGACCGACGACAACCTTCACCATGCGGTCGTCCGACCACGCCACCCCGGTCAGCTCCATCATCCGGCGTTGGGTGTCCGGAACCGACTCCGCCATCTGCTGAATCTGGTCCAACACGTCCTGGAAGACCGGGTCGACGGACTCCTCACGAAACTCCATCGCACAACTCCTCATCTAGACACACCCCGCAGCACACCATGCGCCTTGGACTTTCCAGGCATGCCGCCGGTTCCGCTAGCATCGCCGCGTGCCGCTGAAGAACTTCTTGCGTCTGACGCTCGCCGCGACGATCGGCGGCATCACCTTGTTGGTCGCGCCGCATCCGGTCGCGGCGCAACAGCAATGTGTTCAGCCAGGAGCGGAGATCACGCCGGTGCCCTGGGCACAGCAACTGCTCTCGCCCGACCGGGCGTGGCCGATGTCCACGGGTGCGGGCCAACGTGTGGCGGTCGTCAGCACCGGGATCGCGACCCACCCGCAACTCGCCGGCAGGGTCACCGACTCGATCGACCTTGCTCCCGCCGATCCGCGAAGCGATCCCAGCGGCGAAGCCGACTGCCTGGGGACCGGCACGGGTGTCGCCGGAATCGTGGCCGCGCGCTCCATTGACTCGGTCGGGTTTCACGGAGTGGCACCCGATGCGAGGTTGCTTTCGGCCAAAGTGGTCGGTGACCGGTTTCCCACCGGCGCGGGGGAATCGGTGGCGCCGGCTCTGCTCGCCTCGGCGATCGAGTGGGCCATCGACCGAGGCGCGACGGTCATCGCGGTTCCCACGATCACCTACCAGGACAGCACCGCGCTGCGGCAGGCCGTGCGGCGGGCGCTGGACAACGACGTCGTGCTCGTGGCCGCGACCGGCGAGCTGACCAGGACCACACCGCTCGGTCTCACGCCGTACCCGGCCGCCTACGACGGGGTACTCGGGGTGAGTGGGATCGGCCGCGACGGGCTGGTCACCGACGCGTCCCGCCCGGAACACGTGGATCTGGTGGCGCCCGGCTACGAGGTGCTCACCACGCTTCCGAAGGCTGGGCACGGCGAAATGTCGGCAAGCGCGTTCGCCACCGGTTACGTGGCGGGCACTGTCGCGCTCGCCCGCTCCTACCACCGTGGCGCCTCCGCCGCCGACATCGTGCGACGGGTACGTGCGACGGCCGCACCCGCGCCCGACAGCGAGGGCAGCGCGAACTACGGGCAGGGGTTGGTGAACCCCTACCAAGCGGTGGTGGAGAACCTGGTTCCGGGAGATCCGGCCGAACTGCCGCCGATGTCGCGAACGACCATGAGCAGGCAGGAACGTGCACGGGCGCAAGCACAGGCCGACAGCGACGAACTCGCCTTCGGCCTGGCAGGCGCGGCCGCCGCACTCGCCGCCGCGGTGACCGTGGCAGTCGTGTTCGGGCCGCGCGGTCGAAGGCGCGGATGGCGCAGCGGACTCGCCGAAGCCCCGCAGGACCGGCCCGAGGACGAACTGCCCGAACCACCCGTCGAGCTGTTCGGCGACCGGTCGGGGCGACCCTCGCCAGGTCGGTGATCCTGGTTCGCGCACGGTTTGTGCCTTCCTATCAGCTCCTGTTCGTGAGAAAGCCGGTTCTGGAGCCTCCCGCTCCAGAACCGGCTCCCGAAACCCCCTGTTTCGTGTCGAGCGCCCGCTTACATCGGGAACAGTCCCGCGCCCTTGCGGTCGGCAGCGAACGCGTTCTCCGCCGCCATCCGGGTGAGCTGACCGATCTCGGTCTGCGCGTTGGTGAGGTTGCCTGCCTCGGCGTCCCACTTCCCCTGCGCAGCCAGGAACACCTCGGATGCCCCGCTCTCCCAGGCACCGCCGCAGATTCCCCGCGCCTTCGTCATCAGATCCTCGAACAGCCCCCGGATCTGCTCGGCGTAGCCGACCGTACTCGCACCCGTCTCATCGACGGCGCCCGTGACCCTGAAAACCATGTGTCCTCCCGGCTGTGGTTTCGGTGGTGACCGTTGACGAGCTCAGAGCCGACCGCTCTTCGCCGCCATGCCGCCGCCGTAGCCTTCGGCCGCAGCGGCGGCACCGGGGTCGACGGCCCCCAGTTGCAGTTCGTCATCCGCGTCGGTTTCGAGGATGAGTCGCTTGTTGCCGGTAACGCCTGACTGGAGATCCACGAGAATGCCCTTCAGCCTCGTCCAGATCTCGTAGAACTCTTCCTGCTTGCGCACCGCCGCGTTGGCGGCACCGCCCTGCCAGCCGGGACCGACCACGCTGAGGTAGGACTCCCTGATCCGGTTGATGACCTCGGCGGCGCGCTCACCGGTGTCGCCGATGGCGTTCTCGAGGTCCTGAACCTGATCGGGATCGAGATTGATTTTCCCCGTCAATGCTGTCACCCCATACGCATGTGGATTGGCCTCGCGTTCAACGTAAGAGCGCGCGCTGGCATCCCGCAGACAGGGCGACACCTCATCGAGGACGCGATATCGCAGCTCAGCACACTACGACCAGCCGCATCGCGGAGCGGGTACGGGTTTCGCTACGGGGACTGCTGCGCCGGTCGTAGCGCGGTCGCGGGATTCAGCGCGGGGCCGGCGGGGATGCGTTGCACCAGCGTGGCGGGCATATCGACCGCCATTGCATCCGAGTACCCCAAAGCAGCGAGTACATCGGGTGAGGGCACCGCAAAACGCATGCCCAGATCGGTGACGATGCTCAGCGCCCCGGGACCGCTGCCGTCGGACGGCAGGGCACGCACCACGGCCACACCGCCGGGCGGCACGAGCACCCGATCGGCCAGCCTGACCCCCGCCGGTGTCTCGGCACTGGTCTGGACCCCGGCGTCGAGCGCGGAAACGTCGCCGCCGATCGAGATCACCGGACCCGAGCTCGCACTGTCAGTGCGGGAACACAACGCGACCGGCCCTTCGCCGGGAATCCGCACCAGCTCCGGCGGCGACTCCGGCGGTGCCGCCTCGCCACTCGCCGGGGCCGGTGCATCGCTGGCAGGCGCCTCGTTGGCCAGCGAAGGAGAGATCTCCTTGGGCGTCACCGAGTACTGGCCACGCAGGATTCGGACCTGCAGCTCGGTGAGCGGAGCCAGCCCGTCGGTTCGAACCAGATAGTGTTGCCTGCCGTCCCCCGCCGCGTGAAAGACGACGTCACCCACCGCCAGGTCGTCCGCTATCGACGACGGCTGTCCCCTGCCTTCGATGTCGATCGGTCCGATGTCCTGTCCCGCGGGGAGCCCGTTCAGCCAGGCCGTACCGGCATCGACGATCTCCAGGTCCGCCCCGAAAACCGACCGCAGCACCGCTTCCGGGCGATCCCCGGCGATGCGGTAGTGCCGGTTGTTCCAGACGAGATAGTTGGTGCCGGTCTCGACGTCACGGACGAGCACGCCGCGATCTCGCAGCGGGGAACCGTCCGGTATCTCGCCGCCGACCAGCAGCGCGGTGCTCGGTGTCGGCACCCCCGCGGTGTTCTCCGCGAGCACCGAGCACATCGTCCACGGTGCTCCTAGCGCCTGCTCGGCCGACGGCAGCGAGGCGGGCGCGCCAGGGATGCCGACCATCGGGTTGCGCGGAATGCCCTCCAGGTCGGCGGCCGACACGCGGTGCGGTTCCGGATCGGACATGTTGCCGAGCAGCCGCCCGGAGGTGATGTTGAGTACCGGCTGCAGGCTGTCGCCGAGATAGACGTAAGTGGCGCCGGTCTCCTTCTCCACGATGACCGAACCATCGGCGCGCCACGACGTGCCGCCGATGCCGGTGAAGACGCCGTACACCCCGAAGCCGGCCGCGATCAGCACGGCGATCATCACACCGGCGAACACGGCGCCCACACCCCTGCGCAGGGGGGCCAACTCGGGGTCGGTTTCGTGCACTATGAGCGCGGAGGTGACCCGCCGCATCATGAACTGGTAGGCCTGCAGCTGATCCCGACGAGTTGGCACCTGTCACCCTCAACCGATCGAAGCCATCAGGCCCTGCACATAACTGAAGAATCCGGTGATGTACGCGGCGAACGGAATGAGCGCCAGGATAGCCACGACGTCGAGGATATCGGCGATCCGGCCCAGCTGCGGAGACGGGTTCTTCCTGCTGTACACCAATCCGGCGTAGGCGAGCAGCATCGCGAGCAGGCCGATGCCGAGCAGGAACACGCCGACACCGGCGTTGTCGTTCGCGCGGGTGGCCAGCCAGTAGGCCAGCAGCGCCGAAACCAGGATTCCACCCACGAGCAACGGGATTCGCTGGCGGGGCACCGGGAAGATGCGCGCCCTGAGCAACAGCGCGACGGCCACCAGAACCAGCATGATCAGCCAGGCGCCGCCGCCGTGTCCGAGCAGGTAGAGGGAGGCGAACACACTCGCGACCGACAGCCCGAGCAGCAACCCCGACAGCACCTCGTCGGCGCGGGCCGCGGCGGCGAAGACGGCGGGCGTCGGCACAGGCTTGTCGTCCTCGAGCAGTTCGGCAGAGCGCTGCGGGAGTTCGGGCAGCGGGACCCTGCCGAGCCGGACGGCGAGCATCGGGTAACCGGGCAGCAACGCGATCCCGACGGTCAGTACGAGTGCCGCCGCGCCGTCAGGGCTGAGCGGGTTGCCGAACAACGCGCCGAGTGTGCCGAGCAGTCCGACGGTGATCGCGGCCATGAACACCCGGCCGACGGCCGCGACACCCACGTAGCCCACGATCCCGAACACCAGCAGCGAGATCGAACCGAGCAGCAGCCTCGGTGGCCCCATGCTGAACAGGTTCGCGTGATCGGGTGCGGTGAGCACCAGCCCGCCCAGGAAGGCGTACACCAGCGCGGGGCCCGCGAACGCGGCGCCTGCCAGCGCGTCGGGAACCGTCCGCGCGACAACGACGCCCGCCGCCAGCAACACGGTCGCCGCGCCGAGCAGTACCAGTCCGGGCACCAACCAGGGTGGCCGGAACAGGAACACGACCAGAGTCGCCAACCCGAGAACCGCCACGGCCACGGCCAGTCCGCAGCGCCGCGTCGCCGCGCGCCCCCAGCTGCGGCCGTACCGCCTGGCACCGCTGGCGATCGTCTCGACCAGATCGTCGTACTCGATCTCCGGCCATTCGACCTGCCCGGCAACGAGGTGCAGCACCTCGCCGTCGCGTACCCCCTGCGCGCCGAGGGTCTGCCTGGGGTCAAGCCGTTCGCCTGTCGGACGGCTCAGCGCCCAGCCACCGTGCCGTTCGCCCGCGTCCGCGGTTTCGTCACCGGCGTGCCGCAGAATGTAGGGAAGCAGTTCCGCGAGCGTGACGTCTTCGGGCAAGGCGACATCGATACCACGTTTCGGCGTGGAGATCGTCACTTTGGCCAGTTTCAGGCCCATCGCCGACGTCATGCCGCACACCTCCAACTTGGAACCCCGCCTCGACTGGCAGAGTAACAATGTGCACCACGGCAGTGGGTCACGATAAACCGCTCTCGGGAGGTTCGGCCTTGGCAACGATCATAGTCAAGCGGCCCGTACGTAGGCCCGCGCCCGAACTGCCTTCCGGTGAAGTGATTTTGGACCCGCCACCGGAGAACCCGCCCATCACGGGAAAGAACTGGACCAGGGTCCTGATGATCCTGCCCATGCTGGCGGGCACCGCCGGTATGGGACTGCTGATCGGTGCGCGCTCACCAGGGCCGATCATGTACGTGGCGGGCGGCCTTTACGGCGCCGCCGTTTTGGGGATGATCCTTTTCCAGATCATGAGTCAGGCCGGGCAGGGGCCTGGCAAGCAGGAGATGATCCAGAACCGGCGGCAGTACATGCGCAAGCTGAGCCAGCTACGCGCACAGGTTCGCGACACCATCTCCCGCCAGCGTCAGGCCATGTTCTACCGCCACCCCGATCCGGACCGCCTCTGGTCGACGGCGCAGAGCGCCCGACTGTGGGAACGCAGGCCGGGCGACTGGGACTTCACGATCATCCGAATCGGACTCGGCAGCCAGGAACTGGCGACACCGCTGGTGCCGCCGGAGACCAAACCGGTCGACGAGCTCGAACCGCTGTGCGCGATGGCGCTGCGCAAGTTCGTGACGACCTACTCCACGGTGCCCGACCTTCCCGTCGCGGTCGCGCTTCGCGGGTTCTCGCGCATCTACGTCACCGGCGACACCGAACGGGGACGCGGGCTCGCGGCTGCGATGCTCGCCCAGCTCTGCACATTTCACGCACCTGGTGACGTGCTGGCCGCACTCTGCGTGAGTCCGAAGAACCGGCAGGCCTGGGACTGGGCGAAATGGCTTCCGCACGCGCTGCACCCGGACAAGCACGACGCCGTGGGCCCCATCCGCCTCGTCGCCCCGAGCATCACCGCGATCGAGGCCATGCTCGACGACGTGCTCGCCAACCGGCCGCGGTTCAACCCCAGCACACCGCCTGCGGACGGCTCGACACACGTGGTCGTGATCCTCGACGGGGGTGACACGGCGGGCTCGGAACACCTCATGATCGAGGGCGGTGTCGAGGGAACCACGCTGATCGACCTGTCCGGCACACCACCGAGACTGCTGGACGCGACGACGCTTGTGCTGGACATCGGCGCCGACGGGGCGCTGCGGAGCAGGACGATGGACGGCGAGAACGCCATCGGCGAGGCCGACTCGCTCGACCCGGCCGGAATGCTCGGCCTCGCGCGCACGCTCGCTCCGCTGCGGCTGTCGTCGGCGACCACCGCGGAACAACCGCTTGCCACCTCGCTCGAGCTGACCGACCTGCTCGGGCTGGGCGACCCGTACGAGTTCGATCTCTCCGAGAGCTGGGCGAAGCGATCGAATCGGGACCGGTTGCGCGTGCCGATCGGGGTGACCGCCGACGGCCGCCCGATGGAACTCGACCTGAAGGAGTCGGCGCAGGACGGCATGGGGCCACACGGCCTGCTCGTCGGCGCGACCGGTTCCGGCAAGTCGGAGTTGCTTCGTACCCTGGTGCTGGCGCTGGCCCTCAGGCACGACTCGGAGATCCTCAACTTCGTGCTGGTGGACTTCAAGGGTGGCGCCACCTTCACCAAGCTCGACCGGCTCCCGCACACCAGCGCGGTGATCACCAACCTTGCCGACGAGCTGCACCTGGTGGACCGCATGCTCGACGCCATCCAGGGTGAGCTGCTGCGCCGTCAGGAACTGTTGCGCAAGGCGGGCAACTACGGCTCCCAACGTGACTACGAGAAGGCCCGCACGGCGGGCGCGCCGCTGGAACCGCTGCCCGCGCTGCTGGTGATCGTCGACGAGTTCTCCGAACTGCTCACCGCTCGGCCCGACTTCATCGACATGTTCGTCCAGATCGGGCGGGTGGGCCGTTCGCTGGGCGTGCACCTGCTGCTGGCATCGCAACGCCTGGAGGAGGGCAGGCTTCGCGGCCTGGATTCGCACCTTTCCTACCGGATCGGTTTGCGGACGTTCTCGGCCATGGAGAGCAGGGCCGCCATCGGCGCCCCCGACGCCTTCCAGTTGCCACGCGCGCCTGGTAACGGCTTTCTTCGCGCGGGAACCGAGGATCTCGTCAGGTTCCGGGCGGCGTACGTCTCCGGCGTCCACCGCCGCGGCGCCAGCGCGGTTCGCACCGACGACCAGGGCAGGCACATCGACCCGGTGCAGGAATACTCGACCCGCTACCTGCGGCCCCGCACCACCGACCAACTCGAACCGACCTCGAGCCACGACGACGATGCCGAGAACGGCGAGACCCTGCTCGACGTGCTGGTGGAGCGGATGGAGGGCAAGGGAAGGCCTGCGCACCAGGTGTGGCTGCCTCCGCTTGCCGAGCCGCCGACCCTGGACCGACTGCTGACAGCGCTGCGGACCGATTCCGAGCGCGGCCTGACGACCGAGGACACGAACCTGTGGGGGGCACTGACCGCCGCGGCGGGCGTGATCGACCGGCCTGCCGAGCAACGCAGGGACGTGTGCTGGCTGGAGTTGTCCGGCGCGGGCGGGAACCTGGTCGTGGTCGGCGGTCCGCACAGCGGTAAGAGCACGGTGGTCCGCACCGTCATGGGCAGTCTCGCGCTCACCCACACCCCCGCGGAGGTGCAGTTCTTCTGCCTCGACTTCGGTGGCGGCGGGCTGGCCTCGATGCGGGGACTGCCTCACGTCAGTGGCGTTTCCACCCGGCGTGACACCACCGAGGTGCGGCGCAGCGTGGCCGAGGCCTACAACCTGCTGCTGGAACGCGAGCAACGGTTCTCCGAGCACGGAATCGACGGCATGGCCACCTACCGCAAACTGCTGCGGGAGGGCAAGTTTCCCGAGGACAACTTCGGTGACGTGTTCCTGGTCGTGGACGGCTGGGCCACCCTGCGCACCGAGTACGAGCAACTGGAGCCGACCGTCACCGAACTGGTCAACCGCGGCCTCGGCTTCGGCGTGCACGTGATCGCGACCGCGAACCGGTGGATGGACCTGCGCATGAACGTCCGCGACATGTTCGGCAGCAAGCTGGAGCTACGGCTCGGTGACCCGGTGGACTCGGCGTTCGGCAGGCGGCAGGCGGCGGCCGTGCCGGAGCAGGCACCCGGCAGGGGGCTTTCTCCGGACGGCGCCCAGTTCCTGGCGGGTGTGCCGCGAGTGGACGGCCGCTGCACCGATGTCGATCTCGCGGAAGGCGTCAAGCAGTTGGTCGACTCGATCAACGCCGGGTGGACCGGTCCGGCCGCGCAGCGCGTGCGGCTGCTGCCGACCGACCTGCCGTACTCCGCGCTTCCACCCGCCGACGAGGGGCCGGGCATCCCGGTCGGCATCGCCGAGACCGACCTACAGCCCGTCTACCTCGACTTCGAGGCCGAGCCGCACCTGCTGCTGTTCGGCGATGTGGAGTCGGGCAAGAGCAACTTCCTGCGCGCGCTGGCGACCGGCATCATGGGCCGCTACACGCCGGAGCAGGCCCAGATCGCGGTCGTGGACTTCCGGCGCAGCCTGCTTGGGCTGATTCCCGACGAGTACCTGATCGGGTATGCGACAGCGACGAAGACCGTGCAGGAGATGGTCCAGGTCACCATCGATGCCATGACCAAACGCCTGCCAGGTGGCGACATCACTCCCGAACAACTGCGCAACCGCAGCTGGTGGAGTGGCCCGGAGCTGTTCATCCTCGTCGACGACCTCGACCTGGTAGCACCGAACTCGCACAGCAACCCGCTGGCACCGCTGCTGGAGTTCATGACGCAGGGCCGCGACATCGGCCTGCACCTGGTGGTGACCCGCCGCTCCGGCGGCGCTGGACGGGCACTGTTCGATCCGGTGATCTCGCGCATCCGCGATCTGGCCTCGCCTGGAATCATGATGTCCGGCAACCGCGAGGAAGGGCCGCTCCTCGGCAACCTCAGGCCGGGGCCACTCCCGACGGGCAGGGGCTGGCTGATTACCCGCTCCAAGGGGGAACTGCTGGTGCAGTTCGCGCATCTACCTCAACAGGAGTGACCAACCCTGTGGGGTTGACTCGTGGTGGTTAGCTGGATGACGCGGGCAGCGTCGCCGCTGCCTTCCGGGGCCTGGTCCACTCGAAGATGTCCACAGTGCAGACGGAGGAAGCCATGGGGGAACCGCCCTACTCGGGACCTGTCGCGGCGCCATGGACCTTTCAGGGCGATGCGACGATCGACGCGGATTCCAGCACGTTTCGCGGTTACGCCACCAATGTCGCGGCGATCGGGACCAACCTGCAGGACGACATGATGGGCCCCGTCATGCTCGTGAACGGCGGCGGCAAGGACGTCTCACTGAGCACGGGCGGCTTCCCGGAAGGGTCCTACTGCGACCAGCTCAACTCACGCAACGCCAGCGAGATAGTGGCGTTCATCCAGGACCTGCGGCAGAACCTGACAGCCATTCCCTCGGGCGCGCACATCCTCGCCGACCTGTACGAGAACACCGACAACGCCAGTGGCGCGACACTGGATGCGGTGAACTGGGCGTTCGCGATGCCGGGAGCCGAGAAGCCCGCGAACCTTCCGCAGTATCTCGCCGAGGGCAAGACCATCGAGCAGGCGATGACCGAAAACGGCGCGGCCGACATCAACCCCAACGACGACGTGCTGATCTCGACGAAGAGCTACGGCCCGGTGACGATCTACGAGTACCGCACGGCCAGCGGGGGGACGCGGCAGGTCACTCACCATCCCGGTGGCACCACCGAGGTTGGCTACGACAAGAAGGGCAACACCGTCTACGAGGTCACGACGGACCTCAACGGTGACTCGGTGACCACCAGCTACAACGACGAAGGCGAGCAGGTCAGCACCACCACCAAGGAATCCACGGAAGTAACGAGGGGTAACACGACGCACTCGCAGGTGACCACCACGGCCGTGGACGCCAACGGCAACGAGACCACCACGACCCGCCACATCGTGACCACGAAGCACGAGGACGGCACGGAAAGCCGCGAGTACTACACGGTGACGGAGAAGCAGGACGAGAACGGCAAGGTGACGACGGAGCGCACCGACGAGCGCTACATCCCCCGGCAACCGCCTGCGGTGACCACCGACGATTGGATGCGGCAGACCGACGACGCGTTGCAGCGCGCCACCATGCGCACGGGGCTGTGAGCCACCGTGGGCGAATCCGACCTCTACTTCGGCTACGGCATCTCCTACCTGCGCCAACTGTCGCACGGTGGTGGCTACGTCCCGTACGTGCCGTCCGCGGTCATGCACTACACGACGGAGTGGGAACGGCAGCAAGAGGCAGCGACCGGCAAGAAGCCGCAGTCCGGCCCGCCCCCGGAGACCCCCGATCCGAACTCCGACGCCGCCGACGGCATCACGATCGACCAGGTCAAGATGCAGATCATGGGCGAGCAGCCGGGCACCACATCGGAGCGCGCCGATGTGTGGTCCAACATCGCCTCGATGCTGTTCAACGTCAAGAACGAGCTCTACAACCAGACCCTCGACCTGGAAGCCAAGTGGGAGTCACCGGAGGCCAAGGACGCCTTCCTGCGAAAGGTCGGGGAGACCCTGGCGTACACGCAGGTCTGGCGTGAGGCCGCCGAAGCCAACGCCGAGGCGCTGAACAACCTGTCCGCCGAGATGAGCATCGCCCAGTCCAAGATGCGCGACCTGTGGGCGGAGTACCAGCGGGAGCTGGGTGAATCCGCCGAAGCCCACCTGGCCTCAAGCCCGATGAAAGGGCTGAAGGGCGACGCGCGGAAGACGATGATCGAGTACTACAAGACGCTCGACAATCTCACCGAAGTGGGCAGGACGAAGGACCAGTACAACCAGAAGGCGCGCGAACTGGCCAGCGAGACCGCCAACGCCTACGCGCCGATAATCCAGAAACTGCAGCTGGGTCGGGCGAAGATGCTCGACCCGCTCAACGCGGTGCTGCATCCCAGCGCGAACGGCGGTCCGCTTCCTCCGGCCGCTCCCGGTGCTCCCGGTGCTCCCGGTGCTCCCGGTGCTCCCGGTGCTCCCGGTGCTCCCGGTGCTCCAGGCGCTCCCGGTGCTCCCGGTGCTCCGGGTGGGCCCGGAGCCTTCGCCCACAACGCACCGACCTTCAACGGCGACACTCCCGCGACTCCCGGTGGTGGGGCCTCGCCGCAGGGTGCACCTGCGGCGCCCCCAGCACCCAACGCTGCGGCGCCACCCTCACCGCCGCCGGTACCACCGGTAGGCGCAGGCGGGGGGCCAGGGGTGTCCGGCGTGCCGCCGGTTCCGATGGTCGGGCCAGGAGCGCCGAGAACGCCGGGCCTGCTTCGCACGGCGCCTGTCCTTGGTACGGGGCCTGGCGCACCGTCGAAATTCCCCGTTCTCCCCCCTGGCGGCGGTCCGGGAGCCCCGACCCCGCCACCCACCGCGCCGGGCAAAGCACCCGGACTGCCCATGATGCCGGGCAACGGCGGCTACCCCCCGGGCACGATCCCGCCCCCGCCTGCTGCCACTCCTGCGGGTAAACCACCGCAGCAGCGGCAGCAGGGCAAGATCATCGGACCGTCGACACCGGGGATGGCTGGTTCCACACCGCCTGTCCCACCGCCGGGCGCCACACCCACCCATCGCGCCAAGGAACCTGCCGCTCCGACGCTGCCGGTGCAGCGCCCTGAGATTCCCGAAGCCTTCCGCGTACCGCCACCCGCGACACCGTCGGTGTTGGACAATCGTGTCGCCAACCGCAGGCGTAGCAAAGCGATCAGCGCCGATGCGGCAGCGGCGTCGGCAAGCCGCGCCACTCCTGGTGCCGTGCCGCCGCTGCTGGCGAATCCGCGAGTACAGTCCGCCGCTGAAGGCGTGCGGCCGGCCAAGACCTCGCCGGACCGCCGCAGGTCCTACCGCAAACCGTCGGAGTTCCAGGCGGGCGTGTCCACGGGCACCTCGCCGGTGTTCGAGGGCAGGGTAGGCCCCGCTCGCGTCGAGACCGCACAGCCTGCAGGCGACGTCCCCGTCGAACTGCGTGGCCCTTCGGCCGCGGCGGCGCAGGAACACGACCGGCACGCCCGCCCGCTGGCGTACGCCGACCGGACGACTCGCACGATCGCGCAGGAAGAGCTGGAGCCCACCGCGAAACCGACCTGGGAAGTCCGTACGCCGGGCGGACCTGTGGTTTCCTCTGGGACGACGGATTCGAAGTACCGGCCCGAGCCGGTCTCGGCCATCGAGGGCAGGCGCTGATGCACGGTCCACGGAAGACGGCCGTCGGCCGCTTCGCCGTCCAGTAGCCGCCCGCCGCCTCGGGTGTGCCCGCACCGTTCGCCAGTTGGCTGCGGTGCGGGCACATCCGGATCGGTCACTGCGTCAGGATGGTTGGTGAAGGCACCGGAACACGGATGTGGCCGAGATCCAATTAGGCCGTTACGAGAAATGGCCCGGCTCGAATGCCGGGCAAGCTGTCGGTCCCATCGCAACGTGACAGGACCGTCCAAAAAGGCAATTCGTGCCACGCCGAGTGGTAGCTGCCCACCCACCGAAGGGCGGGCGGGCAGCCATCCGAAGCGTGCCGAACCGCGGTCACATCTTTGACACTTCTTATGCCGCGTGTCGCTTGTGGTCCTTCGCGGCCGGGGTGGTGGCGTCACTACGCCTGCGCTGCAACCCGGCGGCGAGCTTCGACAACCTGCGGCGGCTCCTGCCGCGCTGTTTCGAGGAATGCGTCCGGGGCCTGCCCAACTGCGGAACGGCCAATTCCTGCGACCTGCGCTGTGCGCACGCCTGGCAAGGTCGTTCGGCGGAAGTGATCAGCCCGGAATCGTGGTCGACAACGGTGTCCAGGATCCAGCCATCGGCACCGCCACAGACGTCGCAACAGTCTCGTTTCTTGACCATGAGTATTTGCTCATCCCGTACTCCCCCTCCTGACACGTTCACCTTCTTTCGATCCTGTCCGACCTCGCTGACGAAGACAGAGCACGGCGCCGTGGTAGCCGTGCCCCGAACCCGCAGCTCACGCACTCGACAACCGCGAGGTGATGCCAAGCTACTGTTCGACTACGGGAGCCGCTGTCACCGTGCCGACGGCCCGCCACGCCGTCGCAGGAAGAAGAACAACCCCGTTCCCGCAGCGGCGACCCCGGTCAACCCGGCGGCGACGACCCAGCCCAGCATCGACGGTGTGGCCTGCGTCGGGCTGCTGGTCAGCACACCGGCCCGGGCCTGGCCCGCGTCACCGCCGAGCCGTGCGCCGCCGTCCCCGAACGGGCCGACGCCACCGGAGTCCGGCGAGCCGGAGCGGTAGCGGGGCCCTTGCTCAGGCTCACCGCCGACTGTCAGCTCGATATGGACAGGTACGGGATGCGCGGTGCCGTCGTCCTCGTGCGGTGGGCTCACTTTGACCGCGATGTAGTACCAGCCCGCGACGCTCTGGCTGCGCGCGCTGTGCTCGTCGGCCGTGC
Source organism: Saccharomonospora marina XMU15 (assembly GCF_000244955.1). Classification (GTDB taxonomy): domain Bacteria; phylum Actinomycetota; class Actinomycetes; order Mycobacteriales; family Pseudonocardiaceae; genus Saccharomonospora_A; species Saccharomonospora_A marina. The sequence continues at coordinate 224,310 of NZ_CM001439.1, read as the reverse complement.
GGTTGTTGTACCGCACCGGGACGGTGGCGATCGAAGGATCATGTGTCGGCAGCGCGTTGGCAGAGCCGGTGTAGGCGGTGCCGTCCCAGTCGATCTGCTCCCGCGACGGTGCGTACAGCGTCGTGGAGATGTTGGACAGGTTCGGCAAGCCTCGGCCGGGTGTCTGCCCGAACCGCACCCGGTAGGCCAGGCCCTGCCCCCAGTCGAGCTTGACCCGGTAGAACAGGAACTCACCACGCTGCACCGTGTCGGTGTAACTTCCCGACCCGGTAAGAACACCGGCGACGTTGAACGAGCCGCCCCCTGTCACCGGCACTGCTGGACCAGTTGGCTCGACGAACTCCACCTTCGGTCGCACGGCGGTGGGGCCGGTGTCGGCCACAGCGGCCTCCACCCCGACAAGAAGCTCCATCGGCAGGCGCTCAGGCACGCCCGAGGCAACCCTGGACCACTCCACAGCGAAGTAGTACCGCCCGCCGCCCTTGCAGCGGTCGCCCTGCTCGCTCCCGGTCTCGGCTTCGGCGGCGCCCTGCCACGTCGTGGCCACCGTCAGAGCGACACCGTCGCTTGATCGCGTCGCCTGCTCGGTTTCGAACTCGTGACAGTCCTCGCCGTCGGTGCCGTAGGTGCGAAGTTGCAACGAACTGAAGTCCTCGGTCACCGAGATGCCGCTCAGCCGGGGAAACGACACGGTGGCGCTGAAGTAGGCCGTGGCACCTTCCGGCACGTCCACCGCGTAGAACCGCCGTTCCCGCTGCCCGATCGTGTCGAGGTACTGGCCCGGCCCCGCCACCGGCGCGGAGTCGTACCCCTGCGAGCCCGCGATGGGCACACCGGCGGGCTCGTAGTTGCGAAGCGCGGTAGCCGTCACCCTTGGCAGGATCTCCTCCAGCGTCCTCGCGTCCGGGGCGTCGGTGTAGGTTCCGCCGGTGGTGTGCGCCACGCACGTCAACTGGGAGCGGGCCTGCTGTTCCACGGCGAATCCAACGGTGTGCACGACCAGGTCGATACCGTCGGCGGTCAGTTCCTTGACGACCTCGCAGGGCTGCGGCGGCGCGCAGGTGTCCTCACCGTCGGAGACCAGCACGATCGCCCGCGGCCCCTGCTCGGGCAGCCGGTCGGCCGCCACCCGCAGGGCCTTGCCGATCGGCGTGTACCCGCGCGGCGTCAACCCGTCCACCGCGTCGGCCATCACCGACTTCTCGATCGGTTCCGGCTCGCGCAGCACAAGCACGTCCTCGCACCCCTTGGCGCGCTCGGCGTCGGAGTTACCCGTGCCGGTGCCGTAGACGGCAAGCCCCACCCTGGACCCGGCCGGTGCGGCCTCCACCACCGCGTGAACGGCTTGCTTGGCCGCGTCCATCTTCACAACCCCGTCGGCGTCGGCCTCGGCCATCGAGCCAGACGCGTCGAGCACGAGCATCGTGGGCGCATACCGCGAACCCGGCTCCTCCGACTGCCCGAAGGCAACCGGCGTCCCAAGCAAGCACAGCAGTACGGCCGACATCACTACGCCCGCCGATCTCTTCAGCCTCACCGTCCGACCCACCCCATCCCGGATTGTCCTTCGCTGGTGACTCGGCTTTGGATGGCCACATTGGTCATACGGTTCCCAACCGCGAGGTCTGGCCCGGACAAGTCACAGCGTGCAGACTGGCGCAAGCCGCTGCGATCCCGCCGACAGCCATCGACCGGCCGCGACATGGTCGAGGCACTGGTGGCGCGGCTCGGCATCCGGCAAGAAGCGAACAAGTACGGGCAAAACAGGACTTGATCAAAGAGGTGCGGTTTTGACACCAGCCACGCGGATACTCGGGGCTATCGTTGCTACGTGGTTAGCGCCTCGCCTTCGATGACGACCCGACCGCCGCGATCCGGCGGGAACGGCCACCCGCCCGACGCACACACAGCAACGGAACGACCCCGCACCGCACAAGGCCAGTGGTTCAAACCCAGACGGGAACCGGGGCGGCTCGGCGTGGTCAGCGTGGTGCGCCTGCTGGCACTCGAAGTAGTCCTCGGCGCCGTCTTCTTCGTGGTGCTACAGGAACTGTGGGCCATGCTGCTGGGCGGGACGCTCGGCCTGCTCGCCGTCGTGGCGATGTTCGGCCGGTCCAACGGCCGGTGGTGGAGCGAGAGCCTCGGACTGTGGCTGCGCTACAAGATGCGCGCGGGGAATGCCGGCTCGCAGGCAGCCGACCCGCGCATCGCCGCGCTGTGCGAGCTCGCGCCCGAACTGGTGGTCGAGGACATCGAAGACTCGGCCGACGGCGAACTCGGTATGGGAAGCGACGGCGCAGGCTGGTTCGCCGTGCTGGAGATCGCGATGGCCGACGACGCACCGATGCCACCGGTGCCACTGGCCGCGCTCGCGGCCATCGCCGACGAAGCCGAACAGGCAGGCGTGGTGATCCAGGTCGTTTCCCACAGAACCGCCGCGCGCGACAACGCGATGTGGGTCGCGGTCCGGCTGGACGCGACCGCGGTGGCCCAGTCGGTGATCGACCAGCCCGGTAGTCAGGTGGACGTCCCGGTGGTGCTCGCGGAACTGACGCACCGGGTCGAGCGGCTGCTGCACAAGCACGACCTGCGGGCGAGGCCGCTGCGGGCGGACGAACTGACCGACGCGCTTGTCCGCTCCTGCGACCTACTGCCGAACCAGCTCACCCAGGTGCGCGAGGACTGGGACTGCTGGCATTCGACACGCCTGGCACACGGCTGCTACTGGCTGCGGACGTGGCCGGACCCGGAGCGCAACGCGCGGCTGTTCGCCACGCTGATGGAGCTGCCCGCGGCGTTGATCAGCATTTCGTTCCTGATCGAGCCGTCCTTCCACGGCACCACGCTTCGCTGCCTGGTGCGGCTGGCCACCGCACGCGACCACTACCAGGCCATGTGTGCCAACGCGGAACGTATAGTCGGCTGGACCGGTGCTCAACTGACCAGGTTGGACGGCCAGCACGCCCCGGCCGTCTACGCGTCAGCGCCGAGCGGAGGAGGTGCCCGGTGAACTGGCAGCAACAGCGTGCGCAGCCCTATCCCGCCCCACCACCACCGCCGCCGCAGCAGCAGGGCGCGGCCGCCGCACACCCGCCCTCGCCGCCGCAGCAGCCGCAACCGCCTGCTCCCCCACCTGCGCAGCCTGCCGTGCTCGGCGCGCCACAACCACCGGCGACGCAGCAGCAGGCCGCGCCGGACACGCAGCCCGCGGCAGGCACGGAAGCGGGATACGGCTACGCCTCGGCGACGACCGCCGAGGTGGTACGGCCACAGGCGCTGGCGGTAGCCGCCCCGGCAGGCGCTCCACCCACCGCGCCCGGCGGCGCAGGCCCTGCCCAGAGCCCACCGACCTCCGATCGCGGCCATCGCGACTGGCGAGTCCGCAAGCACCGGGCGATCCCGCGACTGCGGATCGGCACCCACTACGCCCCGGACCACGCGTTGGACCAGTTGCAGCTCACCGGTGCCTCGTTCGGATTCCGGTTGGGCCGCAACCAGTCAGGACTTCCGGTGGCGCTGAGCCTGTTCCAACCTTCACCGAGAACGGCCTGCCTCATCGGTGGGGTGTGGCTGGCGAAGCTGGTCGCGTTCCGCGCGCTGCGGCTGGGCGCTCGGGTGGTGGTGTCATCCGTCGAGCCCGACGGTTGGGCCGACCTCGGGCGAGCGGCCACGGGCCGCGCCGACCGGGTCGTCGTGCTCGCCGCCGACATGGCAGCCGACGTCACGGCCTCGGCAGGCAGGCCGGTGCTGCGGTTGCACGACGCACCGCACCCGCCCGCGGCCGAGCAGCCTGCGCCATGGCGAACACAGCTCACCGTGCTGCGCCAGTTGGTCCCACCCCACGGCACCGTGCTGGCCCAGGCGGACCTGGTGATCGCGCAGCGGCTCACCCCCAACGAGACCTCCGTCGCCGCCACCGCGCTTCGACTTCCACCCGCCGTGGCCGGGCAGTTGCCGAGGCTTCGCGACGACATGGTGGCGACGCTGGCGGGACCCGCATCGGAGTTCGTCTGGCTCGAACCGACCGAGCCCGAGCAGACCAGGCTCGGTCGACCGAACCGGTCCTGACCGCCGCTACAGCTCTCCCATGTACGGCACGGCGTGCCCGGCTTCGTCGCTGATCCACTCCCTGAGCGCTCGGGTGGCCAGCACGTCGTCCTCGTTGTAGCGCAGTAACCGCTCCCGCTGGCCGAGGTCCGGTTCGGCACCGTCCATGCCGACCGCGTCGCGGTACCACCGCATCGACGCCTCCCCGCTGGCCTCCGGGTCGCGCCACCGAAAACCCGCGACGGGCGCGACCACCTTCAGGCCCTTGCCGTGCGAGCACAGGAACTGGTCGGTGACGCTGCGAAAGAGATCGACCCACTCGTCGGACTCCACGAACTCGCGCATCTCCTCCCGCGTGGGAACGCCGTCCATGTCGCCGAACCGCTCGATGGAGGAGAACAGCCAGCGGTTCTCGGCGAGCGCGTTGTAGCAGTACGCCCGAAACGTCAGTCCTGCGGCCGCTGTCCTGGCCCGCACGTCGGAAAGCCACGCCCAGAACCGGGCGAACGAGCGCCCCTCGTCCGGTGTCGGCAACGGGTCCCAGGTGGCGAAGGCGCGGTAGCCGGGCCGCACACCGATGTCGGCGCCGCTGAGCAGGCAACCCCACAGGTAGGCACCGGAGTCGCCGAAGCTCTCCATGTCGATGTCGACCTCGACGTCGGCCCTCGGCACGGTCACCTCGCTGACCTTGCGCACGACGGTGAGGTCGGCCAGCCACGCGCGCGCCAGCGCGACCGCGTCGGTGAACGTCGTCCCGGTCCACTGGATAGGCGACTCCTCCGCCGGGTTCAGCGCCGCCAGCTTGTCCACCGTGGAGACGCCCGCGTTGCGCAACTCGACCGCGTCCTCGCCGCGAACGACGAGACTGACGTCACGGCTTTGGGTGAGCTGCGATTCGCACACCGGCCACCACTGGCAGCGCCTGCACTCCAGCACCCGTGACGGCTCGGCGAGCGACTCCTGCCTGGTCGCGGCCGCCCGTGCCACGGCGAGACGGTCGGTGAAGCGCTCGTCGTACTCGGTCAGCGCCGTGCGCCCGCCCGGCCAGGTGGCGGCGTCGAGGTCGTGCCACAGCACCACGTCGGCATCGAGCCCGATGACACCGCCGATGGCCCGGTGCGGCTCGGCCGCACCCGCCGCCTCCAGCAGCCGCCGAACGTGCGCCAGCCGGAGCTGGTCACGCGGCTGGGAACGCACCTTGCGTTGGGGGTCGACCGCGGCGCGCTCCGGGTCGAGGTCCGGCAGTTCGGCCGTGCGCGCGCCCTCGCCGGGGTCGGTGATGCGGTGGCGCACCACCAGCACCGGCACGTAGCCGTGCGGTGTGCGCACCAGCAGTTCGGCGCCACCCCGCCTGCCTCCGGCGTGGTCAGGAGGCAACAGCCCACCCCACAGGTAGGCCACACCCTCCCGCAGCGCGGACAGAGTCAGTTCGACGCGTTCGCTGTGTGCAAGCTCCCTCGGCACTACCGCCCAACTGCCACGCGTGCTTTCCCGCAGCCGTTGCGCGATCTGCCCACGATGTGCCCACGCGTCGGCGATGCGCTGCTCAGCGGCCGGGTCGGGCGGCGCGAGCCGCGCGTCGCGCATGGTCGGGTCGTGATCGAGGTGCACTCGCCTGCGGCAGCACGTGACGACTCCCGCGTCGAGCAACACCTCAATGGCCATGGCATTCACTGTATGAGAAAGCACCGACACGTTGCCGATGTGCCCGCTTCGGTGGCGCCCAGTAAGTTGACGGCAGTCACACGCAGCGTGAGGAGGGCGGTCGCGATGGGGCGCAGGTCACACCGGTCGGGCAAGGCCGAGCAGGAGCCGGGGCTCACACCGAAGAAGGCCCGCAACGCGGTGCGCGTCGCCAAGGTCGTGCTGCCCGCCGCCGTGCCGGTGCTCGCGCCTGCCGCGCTGAGGGCAGCGGGCGCCGCGAGGGAGGCCTACGACCGCTACCAGGCACGACGGATGGGGGTCGCGGTCGAGCGGCTGCCGGAGTTCTCCGGCAGGGGCGGTGCGCTGCTGGCCCGCATCGCGGGCGCCGCCGACGGGCTGAAGGCGCTGCGGCAGTCACCCGAAGCCGGTGACGACGATCTCGCGTTCGCCGAGCGCTCCAGCGGGACCCTCGAACAGCTCGCGGTCTCCGTGCGGGCAGCGGAGCGGATGCCCGCGGCCAGGAGGAGGGCCGCCCACAAGGCGGTCGCCTCGGAGTTGGAGCGGATCGAGGAGCAGCTGCTGCGTCGCCTCGGCGTCTGAGCGGGCCACCGCTGGCCGTGCCCCTGCGTGCTCAGCCGGTGCCGGAGGTGGTGATGAAGCCCTTGCCCACCATCCAGTCCCTTGCCACCTTCGCCGGGTCCCTGCCGTCGACGTCGACCTGCTTGTTCAGTTCGATGATCTCCTCGTTGTTCAGCGCCGCCGACACCGGCGCCAGCACGTCGGCGATGCCCGGATGCTCGGCGAGGAACTGCGCGCGCAGCGTGACCGAGGCGTTGTACTGCGGGAAGAACCGCTTGTCGTCGGCGAGCACCCGCAGGTTCAACCCGGCGATGCGGCCGTCGGTGGTGAACACCTCACCGAAGTTGCAGGTCCCGTTGTCGATCGCGGCGTAGATGGCCCCGGTGCCGAACGTCTTGGTGGTGGTGACGGGGAAGCCGTAGGTCTGACGTACCCCTGGCATCCCGTCCGGCCTGCTGGCGAACTCGGTCTCCACGCAGAACACGGCCTGCTCGGGGTGCTGCTTCAGGAACTCGGTCATGTCCGTGGTGGTGCGCAGGTCGTGTTCGCGTGCGAACTCCTCGGTGGCGGCGAAGGCGTAGGTGTTGTTCACCCGCGAGTACGGCAGCCACACGATCCCGTTGCGCTCAAGGTCGGCCTCGCGGACCGCCTCGTACTGCCCGCGCTCGGTCGGCACCGGCTCGTCGTAACCGAGGTAGGAGAGCCAGCCGGTGCCGGTGTACTCCCACTGCAGGTCGATCTGGCCGTCCACCAGCGCGTAGCGGGCGCTGTTGGAGCCGTGGATGTTGGTCAGGTCGATGGCGTCGGCACCGGCGGCCTCCAGCGCCAACTCTGCGATGTAGCCGAGAATGACCTGCTCGGTGAAGTCCTTGGAGCCCACCGTCACCTCGACGCCCTGCAACCGCGGCACCGGTTTGATGGAACCGGGACCGACCGAGAACGGCAGCGCGGCGTTGACGTCGAGGCCGCATGCGCTGGTGGCCAGCAGTAGTACGGTCCCGGCGAGTGCGCTCGCCGCGCGCTTCATGACAGCCCCTTCGGTCCGAGGAACTCCTCCAGTACCGCGCCCAGCCAGTCCACGATCAGCGCGAGCCCGACGGCGAGCACGGCGCCGACGACGAGGACGGGCACGCGGTTGAGTTTGTACCCGGTGTCGATCAGCTCGCCCAGCCCGCCGCCGTTGACGAAGAACGCCAGGGTCGCCGTGCCCACGGCGAGCACGAGAGCGGTGCGCAGCCCGGCGAGGATCATCGGCACCGCGAGCGGAACCTCGATGCGCAGCAGCACCCCCGCCGACGACATGCCGATGCCCCTGCCCGCGTCCACCAGCGCCGGATCGACCGAGTCGATGCCGACGATCGTGTTGCGCAGCACCGGAAGCAGCGAGTAGAAGGCGATCGGCAGTGCCGCCGCCCACAACCCTTCCCACTCGCTCCACAGGAAGAACAGCACGAGCACCCCAAGCGCGGGTGCGGCCTGCCCGATGTTGGCGATCCCGATGAACAGCGGCGCCAGCGGTCGCGCCCACCGCCGGGTCAGCACCATCCCGAGCGGCACGGCCAGCGCCACCACGATCGCGGTCACCACCGCCGTGATCGCCAGATGCTCCCAGGTCTTCGTCAGCAACACGTCGGCATTGATCGACTCGGCTTCGATGGCATCGTTGGTCCGGGTGAAGGCCCAGGTCAGTACGCCACCGGCGACGAGAACCACGACCGCGGGCTGGACCAGCAACCGCAGTCGCTCGGTGCGGCGCGAGCCGGACTCCGTCGAGAACCCCAACGCCCCCCGCGTTTCGGTGACGCTCACGACGCGGCGCCTTCGGAGTCGAGGTGTTCCTCACGCAGTTGCCGCACGGTGTCGGTGACGGTGGTGATGTCGATCGTGCCGACGTACTCGCCTCTGGCTCCGGTGACCACGGCGTTGCCGCCCTCGGCGAGGATCGCCTCGAGCGCGTCCTGCAGCGTCGACCGGGTGCTCACCGGGTCGCCCACCGGCCTGCCGACGGCAGTGAGCGAACGCGCGGTGGTCAGGTCGCGCACGTGCACCCAGCGCAGCGGCCTTCGCCTGGCGTCGAGCACCAGCGCGTAGGTTCTGCCCTCCTCGATCATGCGTTGCCGCAGCGCCTGCGGCGTCACCTCGCCCTCGACCACGGCGAGCGCGTCGTCGCTGTAGGTGACGTCGCGTACCCGCAGCAGGGTGAGCTGCTTGAGCGAGGCGCCCGCGCCGACGAAACCCGCGACCATGTCGTTGGCGGGGTTGGCCAGGATCGCCTCAGGGGTGTCGTACTGCTGGATGGTCGAGGCGTCACCGAGCACGGCGATCTTGTCGCCGAGCTTGACGGCCTCGTCGAAGTCATGAGTGACGAAGACGATGGTCTTGCGAAGCTCGTCCTGCAGCCGCAGCAGTTCGTCCTGCAGGTTGCCGCGCGTGATCGGGTCCACCGCACCGAACGGCTCGTCCATCAGCAACACGGGCGGGTCGGCCGCCAGGGCTCGCGCCACACCGACGCGCTGTTGCTGGCCCCCGGAAAGCTGGCGCGGGTAGCGATCGCGGTACTGGCCTGGGTCGAGTCCGACCAGATCCAGCAGCTCGTCGACCCGGTTTCGGATGCGGCCGGAGTCCCACCGCAGCAGTCCGGGAACGACACCGATGTTCTGCGCCACGGTGAAGTGCGGGAACAACCCCGCCTGCTGGATCGCGTAGCCGATCTTGCGGCGCAGCTTGTCCGGGTCGAGTTCGAGCGCGTCCTCCCCGCCGATCGTGATGCGTCCCGAAGTCGGCTCGATCAACCGGTTGATCATCCGCATCGTGGTGGTCTTGCCGCAACCGGACGGCCCGACCAAGATGACGATCTTGCCGGCCGCGATGGTCATGGTGAAGTCCTTCACCGCGGGCTCCCTGCTGCCCGGGTAGCGCTTGGTGACCTTGTCCAACTGGATCTCGACACCGCTTACGTCGTCAGCCACGGATACCCCTCGAGACGGTGAGTCGGGCGATGATGAAGTAGCCGCCCTCCAACAACAGGGCCAGGATCACCACGCCGATCGTTCCGGCGAGCGCCTGGTTGGTCGCGTTCGCGCTGCCCGCCCTTGTGAGGCCGGAGAACACCTCGCTGCCGAGCCCGGGGCCCTTCGCATAGGCGGCGATCACGGCGATGCCCATCAGCAACTGGGTCGCCACCCGCATCCCAGCCAGGATCGCGGGCCACGCCAACCGCAGTTCTACCTTGGTGAGCACGCCGAAGCGGCTCATTCCGATACCCCGCGCGGCGTCGGTGACGGCGGGGTCGACCCCGGCTAGGCCGACGATGGTGTTGCGGGTGATCGGCAGCAGTGCGTACAGCACCAGCGCGATCACCGTCGGCGTCGCGCCCAGCCCCACCACGGGGATGAGCAGGCCGAGCAACGCGAACGAGGGGATGGTGAGGATCGTGCTTGCCAGCGCGGTCGCGACCGCGGAGCCGACGGGGCTTCGGTAGACGGCCACGCCGATCAGCACGCCGATAACCGTGGCGATGACGGTGGACTGCACCACCTCGCTCACGTGCAGCCACGCCTGCAACGACAGCCGATCCCAGCGGTCGGCGACGTATTCGAGAAGGTTCACCTGGCGCGACCCCGCACACTCCTGCGACGCGGTGGAGGTGCTTCACCGGCCCGTTCGGCGTGGATCTCCGCAAGCGAGCGCATCATCTCGTCCTCCCGGATCATCAGTGGATCGTGCCGCAGATCGCGCCACAGCGACACGCACAACGCGATCATGGCCGCCACGAACGGCACCGCGACAAGGATCGTCAGGTTCTGCAGGCCGGTGAGCGCGTTCCCGCCACCGACGAGCAGCATCACCGCGGCGACCGCGCCCATCAGCACGCCCCAGAACACGACGACGCCTCGGCCCGGTTCCACCGAACCTCGCTGCGACAGCGTGCCCATCACCACCGATGCGGCATCGGCACCGGAGACGAAGAAGATCGACACCAGCAGCATGACGATCACCGCGATCGGCAGGAACAGCGGAAAGGTCTCCAGCAGTGTGAAGGTCGCCGCCTCCGAACCACCCGCGCCCGCGATGTCGATGCCCGATCGCTGCCGGTCGATGGCGGCACCGCCGAAGATGGCGAACCAGCCGAGGCTGACCACGCTCGGCACCGCGATCACACCGAAGATGAACTGCCGGATGGTGCGTCCCCGCGAGATACGCGCGATGAACATGCCGACGAACGGTGTCCAGGAGATCCACCAGGCCCAGTAGAAGACCGTCCAGCCGGCCAGCCACTCCCGCATCTCCTCGCCGCCGGTGACCCCGGTGCGGCCCGACATCTCGGCGAACTCGCGGAAGTAGTCGCCGATGGCGCTGGGAACGAGGTTGAGGATCAGCACGGTGGGGCCGACCACCAGTACGAACACCGCGAGCAGCGCGGCGAGCACCATGTTGATGTTGGACAGCCACTGGATGCCCCTCGCCACGCCGGAAACGGCGGAGGCGACGAAGGCGACGGTCAGCACCGCGATGATCGCGACGAGCAGGCCGGTGCCCGGGTTGTCGAGCCATCCCACGGCCGCGAGCCCGCCGCCGACCTGCAACGCGCCGAGACCGAGCGACGCGGCCGACCCGAAGAGGGTCGCGAAGATCGCCATGATGTCGATCGCCTTGCCGAGCGGGCCGTCGCTGCGCCGGGCGCCGATGATCGGTTCGAACACCGCGCTGATCAGCTGGCCGCGCCGCCTTCGGAACGTGCTGTAGGCGATGGCGAGCCCTACGACGGCGTAGATGGCCCAGGGATGCACGGTCCAGTGGAACAGCGTCGTCGCCATGGCCGTGTGCACGGCCTCGTCCGAGCCAGGTGCCGCGGAGCCGGGCGGCGGGCTGGTGAGGTGTGTCACGGGTTCGTAGACGCCGAAGAACATCAGGCCGATACCCATCCCGGCGCTGAACATCATCGCCACCCAGGACGAAGTGCGAAACTCCGGCTTCTCGTCGTCACGGCCCAGCGGGATTCGGCCGTACCTGCTGACGGCCAGCAGCAGTGCGAACAGCACGAAGCCGCTCGCCGTCAGTACGAACAGCCAGCCGCCGTAGGGGATCACCGCGTCGTTGAGCAGGCTTTCGGCGAACGAGGCAAGCGTGGCGGGAGAAGCGACACCCCACGCGATCACGAGTACGGCGAGTGCCGCGGCCACGCCGAACACAACCCGGTCGGTCCCGGTCGACCGACAGGGTCGGCTGCCGTGCCCGGGTGTGGTGTCCGCCCTGCCCGCACCGGTCGCCTCGGGCGGGTTCGAATGCGGTTGCGGTGTGCTCGGCGCCGTTGCGGAGGGCGCGTCGGTTCCGTCGTGTTGTTCGGACATACGGGCGCGCTGTGAGCGCGACCTCCTTCCTCACCTCGGCGGCGTCAGGAGAGCACCATAGACCTTCCCGAGCCGATCGCCTGGTGGAAAGTTCCTCACCGGTCGTTGTCGGCGTGCCGGGCGACACGTTCCTTACCCTTCACCGGCTGCGTAGGCTGTGTGCCGTGAGCAGCCGGTTCCGCGCGGCCCTGCCCGCGCGCCGCGTCCGAGGCGGGTTGCTCGCGGGCTGCTCGGCCGCACTGACCGTGAGCGCGCACACGCTGGCCGACGGGCAGTTGCCCCAACTGCCCACCACCGTGCTGCTGACGGCGCTCATCGGTTGGGTCTCCACCGCTGTCGCGGAGCGCACCCGGGGATTGCGCGGGATCCTGCTCGTGCTCGGCAGCGCGCAACTGGCCTCGCACGTGGTGCTGAGCGAGCTTTCCGGACATTCCGGCGGCGGCTTCACCATGACGGCCGCCCACATCGTCGCCACCCTGGTCACGGCACTGGTGCTCACGCACGCCGAACTGGTGCTGGCCAGAGGCATCGCCGCGGTACGGCTGCTGCTGCCTTCGGTGTGGCTTTCGGATGCGGCACCGGCGGCCGCCGTCGCCGTCGCCACCGTGCGTCCCGCCGAGGGCGGCCACGCGGTCGAGGTGCTGCTGCGACGGGTCCACCGCAGGCGCGGCCCACCCCTGCACTGCTGAACCGAGTCGGAACCCACTCGCCACCGAGTTCAGGAGCGCAATCTCTGATGTCGACAAATCGATTCTTGCTGCGCGCGAGCGCGCTCGCGGCCACGGCGGGCGCGATAGGACTGGCCACCGCCTCACCCGCCGCCGCGCACGTCACGGCCAACGTCTACGGCGACCAACCCGAGAAGGGCGGCTACGGCGCCGTCGTACTGCGGGTGCCCAACGAGGAACAGGCCGCGGGAACAACCAAGGTGGAGGTGACCTTCCCGGCCGAGTACGCGATCAGTTCGGTGCGCACCAAACCGGTGCCGGGCTGGACTGTCGAGATCGCCAAGAGCGACATCGTCAGCAAGGTCACCTGGACCGCGCGGCCCGGAAGCGAGATCCCCGCGGGCACCACCTCCTACCAGGAGTTCGAGTTCACGGCGGGCCCGCTGCCCGAGGACGTGGACCAGCTCGTACTGCCCTCGAAGCAGACCTACTCCGACAACTCGGTGGTCGACTGGTCACAGCCACCGTCGGCCGGGGGTGAGGAGCCGGAGCACCCGGCTCCCGTCGTCGCGCTGGCCGAGCCCTCCGGCGCAGGCCACGGCGCGCCACAACACGGCTCCGCCACCGACAGCGAGGCCTCGACCGGCGACGACACCGCGCGCTGGCTCGGCGGCGCCGGGCTTGCCGTCGGCGCACTGGGGCTGGGCGTCGGCACGGGTGCGGCGCTTCGGGCACGCAAGCAGGTGGCGAAATGAAAACGGCACGCAACGTAGTACTGGTGCTCTGGGTGGCGGCGTTGACACTGCTCGGCATCGCCGGGCAGGCCGCCGCGCACAACGCGCTCGTGTCCTCCGACCCCGCCGACGGCGACCGGCTCGACACCGCTCCGGCGGCCGTGACGCTCACCTTCGACCAGCCGGTGCAGGACGCCGACGTCAACCAGGTCGCGGTCACCGGGCCCGATGGTGAGCAGTGGGCAACCGGTGAGGTGCGGGTGGACCGAAACATCGTCACCGCGCCGCTTCGACCGCTGCGGCCCGAGGGTGAGTACATCATCGGGTTCCGGATCCTGTCGGCCGACGGGCACCCGGTCTCCGAGGAGATCCGGTTCACGTTGACAGCGCCAGGCTCCGCCGCCTCCTCAGCGCCCCCCGGGAGTTCGGTGGCAGCGGGACCGACCGGGCAGGACGCGCCGAAGGCGACCGCCACCGTTCGGCAGCGCGAACCCGCCGAGGACTCCGGCATTCCGGTGTGGGTGTGGATCGTCGGTGCCGTGGTGCTGCTCGGCGCCGGGCTGACCGTCGCCCTGCGCATGGGCAAGTCCTCGGGCGAGTAGCCGTGGCCACGACCGAGACCACCGCCTCGACTCGGTTGGCGCCGCTGCTGAGCGTGCTCACCGGGGCTGTTGCCGGTGTGCTCGTCGGCGTCGCGCTCACCGCCACCGCGCCGGTCAGCGGTGTGGCGAACGTGTCGGAGGTGGTCTCGGTCGGCCTGCCCGTCGCACGGGTGCTGCTCAACGTCGCGGCGGCGGCGACGGTGGGGTTGGGGCTGCTTTCGGTACTCGTCGGCTACGACCGGCCGAGGATCACCGAACCCGTCCTCACCGTCGCGCGCCCCGCCGCGGTCGCGGCGGCACTGCTGTGGGCATTGGCCGCGTTGGTGACGCTGGTGCTGCGTACGGCGGAGTACCGGCCAACCGACACCGCGGTCTCGATCGGCGACATCGCCGGGTACGCGGGCGCGGTCGCCGCGGGCAAGGCACTGCTGATCGTCGCCGCGTTCGCGCTGGTACAGGTGGGCGTCGGGATACTGGCCGTGCGCAGGGGAGAACGGGTGCCCCCTGAGGTCAGGGTCGGACTGGGCCTGTTCGCGCTGCTCGCCCTACCGGTGACCGGACACTCCTCGGACTGGAGCCTGCACGACTACACGCTGATCTCGCTGGAACTGCACGTGCTCGCCGCGATCACCTGGGTAGGCGGGCTCGGCGCGACGGCGGCACTGCTGCCCGCCAACCGCGTGCTGCTCGCCCACGCGTTGCCCCGCTTCTCCCGGCTGGCCACGTTGTGCCTGCTCATCACGGCGGGTACCGGCGTCTTCAACGGCGTGGTCCAGCTCGCACTGGCCCCTGACACGAACCTGTGGTCGGCGCTGTTCACCACGCCGTACGGCATCCTCGTGCTGCTCAAGGTCGTCGCGGCAGGCACCATCGCCGCGCTCGGTGGCTATGTGCGGCTCAAGCTGCTGCCGAGCATCGTGCGACACGAGCGCACAGCGCTGGCACTGTGGGTGACGCTGGAGCTGACCGTGATGGGAGTCGCACTGGGCTTCGCCGTGGTACTCACCCGCACACCGGTCGCCTGAGCCCGGTCGGCGCGGCACCTCACTGGTAGATCTTGCGGCGGTGACCGGCATCGACAACAGTCACCAGCAACACGTGATCTTGGATCACGTAAACGATGCGCCAGTCCTTCGCGGCACGTATATGCCACGCATCAGCGCCGATGAGCTTCCTGCATCCCGGTGGCCGGGGCTCCTCGCCGAGGGCGTCGATTGCTGCCAAAACCCGACGTCGGACGAGTTTCCCCAGGCTGGACATACCCGAAGCGTGCGATATGTACATGAACGCGTAACCGGGCATCTCCTGCACGAGCGGAACTCTCTACCGCCCCAAGAGCCGACCTGCCATCCACCGTTCGAGTGATCGGTTGAGCCGAAACCGGGAGGTCTCGACGCGCGACCCGGCGAAAACGGCGAGCGGTCACATCTGGTCGCTGAATGAGGGGCGAACGAACCGTTTCAGCGGTACCGAACCCACCGGGTGTGCGTGCTGCCCGACCGCAGATCCTCCAGCCGCCGCCGCAGTTCGTGCCGCACCGTCGGGTGGCTGCGCACGATGGGCAGCACGCTCGTCGTGAGCTTGAGTTCCCTCGCCGCACGCAGCACGGGGAAGCCCTCCCACTCGGTCACATCGAAGCCGTAGGTACGCGCGAGGTCGCGGTACCAGGCGTCGGGGTCACCGAAGCGCTCCCTACCAACCGCGAGCGGGGTGAGGTCCCACTCCGGCGGCCCGATGCAGGAGGAGTCGAAGTCGCACAGCACAGGGCCGTCAGCGCCGACGATCACGTTGCCCGGATGGGCGTCGCCGTGTACGAAGCCCCTCGGCAGCGGGAACTGCAACTCCAGCAGGCGCTGCTCCACCTCGGCGCAGCGTCGAAGCAGGAACCGCCGGTCGGCGGTGTCCAACTCCTCGGCGTCGGACACGCGCGCACGCACGTCGGCCAGCGGTGCCCAGTCGTCGATGCCCTCGGGCGGCGGCAGCGCGTGGACCTCACGCAACAACCGCGCCAACTCGGCCGACGTCGCCCGCCTGCCGGTTTCCTCGACCCGGTGCCAGACGGTCACCACGTTCTCACCGATCAGCAGCGGCTGTGGCAGGTCGCCGAACAGCCGGATGGCCGCGACGCCGTGGCGCTCGAAGTGCCGCGCGACCTGCACCACCTTGTGAGCCCTGTGCGCCAGCGCACGCGAACCGACGATGCGCACCACCACCGGGTCGTTTGCCAGCGAGTACACCGCGTTGTTGGTGAATCGCAGCAGGGTGGCGTTGGCTGCCTCGAGGCCGAGCAGTGCACAGACCCGCGCCAGCACGGCATCCAGCTTCTGCCTGGTGAACCGGCCGTCCAAGAACGCGGCACCTTCGCGGTGAACCCCGGCGTTCAGGAGAAGAACGTCGACATCCGCTCGACGAGATCGCGCGCGTCGGGGTTGTTGCTGCGCCGTTGTGCTTCCTCCTTCAGTGGGCGCATCCGCTGCTCGACACGCTTTGACTTCAACCCTTCCGCGCAGTCCAGCGCCTTGCCCCCGACCTTCGCGCCGTGGTCGATGTCGCCCTCGAGCAGGTGGTTGGTCGCGAGCATGCTCAAGCTGAACGTCTTGCTACGGGCCATGTCGTCGCCGTAGGCATCGGTGGCCTTCGCCAGCGCCGGGATCGCGTACTTGGTGTGTGACACGTCCGCCTGCTGCGCCAGCGCGGTGTGAACCGTGCCGATCATGGCGTAGACGTCGGTCTCGTTGAAGAAGCGCACCCAGGACTCGGCATTGGCCAGATCCGCGCGCGCGAACTCGTCCCTTGTCCTGCCGAGCAGTTTGATGGCCTGCTCGGCGTTGCCCATCATCGCGTAGGCCCACGCCTCGTTGGCACACAGCACGGCGACCGCGAGTTCCGAACCGGACTCCTGTGCCGCGATCTGACCGAGTTGGAACAGTTTCAGCGCATCGTTGGGGGCCTCCTGGTGCAGGTAGACCCGCCCCATGCGGTAGAGCACGTTGGCGACGAGTGGGTGGTTCTCGCCCTGTTTGGCCAGATCGAGGGCGTTGGCGAAGTGCCCGCGGGCGGAGTCGATCAGCCCGATGTCGAACGATGTCCATCCGGCGAGGCTGTGCAGGTCGGCGAGCGCGACGTACAGCCTGGACTTCACGCCCTCGGTCCCGCTCGCCTGGAGCATCTGCTGCCCCCAGGACAACTGGGCGACCACAGCGTCCCGGCAGAACCCACCGCCGTACTGGTAGTCGAGCGCGCGTAGTGCTCTCGTCGCCGCCTCCACCTGGCGAACGTCGGTCATCCCGATCCGCCCTGGTGCGGGTGTCCTTGCCGGACTCGCCGCCCACGCGTCCGAGGCGGGCCCGAAGACCGCGGCCCCCATCGTCACCTGGGCTGCGTGCGCGAGGAACTTCCGCCGTTTCACGGACTCGTCCTCCTCAGCTTGCTGCTCGTCGGCGGCGCCGACGACCTGGATCTCCGTGGCCTCGTCGTAGGCGAGGCCCATGTACCCGCGGGGGATACCGAGGCCTTCGGAGATCCGCGAAAGCACGTCGTAGGCCATCACTTGGCGACCCTTCAGGATCTCCGACACCTCGGACTGTGACTGGCCGGTCATGGCAGCGATCTGGCGCTGCGACACACCGTGTTTGCGCAGCTGTCGGTAAACCTCGCTGATGTTGCGGCTCGCGAGAGCGTCGCGCATCTCCGCGGTTTCCCATACCTCGGACTTGATGCGGCTCTGCTTCGCGTCGTTGGCGTCCATGCGCGCCCCTCCACAGTCCCGTCGGGCGTCGGTGTGCAGCGTAAGCAACACCTATTGAACCGCGCGAAGGCTCGATTATGGGCACTGATCGGCCGAGGTGAACTCGGCTGACCGCTCAACGGTCAACGGGAGCCGGTCGCCGCTATGACCTCTGGCGAGGCTTCTATCGGAGTTGTTTTCGGCGCAATGTAGTTCCAGATCTCCGTGGCCGGGCGAACACGGACCGCAACCGCGGGGATCGCGTCAGGAGTCAGGCAGGCAGGTCCGGCGACCGCACGAAGGCGCGGATGTCGGCGAAGGAGAGCGGGAGACACAGACGTGGAGTTCGTGCACTCGATCACAGCAGGACGTGCTGCGACCGGCACGGCACCCTTCCGTAGGCCCGCTCTGGGCGAAAAGCCGCGCCAGTCACTTTCGTCGACACCGACCGTGGACGCCCGTGGCACGAGCGGCCGCAGGTACGAGGGCGGCCAGGTGGTGTGGCGGGTGCAGTGCGGCGACCTGATCAGCCGCGAGCGCTGCGTGACGGTGTTCGTGGACGAGGGCGAGGTGGTGCTCGTCGGCCCGCCCGGCGAGACGGCACGGCTCACGGCAGGCCAACTCGGCCAGCTGCGGGCCGCGCTCAACGAAGCCGCCAAACTGGCGGAAAGGTGACGGTGAGTTCAAGGTGGATCAGATCCTCGGGCAGGTCCTGCGCAACGCGGTGTGGGAGCGCCTCGACATGCTCTCCGACCTCGCGGACCGTGCTGACGCACCAGCACTGATCTCCGTCGCGCGCTCCGAGTTACCCCGCCTCACCGCGGGCTGGCGCGCCATGCTGGCCGCCCACGAACCCGACGAGCGTGGCGACTGCCCCACCTGCTCGACCCGGTGGCACAGGTGCAAGGCTCCCTGCTCGGTGTGGCAGGTTGCCCACGAACACCTGGTCGCCGGTGGTCTCGCGCCCCAGCAGGAGACCCGCAGGGCGCGCAGGCACTCCGCCGTGTCCCCGACACACGACGGCAACACCAGCCCGGCCCGGACCCGGCCGGTGCCGGAGCAGACCGGTAGGCACTCCCTGGTTCCCCCACCGGCTCCCCGACACGCCGTTGCAGGCGGCTTACGGGCATAGCCGCCTGGCAGAGGCGCCCCGGTCGCCGGCGGCCGGCTCGTGCGTACCCCCGAGCGTGACGAGTCCGGCCGCCGGTTCCCCCGGCGATTAATCGAGAAAATTGTGATCCAACCCCTAGCGGGCGGACTATTCCACGGCTATGTTCGGCCGCGCGATCGCCCGACAACTTCACAACACACCCAGGGTGTTCCCCGCCCGAGGTGGCCCCGATACTCCGCGGGCCGGTGCCGTTGCACTCCCCTCCCCCGACCGGCACCGGCCCGCGGTCCCACCGCGAACGCCGTCCTCCGGTAACCGTTCACTCGGAAGTGATCGCGGTAACGGACACGATAAAGTCGCTGACCTGCACAGCAAGGAGCGCGACGTGTCCGAGAACCAGGCCGTGAAGCCCACCGAGACGACGCCGTTACGACGGCGACCCGTCCAGCAACGCAGCGCGCAGCGTGTCGAGCGAATGCTGGACGCCAGTGCCGAACTGCTGCAGGAACTCGGTTACGAGGCGCTGACCACCACGCTCATCGCCAAACGCGCGGGGGTCGCGGTGGGCTCGCTGTACCAGTTCTTTCCCGACAAGCGCGCCGTGGTGCAGGCACTGACACAGCGAAACCTCGAACGGTTCATCGCGGCCGTCAACGAGCGGTTGAGCACCCTCGATCCCAAGAACTGGTGGGACGTGGTCGACTCGTTGCTCGACATCTACCTGCGGATGCACCGCGAAGTACCCGGATTCTCCCGGGTGCACTTCGGTGATGTGGTGGACGTCCGGCTGCTCGACGACCGCCGCACCAACAACAGGGTCATCACCGATTCCCTCGCCGACCTGATCATCGAGCACGTCGGGGTCGAGCGGGAGGAGCTCATCCTTCCCATCTCCATCGCGGTCGAGGCCGCTGACGGGCTGCTCAACCTGGCGTTTCGGACAGACCCGCAGGGCGACCCCGACGTGATCGCCGAGACCAAGGCGCTCATCAAGGGTTACCTGGCCGGCAAGTTCGGCGAGTAGCGCAGGTGTATGGCACCCGAGCCGAAGGTGCGGGTGGCGAGTAGGCGCAGGTCGCGCCGCTGCGCGAGTTCGGGGAACAGCGGCTTGCCGCCTCCGAGTACGACCGGGTGCACGAACAGCCAGTACTCGTCGATGAGGCCGAGGCGGATGAACGTCGCGGCGATCTCGGCGCCTCCGAACAGCACGAGGTCACCGCCAGGTTGCTCGCTGAGCTTGCCGACCTCCTCGGCGATGTTGTCGGCAACGACGGTGGTGTTGTGGTCGGCGTGCTCCAACGTTCGGGAGAAGACGACCTTGGGCATCGGCCTCCAGATCCGCGAGTACTCCAGATCGAGTTCCGTAGCCTCGCCGAAGCGGGTGGGGTCCGGCCAGTACGCGACCATCCCCTCGTAGACCTTCCTGCCGAACAGGAAGCCACCCATGTCCGCCGCCTGCTCCACCGCGAAGGTCTGCATCTCCTCATCGAAGGCAGGCCAGTCGAACTCGCCGTTCGGTCCCTCGATGTAGCCGTCGAGAGAAACCTGCATCCACAGCTTGACGTTACGCATCGGGCGTCTTCCTTCCGTTCCGATTTCCGGCAGTTGGACTCGCCCGCGCCGAAAAACTCATCGCCTCGCCGTCAGCCGAAGCACTGCCCCTCTCCCCGGTAGGTGGGCACCGACGATTCCACCCGCTCACCCGCCACGAGGTGGTACTCGGTGAAGTGTTCGGCCAACTCCCCGGACTTCGCGTGGCGTAGCCACACCCGGTCACCCAGCCGCAGCGACCGTGCGGCGTCACCGGTGACGGGGGTCTGCACCTCTCCCGCGCCCTCCACTCCGAGCAGCCGTAGCCCGGACGGCAGGTAGGGCGACGGCAGCCGTGACGGCCCGGCCTTGCCGGAGGCGACGTAGCCACCGGCGAAGAGGGTCGCGATCCGGGAAGTGGGGCGGCGCACCACCGGCAGCGCGAACAGTGCCGCCGGTCGCGGCGTGAAGCGGGAGTAGCGGGAGAACAGCGCGGGTCCGAGCAGCCCGGACCCAGCGGTGACCTCGGTGACCGCCGGTTCGACCCTGGTCAGTTCGAGGCTTCCGGTGCCGCCCGCGTTGACGAACTCCAGGTCGGCCACCGCGCGCACCGCCTCCACCACGGCTGCCCTGCGAGGAGCCAGTTCGGCGGCGGAATGCCGCTGCATCCAGCGCACCACGGCTCCCCGGAGACCAGGCGCGCCGTCAGGTACCCCGGCGATCTGGCCCTCGTACCCCATCACGCCGGCAAGCCGAAACCCACGGCGACCCGCGATGGTCCCGGCGAGCCGGGCCGCCTGTCGCGGCGTGAAGACCGGTGATCTGCGCGTTCCCACGTGCACGCCGGGCAGTGGTCGCCACGACGCGTCGAACTCGAGGCACACCCTGATCTCCGGGTGCTCACGCCCGAGTGCGGCATCGACGGCGTCGAGGTGCTCCGGCGAGTCGACCATGATCGTGATGGCGGCGCGGGCTGCGTCGTCGGCGGCGAGGGCGCGCAGCGCGGAGCGGTCCACCGACGGGTAGCCGACCACGATGTCGTCACAGCTGCCCCGTTGGAACAGCCACATCGCTTCGGCCAACGAGTAGGCGAGCACGCCGCGAAAGCCCGGCCGGGCCAGCGCCCGCTCCAGCAGGTGCCTGCACCGCACCGACTTGCTGGCCACCCGCACGGGCAACCCTGCCGCGCGACGCGTCAGGTCGTGCGCGTTGGCGTCGAAGGCGTCGAGGTCGACAATCGCCAGTGGCGGGTCAAGGTGTTTCGTCGCCGAGTCGTAGCTGGCGTTTCCCGTGGTCACGCGGCCCACGGTACGTCAAGTGACGTTGAAACACGAATGCTGTTCACCTATCGTGTTGGAGAAACTGCGAGGGCGTGATGCGTACATGAAGCCGTGGACCAACTGGGCGGGAACCGAGAGCGCTCTGCCGCGCCGGGTCCACCGACCGCTCACCGCCGAGGACATCGCCAAGATCGTCGCTGACGCCTCCGCGCAGGGACAGCGGGTCAAGGTGCCAGGCAGCGGACACTCGTTCACCGGCATCGCCGTGGCCGACGGTGACACGATCGACCTTCGCGCGTGGAAGGGCATCGTGTCGGCCGACTCCGCTTCCGGCCTTGTGACCGTGCGCTCGGCCACCACGCTGCGGGAACTGAACACCGCGCTCGCCGCGATGGGGCTCGCCATGAGCAACCTCGGCGACATCGACGCCCAGACCATCGCGGGCGCCATCTCCACGGGCACGCACGGCACCGGCGCCCGGTTCGGCGGCCTCGCCACGCAGGTGGAGGCTCTGGAACTCGTACTGGCCGACGGGTCGATCGTGACCTGCTCGCGCGAACTGCGGCCGGAACTGTTCGACGCCGCGAGAGTCGGACTCGGCGCACTCGGCGTCATCAGCACCGTGACCCTGCGGTGTGAACCCGCCTTCGTGCTCGCGGCCAGCGAACGTCCGGAACCACTCGAACGAGTACTTTCCGAGTTCCACGAACTCGCCGAACACAACGACCACTTCGAGTTCTACTGGTTCCCCTACGGCAAGAACGCGCTGGTCAAGCGGAATAACCGGCAACCTGCGGGCACGCGGCCACGCCCGCTCTCCAGAGCGCGGGAGTTCGTCGACTACACGGTCATGGAGAACGCGGCCTTCGGCGCGCTGTGCCGGATCGGCCGCGCCGTTCCCCGGCTGGTGCCCTCACTCGGCGGCTTCGCCTCCTCGGTGCTTTCCGCCCGCGACTACAGCGACGCCTCCCATCGGGTCTTCGCCACCCAGCGCGCGGTGCGGTTCGTCGAGTCGGAGTTCGCGGTGCCGAGGTCGGCGGTGCTCGACGTACTCGCAGAGCTTCGCGCGCTGGTGCCGAAGCTGCGGCACCCGGTGGCTTTCCCCGTGGAGGTCCGGGTCGCGGCCGCCGACGACATCTGGTTGTCCACGGCATACGGTCGCGACAGCGCCTACATCGCGGTGCATCAGTACGTGGGCATGCCGTACCGGGAGTACTTCGAGGGATTCGCCAGGATCGCAGGCGAGTTCGGCGGCAGGCCGCACTGGGGCAAGCTGCACGACCTCGACGCGGCCGCGCTGCGCGAGCGCTACCCGCGCTTCGACGACTTCGTACGGCTGCGCGCACAGGTCGATCCCGGAGCGACGTTCTCCAACGCCTACCTCGATCGAGTGCTCGGGCCGGTCGGTTGAGGTGGCAACGGTGTCGCGAGCGCGATCACAGGCGCGCCACGGCCTCCTCGATCGGCGTGTTTCCGGAGGTCAACTCCAGAGTGCGGCCCACGGTGGCGGAGTCGGCGAGCAACCGCAACAGCACCGCCGCGACATCGTCACGGGGCACGTCCGCCCGCTCCACCTCGTCGGCGAGCTTGACGAGCCCGGTACCCGGCTCGTCGGTGAGCCTGCCCGGCCGCAGAATGGTCCAATCCAGTTCCCGCTCGCGCAGGTCCCGCTCGGCCGCGGCCTTCGCACGCAGGTAGGCCGCGGACACCTCGCCCACCTGCTCGGCGTCGACGGGTCTGCCCGCTCCCATGGAACCGACCTGCACGAAGCGACGCACACCGGCGCGTTCGGCGGCGCGCGCGAACAGTACGGCCGCCGCACGGTCCACCGTGTCCTTGCGCACGGCACCACTACCGGGACCGGCACCGGCCGAGAACACGGCCACGTCGGCGCCCGAAAGCACCTCGGCGACGTCGTCCACCTCGGCCCGTTCGAGATCGAGCACCACCGGGTGCGCCCCTACGTCACGGAGCTCGGCCGCGTGGTCGGGGTTGCGGATGATCCCCACGGCAGTGTCACCGTTCGCCGCGAGCAGCTTCTCGAGTCGCATCGCGATCTTGCCGTGACCACCGGCTATGACAACTCGCATCCGTCGTGCTCTGGTTCACTCGGCCGGAGCGGGCGCTTCCAGTGCGAGCAGTTGCTCGTAGGCCATCTCGTTGATCCAGCGGGAAACGGGGTCCTCGCCGAGCGTGATCCGGTCGACGCGGGAAGCCAGGTCCAGCTCCATGGTGACGTCCTCGTCCGCGGTCACCACACCCAGACCGTAGGCGCGTGCTCGAGGCAGGCAGTTGTCGACGTAGTCGTGGCTCAGCGCCGCGGAGGTCGGCAGCACCATGGCCGCCTCGCCGTAGCGGGCGAACGGGACCGCCGCCGCCATCCCGGTGCGCCAATGCCTTGCCACTGCCAGCACACCCACGACACGCACCGCGGCGGGCGGGGCCGTCGGCGCCAACTCCGGCCAGGTCCAGGTGGCCACGGTGGCTCGATCGGTCACCGGCTCCACACCGATGGCGATCCGCTCGGCGTGCGCCTCGGACCGCAGCCTGGCCACGACGGACACGTGCCTGCCGAACAGCTTTCGGTGCGGGAGCACGACCCCGTCCCAGCCCAGCCGGGCCGCCGCCTCACGGGCGAGCCGGTCGGGGTCCGCCGGAAGCTCGACAGGCGGCACGACACGGCTGGGGACCGACCGGGTGCTGTTCGAACCGCTCGTCACCGCGGTCTGCCCACGTGTTACCGCCACGAAGTCCGCCTCCCTCTGCCGTTCTCGTGCGAGCCACGCATTCGTATCTCCGTGCCGCGAACAAACGGCACATAAGTTAGGTACCAGCGACAACGGAGCAGGTCTGCGGGTTCAGCGCCTACCTGCGATCGGCGGCGCCGAACGGTCGGTGATCGGTCGATGGGCGGTTTCGGGACTTCGGCCCGACGGTGCGGCCGGATGGGTGACGTCCGGCCGAACGGTCGCCTTCGAAGCGTGTCGGTGTTCGGCCGCGATCACTTCTTCAGCACTTCCCTGGCGTGGCGGGTCATCAGTGCCTCGACCTCTCGGTACGGCACGACATAGGACTTGAAGTCGCAGGCCATCGCGTGCCCGAAGGCCGGGGCGTAGACAAGGAACTCCACCCCGTCCGCAGTGAAGCCGGTCTGAACCGCGGGATCGCCGCCTCCGGCGGTGTACGGCTCGGTCAGGAACCGGGGCGACATCGGTGCCTGCACCTGCGGCGAACCGGGGCAGTAGCTACCGCCCGCGTGCGCCAGGATCGGTTCCTCGAGCAGCGAGGCTCCCGCGGCGCTGCTCGCCGCATCGGCGAACACCTGCGGCGCGTTCAGCGGCCCACCCGTGGTGAGATCCACCGTGACCAGCCGAAAGCCGTAGCCTCCGCGGTTGCCGAACTGCGGGGAGGCGATCAAGCGGCTGTACCGCACGGAGATCACCCGCTCGTCCTGGCGCAGGATCTCCACCCGCGTGGTCGCCTCCGGAACTCGCCCGTCCGGGTCTGGACCGAGCAGCCCGGAACGGGCGTGCTCGATCCAGTCGTCGAGCGGAGCCATCAGCAGTTCGTTGGCCCTGCGCTGGATCTCCTGGTCTGGATGACCGCTGATCCGCACGTACTGACCGCTGAACGTGAAGTCGCCGAAGTCCTCCTGCCTTTCACGCACCGACGCCTGCAGCGCGACCTGCTCCACGGAGGGCCTGCCGTCCGCCGGGGGAGCCTCCGTGCCCTGGTTGGTGACCACCACCACCGTCGCCGTCGCGGCCACCACCGCGGCGGCCACCACCGACGCGGCGATCTTGGCTCCGGCCGCGGCCGCGATGCCCTTGCCCGCGCCCGCCATCACGGCGCCGGTGGCGGGCGCCACCGCCGAACTCGCCGCGAGCACGGCAAGCGGCGACGCGGCGAGCAGCACGCCTGCCCGCGCGGCCAGCGAACCCTTGCCACGCCGTTCCCAGTCCTCGCCGTAGGCGGACCTGGCGGCGGCCTCCAACTCGGCGACGAACAGGTCGGCGGTGGCGGGGCGCTGCCGCGCGTCCTTGGCCATGCCCCTGCTGATCAGCCCGCGCACGGCTTCCGGAGCCGCGTGCGAGGGCACCGGCGCCTGCTGGTGCAGCGAGCGCAACCACTCGGTGTCGGTGGACTCGTACGGTCGCCTTCCGGTGACACACTCGAAGAACACGCAGGTGGCGGCGTAGACGTCGGTG
Source organism: Saccharomonospora marina XMU15 (assembly GCF_000244955.1). Classification (GTDB taxonomy): domain Bacteria; phylum Actinomycetota; class Actinomycetes; order Mycobacteriales; family Pseudonocardiaceae; genus Saccharomonospora_A; species Saccharomonospora_A marina. The sequence goes on along the minus strand of NZ_CM001439.1, from coordinate 198,829 downwards.
GCGGGGCCCACCGCGAGACCGCTCCACTGCTCGGGCGCCATGTAGGCGGGAGTGCCGACGGGCGCGCCTGCCTGCCCCGCGAGCACGGCGATGCCGAAGTCCACCAACTTGCTCTGCCCGTCGGGTGAGACAAGCACGTTCGGTGGCTTGTAGTCGCGGTGCACGATGCCCTCGGCGTGCGCGGCGGCGAGCCCCAGCAGCGAGCCCTTCAGCACGGCGAGCGCCGACTCGGGCCGCAGCACGCCCGCCGCGGACAGCACCGCGCGCAGGCTCACCCCCGCCACCGCCTCCATGACGATGGCGGCACCCTGGCCGGTCTCACTGAACTGGTACAGCCGCGCGACGTGCGGGCTGTTCACCCTGCTCAGCACGTGAGCCTCCGCGCGGAACTCGGCGAGTTTGGCCGGGTCGCCGAGGTGGCGCGGGTACAGGTACTTGATCGCCACATGCTCGCCGGTGGCGTCCCGCCTGGCCAGCACGACCCGGCCGAATCCACCCTCGCCGAGCAGCGCCGTCTCGGTGAAGCCCGGCAACGACCACTCACTCATGCGACTGTGAGGTGACATCTGCCGCAGCGGTTCCCTCAGCGGCCGGGCTAGGGTTACGGGCCGGTAGTACCGATTGCTGCAAGGAGCACGATGCGCTCGCCGAAGGACTTCTTCGCACCCCTGGCCGTGGGTGCGCCACAACCGCCGAGGCAAATCCCGGCGCTGCCGTCGAGGATGATCCACTTCTTCGACCCCAGCAACGGGAAGATGGCGACGAAGGTGCCCGACCTGGCGAAGAAGGTCGACGTCCTGCTCGGAAACCTCGAAGACGCCGTGAAGGCCGACCGCAAGGAGGCGGCCAGGGCGGGGCTGGTGCGCATCGCCAGGGAGAACGACTTCGGCGGCACCCAGCTGTGGACCCGGATCAACAGCCTCGACTCGCCGTGGGTGCTTGACGACCTCATCACCCTCGTCACCGAGATCGGCGACAAGCTCGACGTCATCATGGTGCCGAAGGTGGAGGGTGCTGCCGACATCCACTACGTCGACCGGCTGCTCGCCCAGTTGGAGGCACGGGCGGGACTGCGCAGGCCGCTGCTGGTTCACGCCATCCTGGAGACCGCGAGCGGCGTCGCGAACGTCGAGGAGATCGCGGGCGCGAGCCCCCGGATGCAGGGCATCTCACTGGGGCCCGCCGACCTCGCCGCGAGCCGCCGGATGAAGACCACCAGGGTCGGCGGTGGGCATCCCGGTTACCTGGTTCGCACCGACCCGGTCGGCGACGACCTGCACGCCGGTCGCACGACGTACCAGCAGGACCTGTGGCACTACACCGTGGCCCGCATGGTGGACGCCTGCGTGCTGAACGGGATCCTGCCCTACTACGGACCGTTCGGCGACATCCGTGACGTGGTGGCGTGCGAGGACCAGTTCCGCAACGCGTTCCTGCTCGGCTGTGTCGGCGCGTGGAGCCTGCACCCCGCGCAGATCGACATCGCCAAGAAGGTGTTCTCCCCCACGCCCGAGGACGTGGCATGGGCACGCAAGGTGATCGCCGCCATGGGCGACGGCACCGGCGCGGTGATGATCGACGGCAAGATGCAGGATGACGCTTCGGTGAAGCAGTGCAGGGTGGTGGCCGAACTGGCCGATGCCCTTGCCGAACGTGACCCTGAACTGGCGAAGGCGTACGACGCCGCCACCGAGGAGGCCCTCTCGTGAGACCCCGCCGCTCCGTTCTGTATCTGCCAGGAGCCAACGAGCGCGCACTGGAGAAAGCGAAGACGCTGCCGGCCGACGCGCTGATCCTCGACCTGGAGGACGCGGTCGCGCCGGAGGCCAAGGAGGAAGCCAGGGACCGGGTGTGCGCGGCCGCCGCCTCGGGTGACTACGGCTCGAAAGAGGTGACGATCCGGGTCAACGGGTTGGACACCGAGTGGCACGACGCCGACCTGCGGGCGGCCGCGCAGGCTGGTCCGGCGGCCGTGGTCGTCCCAAAGATCAACTCGGCCCGCGATGTGCAGAACATCGAGCGCGCGCTCGAACTCGGCGGCGCGCCAGAGCACACCACGATCTGGGCGATGCTGGAAACGCCCGTCGCGATGCTGCGGGCTGAGGAGATCGCCACGGCCAGCGAGCGGCTGACCGTGCTGGTGATGGGTACCAACGATCTGGCGAAGGAACTGCACGCCGAGTTCGTGCCCGGCAGGGGGCCGCTGCTCGGCGGGTTGTCGCTGTGCCTGCTCGCGGCCCGGGCCGCGGGGAAGGCGATCCTGGACGGCGTCTACAACGACGTGCGTGACCCCGAAGGCTTCGAGGTCGAGTGCCTGCAGGGCAGGCGGTACGGCTTCGACGGCAAGACGCTGATCCACCCCGGGCAAATCGAGCCCTGCAACCGGGTTTTCGCGCCGTCGGAAGAGGAGATCGAGCAGGCTCGCGAGATCATCGACGCGTTCGAGCAGGCCCGTGCCAAGGGGCTCGGTGTGGTCACCGTCGGCGGCCGGATGATCGAGAACCTGCATGTGGACAACGCCCGCCGCATCCTCTCCCTCGCCGAGGCCATCGAGAAGCAGGACTGAACCAACCGAGAAGGCCCCTGAAGCCGCGCGGCTTCAGGGGCCTTCTCATGGCCACTCGGCCGTCAGGCGTTCTTGCGGCGGCGCTGTAGCAGCAGCGCTGCCACACCCGCACCCACGAGTCCGACGCCGATCAGGATCGGTGTCAGCGCGGAGAACCCGGTCTGCGCCAGGGAGTCCTCACTGGCCTGCGGCGAGACCGAGGCGTCGCTCGTCGGCGGGGCGGCCACCTGAGACGTCGTGCTCGGCGCCTCGGTCGTGGTGGTCTCGGGCGGCGTCGTCGGCTGCGGCGCGGCCTGCCACTGCACTCCCGCGCCCGCCGTCAGCTTCGTACGCTGCGAGGCGGCGACGATCAGCGACTGTGCCGGCTTCTTGCCGTAGCCCTCGCTCACGAAAAGCCTGCCGGTGTCGAGGTGGGCGCTGGCCTCGAGCTCGAAGGAACCTTCCCCGTCCTGCGCGTCGGCGGGCACGTCGACGTAGATCTCGGTGCCGTCGGCGATGTCGCCGCCTTCGAGTTCGTTGCCCTCGGAGTCGGTCAGCGTCACGCCCTCGGGCAACTCGCTGCTGAGGCCGGTGATGTCGCCTGTCGTCGAGACAGTGAACGGGCCGAGCTTCTCGCCCGCGTTGCCCGCGATCTCCTCGGGAGTCAGTTCGAGCGCAGGGTCGGGCTGCTCGCCGATGCCGACGTTGGCCTCACCGGTGAGGTAGTCGTAAAGCGCGAGCACGTCCGCGTCGGCGTTGGCGTCGGCCCCTTTGCCCTTCGCCGGGTCGTCGCGGTCGAGGTCCTCGTCGTCGCTGTAGTGCCACACGGCGGCCTGGGTAGCCGCGATGGCTTCCTTTTCGTCCAGACCATCGTGGAGTTCGGCGCCCTGGTCGGTCAGCACGCCCGCGAGCGCGTCCAGGCCGTTGGCCGGGTAGCCGTGGTGCAGCACCCAGTTGATCTCGTTGCGGTTCTCGTGGAAGGGCGAATGCGGGTTGGGGAACTCGTCCCACGGCCGTTCCCGCAAGGACCGCTTCGGGTCGATGGAGACGTCGATCTCGACGCAGTAGGACCGCAGCGAGTTACCACCGTCCAGGTCCAACTCGAACAGTTCGGTGCTTCGGTCCTTGCCGTCGCCGAGATTGACCGTATAGCCGGCCGTGCCATGCGTTGTATCGATATTGCCCCGCGCCTCTTCGGCCGCGGCGGGGACACCGCCGAGCAGTGCGGCGATGGACACACCTGCGACGACCGCGCCGAATCTGGCAGCCCCCTTGCCGCCCGTTCTGCCTCTTCTGCTGCGCATGAATCTCCTTAGCCCACATTCCAGAGAGCGCGGGACTATTTCGTTCCCCCGCTTCGAGTGAAGATCAGACTTCCCAGCGAGAGCGGAGCATACACAGAGCATCAAAGCAGCGTTAAGCGGCACTCATTCGAGTGAAATTATGGCCCCCCTAGTTCACTGACTACAACGCACAGTCCAAATCGCGCCACAGATCTTCGGGGTCCTCGAGCCCCACACTCAACCGGAGTAGACCACCCGGCACGTGCGAGTCACCGGCCCGCGCGGCTCTACGTTCAACGGTGCTCTCCACGCCGCCGAGGCTCGTGGCGTGCCGGATCAGCCGCAGCTTGGCGCACATCCGGTCGGCCGCCTCGGCGTCGGCAACCTCGAAAGCCAGCATCGCGCCAGAACCCGGGTAACGGACCCTGGTCACCGCCGGGTGCTCGGACAGCCGCCGAGCCAGCAGCCCGGCCGTTTCCGACGCTTCGGTGAACCGCACCGCGAGGGTGCGCAGCCCGCGAAGCGCCAGCCAGGCTTCCAGCGCACCAGGCGTGGCACCACCCCTGGTTCGCGCGTCGCGCAGGCCTGCGGCAAGGGTTTCCTCCGCCGTCACCGTGAGGCCGAGCAGGAGATCGCTGTGCCCGCCGATGAACTTCGTCGCGCTGTGCACCACGATGTCGGCCCCCAGCGCGAGCGGCTGCTGTCCCAGTGGGGTCGCGAACGTGTTGTCCACCACGATTCTGGGCGGCCGCTCCTGCGCCGCCGCGGCGTTCGCGACGGCGGTGATGTCCACGAGGTACAGGCTGGGATTGGTCGGTGACTCCAGCCACAGCAGATCGGCCTCGGCCGCCGCGGCGATCCACGCGCCGGTGTCCTCGGGCGCTACCCGCACGATCCGCACGCGACCGGTGCGCTCACCGTGCTCGAGCACGCCACGGGTGCCCGCGTAGCTGTCGACCGGCACCGCTACGGTCACCGGCACCTCGAACAGGTCGAGCACGGCCGAGACCGTCGCAATCCCGGACGCGAACGCGGTGGCCGTCCCGCCCTCCAGTTCGCCGATGGCCGCTTCGAGTGCGGCCCACGTAGCGGTGCCGTCCTCCCTCGAATAGCCCAGACCGAGGCTGCTTGCAGCGACGATGGGAACGTTCATCGGTTCGGTGTCACCGGTGGGTCGTCCGGCGACGACCGCCCGTGTTCGCGCCGACCACTGTGCTGTCATGGACAAGGCCTCCCGCCCCTACCTGATCCAGACCACAAGACTATGGGTGAAGCTGCTGCCACGGCGTCGCAGGCCAGGTGTTGTGCCGCGACTGCCGGATGCGCGGCAGGGAGCGGCGGGCACGGGGCGGCGCGAACGCGCTGCGTAGTTACGGCCTCCTGACAGACCGCGCGTACCTGAACGGTCGACATGCAAGCGGTTTGCTCCAGAGCCCGCGACCGTCACCATGAAGAGCAAGCCCGCTCATAGCTTGGAGGACATGCGCGTGAGATGAGTGATCTGGTGGGCGAGGAGGGAGTTGAACCCTCACGTCCTTCCGGACACACGGACCTGAACCGTGCGCGTCTGCCATTCCGCCACTCGCCCGAGTAACCGCAGCAGCCAGACCAGCGTAGCAGGCGCCGGATGCCCGTTTCACCGGCCCCGGTGTTTCGAGCCCCGATCCCAGATACGATGCGATCGGAAGGCCAGCCAGGAGGGAGGAGGTCGCCCGGTGGGACGCGTACAGCGCTTCGATCGGCGCCTCGAATCGCTCGTGGGTGACGCCTTCGCGCGGATATTCGGTGGCAACGTCGTCACTGCCGAAGTGGCGCATGAACTGGAGCGTGAGTGTGAGGACAACGTTCGCGAGCTCGCCGGCGGGCGCAAACTCGCGCCCAATCACTACATCGTGTCTCTGGGAGCCACCGATTACGACCGGATGGCCGAAGACGAGCAGCGGGTCACCCGAGTGCTCGCCGAAGCAGTCGCACAGCACCTCGCCGAGCACGGCTGGGACACCTATGGTGACGTCGTAGTTTCGCTCGAGCGCAATGAGGCGCTGCATACTGGAAAGTTCAGGACCCGCTCGACCGTCGACCCCGACGTCAAACAACATGGCGCCGGGGCTTCGGCACGGTCAGCACGACCCAGCGACGCAGGAGACCGACCAATGAGCCAGCCCGGCGGCTACGGCCAATACGACCAGGGTGATCCGTACGGCCAGCAGGGCCAGTACGGCTACGGACAGGGACAGCCCGGTTACGACCAGGGCTACGGCCAGCCACCGGCCCCCGGCTACGACCAGGGCTACGGCCAACCGCCCGCCCCCGGCTACGACCAGGGCTACGGCCAACCGCCCGCCCCCGGCTACGACCAGGGCTACGGCCAGCCACCCGCCCCCGGCTACGACCAGGGCTACGGCCAGCCACCGGCCCCGGCTACGACCAGGGCTACGGCCAACCGCCCGCCCCGGCTACGACCAGGGCTACGGCCAACCGCCCGCCCCCGGCTACGACCAGGGCTACGCCGCACCGCCGAGCCCGCCCGGTGGCTACCCGGCGCAGGCTCCGCCGCCCGGCGGCGACCCCTACGGGCAGCAGGGTTACCCACCGCCCGGACCTGGTGGCGGCAGGCAGCTGAACGCCATGCTGCAGCTCGACGACGGCTCCAACCGCACCTACGCGCTCAAGCAGGGCGGCAACGTCGTCGGCCGGGGTCAGGACGCGGACTTCCGCCTGCCGGACACCGGGGTGTCGCGACGTCACCTCGAGATCACCTGGGACGGCCAGAGCGCGACTCTTGCCGACATCGGGTCGACCAACGGCACGACTGTCAACGGGACGCCCGTGCAGACCTGGCAACTCGCCGATGGCGACGTCATCAGGGTCGGACACTCCTCGCTGGTGTTCCGCACCCAAGGCTGAGGCGGCCAATTCCCCCATCCCGCATGGCCCACGCGGGCTCGTCCCGCATAATGACGGCCATGCGGGGGGTCCCGTGGGCCGCGAGTCGCTGGAACCAACCAGGAGAAGAGCACGGCGCCACGGGATGGGCGCGAAAAGGCGGGAGCTGACACAACAGGTGCCGGAGCTGGTCGTACAACTCACCAGAGCGGGGTTTCTTCTGCTGCTCTGGCTGTTCGTGTTCGCCGCGTTGCGCGTGGTGCGCTCGGATCTCTACGCGGCATCCGGGCTGCGCGTCAATGTGCCGAGCTTTCGGCGCGGAAAGGAGAAGCGGCCGCGCGGTGGCAAGACGCCACGGCAACTGGTGGTCACCCATGGTGCGCTTGCCGGAACCCGGATCGCCCTGGACGGCAGGCCGATTCTGATCGGGCGGGCGGACGACTCGACCCTTGTCCTCGACGACGACTACGCCTCCACCCGGCACGCCCGGCTTTCACTGCGAGGTAACGAGTGGTATGTGGAAGATTTGGGCTCGACGAACGGGACCTACCTGGACCGGGCTAAGGTCACTGCACCCCTCCGAGTTCCACTCGGCGTCCCAATCCGGATAGGCAAGACGGTGATCGAGCTTCGCCCATGACTCTCGTCCTTCGCTACGCGGCCCGCAGTGACCGTGGCCTGGTCCGTTCGAGCAACCAGGACTCGGTTTACGCCGGCCCGCGCCTGCTCGCACTCGCAGACGGCATGGGTGGCCATGCCGCCGGTGAGGTCGCCAGCAAGGTGGTCATCGCCTCGCTGGCCCCCCTTGACGACGACGAGCCCGGCGACGACCTGGTCACGCAGTTGCGTGAGGCGGTACACCAGGGCAACCAGGCGATCTCCGAACTCGTCGCGAACGATCCCGACCTCGACGGAATGGGCACCACGCTCACCGCCGTGCTGTTCTCCGGATCGAGACTCGGCCTCGTGCACGTCGGCGACTCGCGTGCCTACCTGCTACGCAACGGGCAGTTCTCGCAGATCACCCGCGACGACAGCTTCGTCAACGAACTGCTCGAACAGGGCCGCATCACCGAGGACGAGGCCGCGACCCACCCACAACGGTCACTGCTGCTCAAGGCGCTCACCGGGCACGAGGTGGAGCCCAGCTTCACCGTGCGGGAGGCTCGCGCGGGCGACCGGTACCTGCTGTGTTCCGACGGACTGTCCGGGATGGTCAGCAACGAGACCCTCGCCGAGGCCATGCGCATCCCCGATCCGCAGGAATGCGCCGACCGCATGATCGAGCTGGCGCTCAAGGGCGGCGGCACGGACAACGTCACGGTAATCATCGCCGACGTCGTCGACGTGGACTTCGGTGAGGACGCACCCATCGTCGGCGGTGCCGCGGGCGACGGCAGCGACGAGGGCCACCAGGGTGACTCGCCCGCCGCGCGGGCGAGGGCGCTCACCGCGCCACCGCCACCGCCCCAGCAGCAGCCGGAGCAGGCCGAACAGGCACCGGACCCAAAAGCGAAGCGCCGTAAGCGGATCCGGCTGCTCGTCGCCTTCGGGCTCGCGCTGATCCTGCTCGCGGCGGCCGTGATCGCCACCCGCTACTTCGTGCTGAGGCAGTACTACGTCGGTGTCGGTACCAACCAGGAAGTCGTCATCTTCCAGGGTGTTCCCGGCAGCATCCTGGGCTTCGACCTGCACCGGGTTTCGGAAGGCTCCTGCCCGCCCGGTGCGTCGTTGTGCGAGCCGCTGCGGGTTCAAGACCTGCAGCAGGACGCGCGTGTCGCGGTTCGCAACGGGGTCAAGCGTGACGGGCTGTCGGAGTCGCGCGACTACATCGACACCCTCCGTCGGAACAACATGCTCGAGATCTGCGACACCAGCCAGCCGCAGGGCGGTGGGCCCGGCGGGATAGAGCAGGGCGGCTCGTCGCAGCAACCGACCGAGACGACAGCGGCACAACAGCCGGAGGGCGGACAGCGACCGGGCGTGGACTGCCGCCCGGCGCCCAGCGCAGGCGGTAACTGATGGCTCAACCCGCAGCGATGTCGGGGGCGGCCGATGTGTACACCACCAACCCGCCACGGGAGTTGCCGACGAGACGAGGCACCGAACTGGGGCTGCTCGCCTTCGCGGCGGTGATCGTCACGTCGGCGTTCATGCTCGTGCAGGCGAACCAGGAACGCGAACTGTCATTCTCGCTGATCTGGTACGGGTTGGCCTACCTGGCGATCTTCGCCGTCGCGCACCTCGCCGTACGCCGCTGGGCGCCGTACGCCGACCCGTTGATCCTGCCGTGCGTGGCACTGCTCAACGGCCTGGGTCTGGTGATGATCTACCGCATCGACCTGGCGCGCGAGCAGAAGGCGCTCGCGCTCAGCGAGGAGATCACGTCGAACGCGCCGCGGCAGGTGCTGTTCACCGTGCTCGCCCTCGCGCTGTTCCTCGGTGTGCTGCTGATCGTCTCGGATCACCGCACGCTGACCCGGTACGCCTACACGTTCGGACTGATCGGCATCGTGGCGCTGGCGTTGCCCGCGCTGCTGCCCAGCTCGCTCTCCGAGGTCAACGGCGCGAAGGTGTGGCTGAAGCTGCCCGGCTTCTCCATCCAGCCCGGCGAGTTCGCCAAGATCCTATTGATGATCTTCTTCGCTTCGTTCCTGGTGGCGAAGCGGGATCTGTTCATGACGGCGGGCAAGCGCATCATGGGCGTGGAACTGCCGCGAGCACGCGACCTCGGCCCGATCATCATCGCGGCCGTTGTGTGCCTCGGCATTCTCGTGTTCGAGAAGGACCTCGGCACCGCGTTGCTGTTCTTCGGCATCGTGCTGATGATGCTCTACGTCGCCACCGAGCGCGTGATCTGGGTGGTCGTCGGGCTGACCATGTTCTTCGTCGGTGCGCTGATCGCCTACCAGCTCTTCACACACGTGCAGCAGCGCGTCGCGAACTGGATCGACCCGCTGGCCACGTACAACGACGCGGGCGGCGGGTACCAGATCGCGCAGGGGCTCTTCGGCCTCGGCACGGGCGGGGTGTTCGGTACCGGTCTCGGCTCCGGCAGGCCGGAAACCGTCCCGGAGGCCAGCACCGACTTCATCTCCGCCGCACTCGGCGAGGAACTCGGGTTCGTCGGTCTCGGCGCGATCCTGATGGTCTACCTGCTGCTCGCGATGCGTGGGATGCGCAGCGCGCTCGCCGTGCGCGACACCTTCGGCAAGCTCCTCGGCGGCGGGTTGTCGTTCACGATCATCATGCAGGTGTTCGTGATCGTCGGCGGTGTCACCAAGCTGATCCCCATGACCGGCATCACCACACCGTTCCTTTCCGCGGGCGGTTCCTCGTTGCTGGCCAACTACGTGCTGATCGCGCTGCTACTGCGGATCTCCGACGCGGCACGGCGGCCGCAACAGCCCGCGCGGCCACGGCCGCAGTCGCAGGCTCCGCTGGCGGAGGCGCACACGGTGATGGTGCAGCGTCCACCCGCACAAGGTCAGCCGGACGGCGCCGTGGGCGAAGGGGGTAGGCAGCAGTGAACACACCACTGCGCAAGGTCGGCATCGCGATGCTCGTCATGGTGACGCTGTTGCTGGCCAACGCCACCTACATCCAGGTGGTCCGTGCCGACGACTACCGCAGCGACGGGCGAAACGCGCGGGTGCTGCTCGACGAGTACTCCCGCGAGCGCGGCAAGATCGTGTCCGATGAGGCTGGTCAGGTGCTGGCCGGTGTGGAGCCGACGGACGACACGTTGCAGTTCCGGCGCACCTACAGCAACGGTCCGCTGTACGCGCCGGTCACCGGCTACTACTCGGTGCTCTACGGCGCGGGCGGGCTCGAGCGAGCCCAGGACGAGTTCCTCAACGGCTCCGATCCCAGGCTGTTCGTGCGCAGGCTCTCCGACATGATCACCGGAAGGGACCCCCGAGGCGGCAACGTGCGACTGACCGTGAAACCCGCGGTTCAGGAAGCGGCGCACCAGGCCATGGTCGCCAACGGATACACCGGCTCGGTCGTCGCCCTCGATCCCAAGACGGGCGACATCCTCGGAATGGTTTCCACCCCCTCCTACGACCCGAACAAGCTGGCCTCGCACGACGCGGAGAAGCAGCAGCAGGCGTGGGAGGCGTTCAACAACGACCCGGCGAATCCGATGCTGAATCGGGCGATCCGTGAGACCTACCCTCCCGGTTCCACGTTCAAGATCGTGACGACGGCGGCCGCGCTCGAGAACGGCGCCACTGCCGACACCGAGGTGACCACGGCCTCGAACGTGACGCTGCCGGGCACCAGCACGACCCTCGAGAACTTCGCGGGCAACACCTGCCCCGGTGACACTCTCGCCGACGCGCTGGCCTACTCGTGCAACACCGCCTACGCCGAGATCGCGGGTCAACTCGGCAAGGAAAAGCTGGAGGAGACCGCGGCCAACTTCGGTATCGGCATGTCCGACCTGCAGATTCCGATGAACGTCGTGCCATCGGGGCTCGGCGACTTGGAGAGCCAGGCCGCGCTGTACCAAAGCGGGATCGGGCAGCGCGATGTCCGGCTCACGCCGCTGCAGGACGCGTTGCTGTCAGCCACGGTCGCCAACGGCGGCGTCGCGATGAAACCCCAGTTGGTGAAGGCGCTGCTGGCGCCGGATCTTTCCACCATCGAGGAGTTCAGCCCCGAGGAACTCACCGGCGAGCCCGCGCTGTCGGCGGAGAACGCCGCCGTGTTGCGGGACATGATGATCGCTTCGGAGGCGAACACCAGCGGTGGTGGCAAGGACTCCTCGTTGAAGATCGCCTCGAAGACCGGAACCGCCGAGCACGGCTCCGATCCGAAGGCGACGCCGCCGCACGCCTGGTATACCGCCTTCGCTCCCTACGACGATCCCAAGGTGGCCATCGCCGTGATCGTCGAGTCCGGTGGTAACCGGGGGCTGGCCGCCACCGGCGGCACCGTGGCCGCCGAGATCGGCAGGGCCACCATCGCCGCCGCACTCGGAGCCGGGTGAGGCGATGCTGTCGTCCGGACAACTGATCGCGGAGCGGTATCGCCTCTCCGGACGCATCGCGGTCGGCGGAATGGGGGAGGTCTGGGAAGCCAGCGACACGCGGCTCGACCGGACCGTGGCGGTGAAGATCCTCAAAGCCGAGTTGTCCGGCGACGCGGAGTTCCTGCATCGCTTCCGTACCGAGGCGCGCACCACGGCCTCGCTCAACCACCACGGCATCGCGGCGGTGCACGACTACGGCGAGACGCAGGCCGGTGAGCACTCGATCGCGTTCCTGGTGATGGAACTGGTGGCGGGCGAGCCACTGGCCGCGATCCTCGCTCGCGAGCGGCGTCTCCCGGCCGACCGCACGCTCGACATCCTGGAGCAGGCGGGGCGGGCGCTACAGGCCGCGCACGAGCGAGGCCTGGTGCATCGTGACGTCAAGCCTGGGAACATCCTGGTCACGGCGACGGGCACGGTGAAGCTCACCGACTTCGGCATCGCGAAGGCCGCCGACGCCGCACCGGTCACCCGATCGGGAATGGTCATGGGGACGGCCCACTACATCGCCCCTGAGCAGGCACTCGGCCACGACGCCGAACCCGCCAGCGACGTGTACTCGCTGGCCGTGTGTGGCTACGAGTGCCTGGCGGGCCACCGGCCGTTTCTTTCGGAGAACGCCGTCAGCGTCGCGATGATGCACATCAGGGACATCCCGCCGCCACTGCCGCCCGACGTGCCACCAGGGGCGCGAGCCGTGATCGAGGCCACACTGGTCAAGGACCCGCGGCAGCGCTATGCCAGCGGCGGCGAGTTCGCAGGCGCGGTCGCCGCCGTGCGCGCGGGCCACCCGCTACCGCCTCCGTCCGGTCTGGTCAGCGCCGGATACGTGACCCCTACTGTGAATCCCATCACACCAACGAGTGGTCCTGTGCCGTCCGCCGCCATGACACCGGTCGGTCCCAGCTCTCACCCGTCGATGCGGCCGGTAGGACCGGCTTCCGCACCCGTCGCGACACCCCTCACAGTGACGGGTCAACGCCGCCGGTTTTCGGGAGCGTGGATACTTCTCGGGCTGGCGTTCGTGCTTTTGGTCGCGCTCGTGATCGTGCTGCTGACGGTGGTGCTGCCTACCGGCGGTGACGGTCGCACACCCGGTGGCGAGGGCGGCTCGACCGGCGTCGAGGACAACTGGTCGAACAATGGTGGGCGTTCACCCGATGCAGACGGCGGACAAGGCATGATGGGCACACTTCCTATGGAGAACCGCAGGTGAGATCCGACAGTGGACGTGCACCGCGTACACGCACCGACCGAAGGCCCCGTGACCCCGGACTCCGGTCTCCGGTTCGCGCTGCGTGGAAGCGACCTGCCTCGGCGGCGCCCCGGCTACGTGATCACGCCCGCGTGGGAAGCAGACTGACGGAATGGGACGGCACCAGGCAATGAGCGCACCCCGACTGCTCTCAAACCGCTACGAGCTGGGCGAGACGCTCGGCTACGGTGGCATGTCCGAGGTCCACCATGGTCATGACGTGCGACTGGGCCGGGAGGTTGCGGTAAAGATCCTGCGTGCCGACCTCGCGCGGGACCCGCAGTTCCAGGAACGGTTCCGCCGGGAGGCACAGAACGCGGCCGCACTGAACCATCCGGCGATCGTCGCGGTGTACGACACCGGCGAGGCCGACACCGAGTACGGCCCGCTGCCCTACATCGTCATGGAGTACGTCGAGGGCAGGACGCTACGAGACATCGTCAAGACCGAAGGGCCGATGTCGCAGAAGCGGGCCATGGAGGTCATGGCCGACGTCTGCGCGGCCCTGGACTTCTCGCACCGGCACGGCATCGTGCACCGCGACGTCAAGCCCGCCAACGTCATGATCACCCGCAACGGCGCGGTCAAGGTCATGGACTTCGGTATCGCCCGCGCCGTTCACGACGGCCAGGCCGCCATGACGCAGACGGCCGCGGTCATCGGGACCGCCCAGTACCTCTCCCCCGAGCAGGCACGCGGTGAGCAGGTGGACGCTCGCAGCGACGTCTACGCCGCGGGCTGCGTGCTCTACGAGCTCATCACGGGCGAGCCGCCGTTCACAGGCGATTCCCCTGTAGCTGTCGCCTACCAGCACGTCAGGGAGGACCCCAGGCCGCCGTCCGCGGTCAACCCCGCGGTCTCCCCCGAGCTCGACGCCGTGGTGTTGAAGGCGCTGTCGAAAGGCACGGCCAACCGCTACCAGTCGGCCGCCGAGATGCGCTCGGACCTGGTGCGGACGCTGTCGGGGCAGCGACCGGCCGCCCCCATGGTGATGTCCGACGACGAGCGCACCCAGGTGCTCGGCGCGGGTGGGCAGCAGGGCGACCCGTTCGACGACTACGACCCCAACGGCTACGACGACGAGGAAGCCGACCGCCGCAGGCGCAGGAAGCGCGGCCTGCTGATAGCGCTGCTCACCCTGCTCGGTGTGGCGCTCGTGGTGTTCGTGATGTGGCTGGCAGGCGCGTTCAGCAGCGAGGCGTCCTTGGCCACCGTGCCCGATGTCAGGGACAAGACCGTCGAGCAGGCCAAGCGCGAGCTGCGGGCCGCCGGATTCAGCAGCTTCGCGGAGGAGAAGGTCGTCTGCCGCGACGACGTCAGTGGAGAGCCTGCCTGCTCACCCGACCAGATCGGCAAGGTGATCAGCACCGATCCGCAGGCCACCGAGCAGGTGCCGCTGGAATCCCAGATCACGCTTCGCGTCGGCACGCCGCCCGCGAAGGTGGCCGTGCCCGACCTGACCGGGCTCAGCAGGGACGAGGCCGAGCAGAAGCTCAAGCAGGCGAATCTGGTGCTCGACCAGGACATCGCCGAGGTCGAGGTGGAGGACCCGAACCAGTACGGCAAGGTGGTCGAACAGGACCCCAAACCGGACGCCAAGGTGGAGCAGGGCCGCACCGTCAAGATCACCGTCGGGGTCGAGCCGGAGCTGGTCGAGGTTCCCGACTTCACCGGTGAGAGCTTCGACGCGGCCAAGGCGGGGCTGGAGGCCGCGGGCTTCCAGGTCAGCCGCTCGGATGTCGACTCCGACCAGCCTGCGGGCACCGTGGTGAACCAGCGACCCAACGGCGGCAGCGTGGCGAAGGGCTCCACGATCACCCTCGAGGTGTCCAACGGCGCGGAGCAGCAGATCCAGATGCCCGACCTGCGGGGTATGACCCAGGACCAGGCGCTGGCGACGCTGCGTGATGCCGGCTGGAGCGGCTCGGTGAAGACCAAGACCGAGAAGGTCAGCGACTCCGACTTCGTCGGCAGGGTCACCAACACCGACCCCTCACCAGGCAGCACGATCACCAAGAGCCAGACGGTGACGCTCTACATCGGCGAGGACGAGGACGGGTCGACGGAGACGTCACAGTCGAGGCCGACCTTCGACCTGCCCGGTCCGGGCGGCTGAGCTGCGGGTCCGCTGCCTGGTCCGCCCGAACGGGTGGATCAGGCAGCGGCGGTGGCCGCCCGCTGCAACGCGCGGGTGGCCTGCTCCAGCTCGGTCACCACGCCTTCCGGCACCGGGTGGCCCGCGTAGCCCAACCAGTTGGCGAGCATCCGGTGACCGCCCTCTGTGAGTACCGACTCGGGGTGGAACTGCACACCCTCGACCGGAAGTTCCCTGTGCCGCATACCCATCACGATGCCGGAGTCGGTGCGGCCGGTGATCTCGAACTCGTCCGGGATGGTGTCGGGCAGGACCGTCAGCGAGTGGTACCTGGTGGCCGTGAACGGGTCCGGCAGCCCGGCGAGCACGCCGGTGCCGCTGTGCCGGACCCGGCTGGTCTTGCCGTGCAGCAGTTCGTGCGCCCTGTCGACCGTCGCGCCCCACGCGACGCCGATGGCCTGGTGGCCAAGGCACACACCGAGGAGTGGGACGCCGTCGGCCGCGCAACGGTGCACGACGTCGATGCTGCTGCCCGCCCGCTCCGGTGTGCCGGGTCCGGGGGAGATCAGCACGCCGTCGAAATCACGAACCCGGTCGAGCTCCACCACGTCGTTGCGCCACACCGTGCAGTCCGCGCCGAGCTGGGCGAGGTACTGCACCAGGTTGTAGACGAAGCTGTCGTAGTTGTCGACGACGAGTACGCGCATGTCGACAGCCTAGCGGCGGGCAGGCACGGGATTCGCGCCGTGCTGCCATCACTCGCCGTTGACCGCCACCTGGTTGAACGGAAGCATCGGCTCCAACCAGGGGAAGACCACCAGCATCAGTAACGCGACGACGCCGAGCACCAGCGTCGCGGCGATGGCAGCCCGCACGCCGACGGGGCCGGGTAGGTGCCGCCAGATCCAGCCGTACATCAGGCCTCTCCGATCTCTCGCAGCAGGTCCTCGTAACTCGCGCCCGGCTGCTTCTTGAACTGGTTCGTCAGCACCGAGTGGATGATCATGCGCTCGCGGTCGGAGAACTGCGGGTGGCAGGTGGTCAGCGTCAGCAGGGACGCCTGCGAGGCCTTGGGCAGCACGTCTGCGGGCCGGTACGGGACCGGCGCGACCGCGTCACCGCGATCGGGAAGCACGATTCGCCGCCCGACAGTGCTGCTGTAGGCCTCGCCGCGCAGCGGCTCGACGTCGGCGCACCTGGGGTCGCGCGCTCGACCCTGGCCCCAGCCGTCGATCTCGTCGCTCATCGGCAGCACGCGGTAGACGAAGAAGCTGTCCACCGTCTCGATGACGATCGCGTCGCACGAGTTCAGCAGGTCCAGGTCGTTGAACGGCGCGCCCTTGCCCACCCGGTGGCCCGCGACACCGAAGTTGCCCGGCTCGCCGGGCAGGGCCGATCCCTTGTAGTGGCCTGGGCCCACTTCCAGTGCCGCGGCGTCGGTGCCCTCCTGGATGGTGAAACCCCAGTCGGCGCCGAACGACGGGATGTAGATGCGGGCGAACGCCTCGCCGTCGATGGGTCCCGCGTGCAGTTGACGCTCCTGCTGCCAGCGGTCGTCGAGCGCCGCGCTCGCCTCCCGCTGCAACTGGGCGGACATCCAGTTCGTGACGTAGAGCTCGTAGCCCACGAACAGCAGGACGACGATCCCCAACGTGATGAGGATCTCTCCGATGGTTCGCACTACCACCCGGCCCCTGCCGTCGCCGCTGCTGGACGGTGGCGCGGGCGGTCCGGTCGGCCTGCGAGGTGGTGGAGTTGATCTCGCGACCGGTCGCATCCGTTGTGTCGCCTGCTCGGAAAGCCCTGCCGGTTGGCGGCCCCCGAAATCCGGGCGGGCGATCTGGTGAGTCTTTGGTTCCTCGTACCTCGACAAGAGAGCTCCTCCTCGGGCACGAGCGGATGCCCGCGATAACGATCTGCTGGTGCGGCGCTCGCTCCCCGGTTCTAGCACCTGCCTGATTACGTTAACGTGTTCAGAAAGCGGCGGTTTCGCACTGCCCCAGGATTTTGCCCGACAGTACGCGAGGACTCCCATGCCCAAGTCCAAGGTCCGCAAGAAGACGGCGTACACGCCGCCGGCCGATCGCCGCACGCCGGTCAAGGTGCGCGCGGCTGGGCCGTCCCACCCGATCTACAAGATCGTGATGTTCGGGCTGATGCTCCTCGGACTCGCCTGGCTGGTCGTGAACTACCTGGCCGGGGACAAGATCGGTTTCATGCTGGAGCTCGGCAACTGGAACTTCGCGATCGGATTCGCGCTGATCGTCACCGGCCTGCTCATGACAATGCGCTGGCGTTGAGAGGTTTCGATCGTCGAAACGGCGGCTTGACACCGAATGACAACGGTGTGATTAATCCCCACTGTGGATGAAGCCTGTGGATAACTCGGCCCGTAGCTGGGCACCGCGTGCCGGTCTGGTCGGCGCGGGCTGGGTGCTGGCTGTCGCGGCAACGGCAGGTGCGGTGCTGTCGGTGCGCTTCGGCGATCGGCCGGGCACGCTGCTGCTCACGGTGGCGGCGCTGGCGCTGCTCGCCGCCGCCCTGCACGGCACCCTCCTTCGGCCACGGCTGACCGCCGACGGCACCGGCCTGCTGGTGCGCACCCTCAGCGGCACCCGCCGGTTCGGCTGGCACGAGGTGCGACTGACGCTGTCGACGGTCAGGCGCTTCGGCCGCGAGGTGACCGTGCTCGAGGTCGAACCGCTCGACCTGCAATCGCCCGACCTCGTGGTGCTCGGCTGGACGGAACTGGGCGCCGACCCCCGTGACGTGCACGAGGAGTTGCTCGCGCTGCGCCCCGCCTGAAGTCCCGCGGCAGCGGGGGCTTACTGCAGCAACTGTGCCGACAACTGCGCGTAGCGATACAGCACGAGCCCGGCGATGGCGGCGGTAAGCAGCAGTATCGCGACGGTTTGGTAGGTCGCGCGGTTCTTGGCGGGGGCATACACCATCGCCACCATCGCCAGCGCACCCACGACGAGCCCGCCGAGGTGACCGAGCAGCGAGATCCCCGGGATGGAGATCGTGAGCACCACGTTCAGCACGATGATGCCGATCGCGGCCGTCGGGTTGAGCCGAAGGCGCAGCACGGCTACCAGGATCGCGCCCATCAGGCCGTAGATGGCACCGGATGCGCCCGCGGTTCCGGTGTTCACGGCGCCGAAGGCGAACACCGCCGCCGACCCGCCGAGCATCGAAACGAAGTAGACAGCCAGGAATCTGACCTTGCCGAGCAGCAGTTCGAGGTCCCGGCCGAGTATCCACAACGCGAGCATGTTCATGCCGATGTGCAGCAGGCCGAAGTGCAGGAAACCCGAGGTGACCAACCGCCACCACTCGTCGGCGGCCGCGATGCCCACCGGCCACAACACGCCGTCGTTGAACAGCCGCGAGACGTCGTTGCGCATGAAGTCCTGCGCCTGCACGGCGGTGAGGACATAAACGAGCAGGTTGAGCGCGATGAGCACCGGGGTGACCACCGGTCGCTGCGACACGCGGGCGCCCGCCACGGTTCTCGCGCCGTAACCCGCGCGGCGGTACTGCGTGGCCCTCGCGCGGTGTTCCTGGCTGGCGGCTTGGACGCAGTCGATGCACTGGTAGCCGACCGACGCCTCCCGCAGGCAGTCGGGACAGGCAGGCCGGTCACATCTGACGCAACGAAGGCCGGTCTGCCTGTTCGGATGCCACCAGCAACCGGGCAGCGCCGCCTGCTGTGGCTGCTGCTCGTACGGTGGGGGGTGCGGAGGTTGGGTCATGATCCTCGCGGTCCGCGGTCATGGCTGGACGACGCGGCGGGGAACCACCGCGTCCGCTTCCAACCTACCCGTTGTTCGCGCCCGGTCAGCCGCGTTCGATGCTCACCTGCTCGATAACGATGTCCTCGAGCGGCTTGTCGGCAGGCCCGGTAGCGGTCCGTGCGATCTCGTCCACCACGTCGCGCGACTCCTGGTCGGCGACCTCACCGAAGATGGTGTGCTTGAAGTTCAGGTGAGGGGTCGGAGCGACGGTGATGAAGAACTGCGACCCGTTCGTGCCGGGGCCCGCGTTCGCCATGGCCAGCAGGTACGGGCGGTTGAACTGCAGTTCGGGGTGGAACTCGTCACCGAACTTGTAACCGGGTCCGCCACGCCCAGTGCCGGTCGGATCACCTCCCTGGATCATGAATCCGTCGATCACCCGGTGGAAGATGGAACCGTCGTAGAACGGGCCCGACTTCTCGCCCTTGGCGTTGGGCTGGGTGTACTCCTTCGTGCCCTCACTCAACCCCGTGAAGTTCGCGACGGTCTTGGGCGCGTGATCAGGGAAAAGGTTCAGCCGGATGTCACCACGATTGGTGTGGAGGGTGGCCTTCAGCTTCGTGCCACTGAGGGATTCGTTGTTTTCAGTCACGCGAATCATCGTGCCATCCACGGCGAGATGGCCAGGAAAGGGGCAGGATGGGTCACAAACACGACACAGCTGGATCAACGATCGACGAGGTGGAGGCGATGGCTCGAACCAAGGAGACGGCCGGTGACTCGTTCAGGACCAGCTCGCGTGCGCTGAAGAGCCGGGCCCGTGAGGTCGGCAAGGTGGGGGCCGAGGTGGCCACACAGGCAGCACAGCTCGCCGAGCACAGGCTTGCCGAGGGGACGGAGGCAGCACGCAAGGAGTGGGCCCAGAGCTCCCGCCGGGCGCGCAAGGAACTGGCACGCAGGGCGGAGCGTACCCGCAAGGAAGTAGCCAAGAGCACGCAACACGCCCGCAAGGTCGCTGCCGAGCGGCGCGAGGAACTGCGGGAGCCCACCCGTAAGGCGAGAAAGGCCGCGATCCAGGCGGCGAGGTCGGCGGGCCAGTCCAAGCGCAGGGCCAAGCGCGACTTCAAGAACGCCAAGAAGGAGTTCAAGGCGGCCATGGCCGAGGCGAAGGTAGCGGCCAGGGGTGAGAGCAAGAAGCGCAGGCGGTGGCCGTGGCTGCTAGGTATCGGTGCCCTCGTGGCCGCTGTCGGCTACCTGACCCGGCCGCAGCGGGAGGAGCCCGTGGCGCCCGCACCGCCGCGCAGCACAGACCTGCCCACTTCCTCACGGCCTGCTTCCGCCGCCGAACCCGCATCGTCGACCGCAGGTTCGGCGAGCCCCGAACGCAAGGCGTCCTCGGCCAAGTCGTCGGCGCGCGGTGACGGGCAGCAGCAGAGCAAGGGCTAGCCCCGAACACACCGAGGCCGCCGAGCATCGTCGCGCTGGGCGTCGGTGAGCTCGGCGGCCTCGGGCTGGGTAGGCAGCCGTCAGGCGGCGGCGTGCTTGTCGATCAGCTTGCCGAGGCGCGGCAGTGCCTCCTCGACGTTCTCCTTACCCTTCGGGCGGAGCTTGCTGTAGACCTTCTTGATGCTGTCGCGGCTGCTCTTCTCCGCGCGGGCGTCGGTGACCGAGAGCAGCGCGTCGGCTGCCTCGCTGGACCTGGTCGGCAGGTAGGAGCCGAAGTCGCTGCCGCCGCTGGCCTTGAAGTCGGCGTAGATGGGCTCGAGCGCGTTGGCGAAGTCGTCGAGCAGGCTGTCGACGGCGGAGCCGATGATGCCCGGCTTGATCTTCTTCACGGCCGAGAAGCCGGTCTTGATGACGGTGCCGGAGACGCCGCTCTTGTCCGCGACCTCTTCGTCGATCAGCTTTTCGAGGTCCGCCACGACGGTCGGGCGCCGGCTGGAGTCGAGCAGGATTTCCTTCAGGGTGTCAGCCACGGATTCCTATCCTTCGTCATGTCGAGATCAACGATCGGGTGTCGCACGGTTCGCTAGCAGCTCCGGCGTGCCCGTATGGGTGACGCCGGTTACTTGCTGCCTACACGTGCGGGAAAGAGTAGTACAAGATCAACTTGGCCTGCACGCAGTGGTATCTTGCCGTCACGCTTAGGTCCCGAGCGCCGATATTGCCTCGGTGGCTACCGACCGAGCCTTCACGCTCTGTTGTTGATTCGTCGACACGATCACGGCCGTGTCACCCTTGGAGACCGCGTAGACGGCACCCTTGTCGGTCGACTCGTAGCCGCCCTCCCAGCCAGGAGGCTGCTCGGTGGGGTTCGACGTGTCCACCGGTGCCGCCTTGTCGACCAACGCGGTCGCGATGCCGGGCTCCCCGACATAGACACGGACGGTGAGCTGGAGACCGCCGTCCGGCCGGTAGAAGAAGCACGCCGGGTACGGGTCATCGTTGGAGATCCGAACCCGCGCCACTCGCTGACCGTTGGCCCGCGACACGAGGTCGGTCTCCAGGTACGGGCACGGCCCTTCCACCGCGGGCTCCGGATCGGGCGGTAGCTCCACCGCGGGTGAACTCGGCTCCGTGGTGTTGGAGGACTCGGCGGTGGGCTGCTCGCCCGAGCAAGCTGCCAGTAATGCGGCCGCCGCCGCGAGCACGACCAGTGTGCGCATAAGTAGCACAGTGAACCAGATGGCTCGCGGGGCGATCCGGCCGGAGCGTCGCGGGTGGCGGCGGTCTTCAGAGCCGCCGCCACCGCCTTGGGCTCAGTGGTGGTACGCGTGCGCGACGGCGTGCCCGCGCCCGCGCCCGATCAGCCACTTGTTCACCGGCATCGTGATGAGGAAGGCCACCAGGAAGGCGAACGCGAGCGCTCCCCAGAACAGCACCGTACCGAGTCCTGCCTCCATGGCTCCCGGCACCGCGACCATCACGCCGTTGTCCACGATCTCCATCACGGCGATGGATACGGTGTCCGCCGCCAACGCGACCTTCAGAGCCTGCTTGAAACCGACCCCCGCCCTGAGCACGCCCCGCATGCTGAACGCGTAGCCGAAGAAGAACGCCAGCGCCACGGCCAGCACGATGGTCGCGGCGGCGTTCCAACCGAGCGCGGTGCCGATCACCATGCCGAGAATCTCGCCGACGGCGCACCCGGTGAGGCAGTGCAATGTGGCCGACGCCGCCACGCCCCAGGTTGCCGGGTGGCTCCCGTGGTGACCATGGCTCCCGTGGTGAGCGTGATCGGCGTGATCGGCGTGATCGGCATCCGCCGAATGCTGATCATGACCCGCGTGCGACCCGTGCTCTTCGTTCGACGCGGTGGCGTGCTGGTGGACGTTCGACATCACTGCAACCCTTTCCCCTCGATCGCTCGTATATTCCTATACGGGGTAGGGGTACAAAGCAAGAGCTTTTTCTGAGACTTCGACCCCGGCACCTCACGTTGGCTGGATTACCGCATGCCCGGGTATGCCGTTGGTATGGCATCGCCACTGCGGACAGTCGAGGAGCGTGGGCCATGGCCGCTGTGATCGTCCTGTTCTTCCTCGCGTCGATCGTCCTCGGCGTGCTGGCACTGATCCCGCGGAGCCCGGTTCGCAGGTGGTATGCGGCCAGGCAACGTCCGGGCCGAGCAGCCGGACTGTCGATCCTCGCCTGGGTGGGTGTGCTTGTGGTGCTGGTGGGGCTGGCATCGGCAACGTCACAACAGGACTCCCCCGACGACGCGGCCGAGACGGCGACACCCACGGCACCGGCTCGACCGGCCCAGCCCGGCAACACCACGCCCGCCGAGACCACACCGCCGACCACGGCCCCACCCACCGCCTCGGTGGCGCCCGCTCCTGCAGGCGTACCCGACGATGTCCAGCAGGCACGAGTACGGCGGGTGGTCGACGGCGACACACTCGAGATCGCCGCCGTCAGCGCGGGCCCGATCCTGGCGAGCGTGGCCCAGGTGGACGTGCGGCTACTTGAGATCGACACACCGGAAACCAAGCACCCGACCGAGCCGCGGCAGTGCTACGGCCCGGAGGCGACGGCGCGGCTGGAGCAACTGGCACCGCAGGGCAGCACGGTGTGGGTGCAGCGCGACCAGGAACGGCGCGACAGGTACGGCCGCTACCTGCTCTACCTCTACAACGACGAAGGCGTGTTCGTGAACCTCAGGCTGGTCAGCGAGGGCTATGCGCGGCCGACCCGCTACGAACCCAACGACCGACACTGGCAACGAATCAGTGCCGCGGGCGAGCAGGCCAGGTCGGCACGAGCGGGACTGTGGGGAGCGTGCCCGCCCTCCGACACGCGCGAGCGGGAGCCGCAACCGGCTCCGCAGCCCCCGCCCGAGACCGAACCCGGCGGTGTCAGCTACCCCTACCCGCCCGATCTGGACTGTTCGCAGATCGAGGAACGGGACTTTCCCGTGCAGGAAGGCGACCCACACGGCTTCGACGGCAACGACGACGGGATCGGCTGCGAGAGCTGATCGTTTCGCGGGTGGCCGGGCAGGTGTGTGTCAGGCGAACTTCTCGGCGACCTCGCGGATCCACTCCTGCGACCAGCTCAGCTCACCGGAGCGCAACGCCTCCAGGACGCCTCGCACCCACGCGAGTTCCGCCTCCCGCACCGCGATCTGGTACTCCTCGTCCAGCAGGAAGAGCCGGGGCAGCTCCGGGGCGGCCGCCATCGCCCTGCGGTCCTCGGCGAGCGATTCGGCGAGTTCGGCGGCTCGCTGCCGAAGCCGGGAGCCGGCCTCCTCCGGCGTGAGCACCATGAGGGAGGACAGCGCGGCCGGGAACTCGGGGAACTCCCGCGCTGGGCTCGCGAGCATCTCCGCGGTCCAGGTCCGCAACGCGTTCAGGCCCGCATCGGTGATCTCGTAAACCGTTCGCTCCGGACGGCGTTCGTCCCTCGCTGTCTCTCGTACGGCGATGAGTTCCAGCCGCAGCAGCCGGTCGATCGTCTGGTAGACGCTGTTGCGCTGCGCCACATTGGCGATCCGATCCTTGCCGCGTGCCTTGATCAGCTCGTGCATCCGGTACGGGTGCATCGGCTCCTCCGCCAGCAGGGAGAGCAGCACGAGCGCCAGCGGTGATCGTCGAACGGTGCGCCTCGCCACGGGTCCAACTCTAATGCCGCTTGGCATGATAGTCATTTTATGTATAGTCATACTATGATTTCAGCATTGGTAATCGGCGCCGGGATCGCGGGACCGGTCACGGCCATCGCACTGCGCAAGGCCGGAATCGACGCGACGGTGTACGAGGCGTACGACCGGACGGCCGAAGGAGTCGGCGCCTTCCTCACCCTCGCGGTGAACGGTCTGGCCGCGCTTGGCGAACTGGACCTGCACACCGTCGTACGTGACAAGGGGTTCGACACGCCCAGGATGTCCATCGGAATGGGCGGTAAGCCGTTCGCGGAGTTCAAGCTGGGCGATCCACTACCGGACGGCACCGTCAGCCAGACGGTCACCCGCGCGGCGATCTACTCCGCACTGCGAGACGAGGCCGTCCGCCGTGGCATATCCGTCGTACACGGCAAGCGACTCGTGTCCGCGGAAGCCGAGCGCGACGGTGTGGTCGCCAGGTTCGCCGACGGCTCTACCGCCACCGGAGACCTGCTGGTGGGTGCCGACGGGCTGCGCTCAACCACCCGCACGATCATCGATCCGGATGCACCCGGGCCGCGATATGTCCCGCTGCTCAACGCGGGCGGCTACGCGCGCGGGATCACGCTCGACACCGAGCCCGGACACATGCACATGGTGTTCGGACGGCAGTGCTTCTACGCCTACGTCCGCCATCCGGGCGGCGACGTGTGGTGGTTCGCCAATCCTCGACAGCCACGCGAGCTGTCCCGAACCGAACTGGCACGGATCCCGTGGCGGGACAAGCTGCTCGAACTCTTCGCCAGCGAGGACGGCCCCGCGCGCGACCTGGTCACCGCATCCCCCGAGATCTTCGCGGGCTGGAGCACCTACGACTTTCCGAAGGTGCCGAGCTGGCATCGCGACCGGATGATCATCGTCGGGGACGCGGCGCACGCCACCTCACCGGCTTCCGGGCAGGGCGCATCGCTCGCCATCGAGGACGCGGTCACCCTCGCCAAGTGTCTGCGCGACAGTTCCGACATTCCCACGGCGTTCCGCTGCTACGAGCGGTTGCGCCGCACCCGGGTGGAGCGAGTTGTGCGGCAGGGCAAGCGCAACGGCAGCGGCAAATCCCTCGGTCCGGTGATGCGGCAACTCCTCCCGTTGTTCTTCAAGCTTTTCAAGCCCCGTGAGGCAGGCATGCGATGGCTTTACGACTACCGGGTCGGCTGGCAGGAGCAGGCAGGCATCGGCCGCTTGACAAACTAAGTTGTCAAGAGTTCTCTTGGTGTCATGCAGGACATCGAGGTGATCTCCGATCCGGCCGCCGCCGTGGTGGCACTCGACCCGGTGCGGGCACGGCTGCTCGCGGAACTGCACGAACCCGCATCCGCCGCGACGCTCGCGGCACGGGTAGGGCTCAGCAGGCAGAAGGTCAACTACCACCTGCGCCAGCTGGAATCGCACGGCCTTGTCGAGGTGGCCCGGACCCGAGCCTGGGGCGGTCTCACCGAGCGGCTGCTGGTCGCCACCGCCGCGGGGTACGTGGTGGCACCTGAACCGCTGGGCACCCAGCGATCTACCACCCGCGACGGTGACCGGCTCTCGGCTACCTACCTGATCGCGCTCGCCGCGAGAGTCGTACGGGAAGTCGGCGCGCTCGCGCGTCGAGCGACCCGTGCGAACCGGGCCGTGCCCGTCTTCGCGCTGGACACCGACATCCGCTTCGCCACACCCGCCGACCGCGCAGCCTTTGCCGAGGAACTGGCCACCGCCGTATCCGGCCTCACCGCGAAGTACCACGACGAGCACGCGGAAGGCGGTAGGTGGCAACGGCTCCTGGTCGCCGTCCATCCCAGACCGAAGGACGCCGCATGACCGACGAACCCGACGCCCACAGCACCAGTGCGGAAATGGCGGTCGCCGCCACGCCGGAACAGGTGTGGGAAGCGATCACCACCGCCTCGGGCAGCGCGGCATGGTCCTTCCGAGCCGACGTCGAGCCGCGCCAGGGCGGTGCCGTGCAGATCCACAGAGGACCGTTCGGTCCGGACGCCTCGGCAACGGTAACCGAATGGGACCCCCCGAACCGGTTCGCCTACGTCGAGCGTGCCGAGCCACCTGAGCCGGTGATCGCGACCGAGTTCCTGATACAGGCACGCGAGCGGGGCAGTTGCGTGGTTCGCGTGGTCAACACCTTCCACGCCGACGGCGAGGGCTGGGACCACATCGCGGAGGAAGCGGGCGCGGGTTGGCGGATGTCGTTGCTGCTGCTGCGGTCCTATGTCAGTCACTTCCCCGGCATGTCGGCGACCAGGCTGGACCTCACCGAGCCCGTCCGCGCACCCGCTTCGGCCCGCGCGGAGATCGGCAGCCTCGTCAAGTCCTCGCTCGGACTCGGTGGACTGTCCGACGGCGCGCCCTTTCACACCCCCGCGAACGCCCCGCAGGCGCAGGGCATCATCGAGCACATCGGGCCTTACTTCGTGCTGCTGCGAACGAAGTGGCCGACCACAGGCCTGTTCGCCGTGTCCAGCTTTCCGATGGACGCCGTCACTGTCTCGATCAACGTGGCAGGGCGGCTGTACGGGGCGGACGCAGACACGATCGCCGCTCGTGAACAACCCGAATGGCACGAGTGGCTCGCGCGGCTCGTCGCCGAAATCGAACACTGAACCAGACCGGGAGTACGCCATGCTGTTGGAGGGCAAGAACGCCATCGTCTACGGAGCGGCGGGACAGGTAGGTTCCGCGCTCGTCACCGCGTTCGCCGGACACGGGGCGAAGGTCCACCTCGTCGGCCGCACGCGGAGTGCGCTCGACGCGGTCGCCGACCGGGTCGTCGCCGACGGCGGTCACGCCGAAACGGCAGTGGTCGACGCGCTCGACGAGGCAGCGGTGGACGAACACGCCGACGCTGTCGCGGCAGGATCGGGCAGCATCGACATCTCCGTCAACGTCATCGATGTCGCCGACGTGCAGGGCACGCCACTGGCCGAGATGTCGCTCCAGGACTTCGAACAACCGATCCGCATCGCGACGCGGTCGACGTTTCTCACCACACGCGCCGCCGCGCGACACATGATCCGCCAGCGGTCGGGCGTCATACTGACCTTCGGCGGCGACGGCGGCGGAGAGCCGATCCGCGACTACTGGATCGGTGGCTTCCAGGTGGCGCTGGTCGCCGTCGACTTCCTCCGCCGCCAGCTGGCGGCGGAACTCGGCGGCTACGGGATCCGGGTGTTGGGATTGCACACCGGCGGAATCGTCGAGGGTCTGCCGGACAACCTTCCCGAACGCGAGACGATCACGGAAATGATCGTCGGCAAGACGATGCTCAAGCGGGCGGCGACGTTCGCCGACGTGGGAAACGCGGCCGTCTTCGCGGCGTCCGATCTGGCCGCTTCGATGACGGCGACCTCGCTCAACATCACCTGCGGTGCGGTGACCGACTGACCTTTCAGGCATTGTGGACACTCACGAAATGCCGGCCGCGTTGACCTGGATCACATCCGGTCACCTCGACGATCGACCGGAAATGGGTTGCGCCAGAATCAGGTTCCCGACGATCGAAAGGAACACCGTGCCGCGCATCAAGCAGTACATCGCGTTCGGCGGAGCAGCCCTGTGCCTGGTCACCATCAGCGCATGCGGTTCTTCCGATGACGGCGACACCGCCACCACGGCTTCTACCACGTCGGCCGCACCCACCACGGTCGTGCCGGACAACGTCACCGAACCCGGCACCGAACTGAAGGTCGGGCAGCCCGCGGTGGTGCCGTGGCAGGACGGCTACGTCTCCATCAGCGTGACCGCCGTCGAGCCGGGCGACACCGAGGCTTTCCGCAAGGCCTACGGCGCCGACGCCGACGGCCTGCAGCCGTACTACTTGCGCTTCACGCTCGAGAACGTGGGCGGCACCGACCTGACCATCAAGAACCCGCCGAAGGTCGATGCCATCCTCTCGGACGGTTCCACCACGGGCACCTTCCTCACCGGCTCGATCGACGAGTGCAAGACCATGCTCACACCGGACTCGTTCAACACGGTCGGCGCGAAGTTCGAGACGTGTGAGCTCGACGCCGCGGCCGCCGAGGACGAGATCGTCGGAGCCCAGTACTCCGGGGGCGACTACGACGAGAAGCCGATTCTGTGGCGGAGCTGATCGGGTTCGTCGATTTCTGACCGAACACCAGAACTCAGCCGCGAAGCGCGCCGGGACGCGACCTGTCCTGATCCGCCTACCGCGTCGGAATCGATCGGACTCCCGAGGTCACTTCTCACCACGGTGCGTACCGCCGGCACGAGTCGACGACCACTCCCTGCTCGCTGCGCGCTACCACCATGCGGTGGTTCGGTGTACGCGGACGCGATATCGGCGTACACCGAACCTCACATGGCGTGGAGTCCACGCACGCTCACACTGTGGAAAGAGCCGCTGTCGGGGGCATCCTTGCGGCTCGAGCGGCCGGATAGGCTCCGGCGAGAGCTCCGACGACGACGGTCGCCCCCGCGGCACCGACGAGTATCCACAGCGGCAGCGCGAGCGGCCAGTCGCGGCCTGCCGCAAACGTCGCGGTGACGGCTGCCCCCAGCACAGCCCCACCACATCCGCCGAGGCCGGCAAGCAGAACCGACTCACCAAGGAACTGTCGGCGGATATGCGCTCGGGTCGCACCCAATGCCCGCCGCAGGCCAATCTCCGAACGCCGTTCGAGCACGGCGATCACCATCGTGTTCGCCACACCGATCCCACCGACCAGTAGCGCCACCCCACCAAGAGCCAGCAGCAGCGTTGTCAGCGTCTCGTCTGCGGCGGCCTGCGCGGCGAGCGCATCCGACGGCCTGCTGACCGTGACCTCCTCCGGACTGTCCGGGTCAACGGTGGCAGGCAGCCGCTGCCGGACCGTCTCAACGACGGCGTCTTCGGACCTTTCGTAGATCATCGTTGGGGAACCGTCGAAGCCGAACTGGTCCGCGGCAGCCTGCCAACCTATCAACGCCGCCGAATCCAGCTCAGGCGCGAGTGAAACCGGCTCGAGCACGCCGACCACGGTGAACCACTTGTCCCCGAGCAGTACCTCGATGCCGCCGTCGGTGCGCGATATGCCAAGCAGCCGCGCAGCGTCCGCGCCGAGCACCACCGTCGGGTATGCCGAGAGTGCTCCATCCAGCCAGCGTCCATTCCGAACGGTGGCGCTCACCGTGTCGAGCAAGTCGCTGCGAGCGGCTTTCACGGCGATCGAGTTCGTCTTGTCCTTGTCGATACCCGCGTTGCGATATACGGCGGCATCGGGCAGGGCGCCAACCGCGCTGACCGAGGTCACTCCAGGGATCCTGGACACCATCTCGACACTGTCGGGCGGCAGTTTCACCTCCTCGCCGGTGAAGGACTGTCCGGGCGCGGCCGTGAGCAGATTGGTGCCCAGCGCAGCCAACTGCTGGTTCACCCGTTCGCGACTGCTGGCGGAGATACCTACCACGGCAACCATAGCCGCGATCCCCACGGCGATACCCAGCGCCGAGAGCACCGCACGTAGCGGCCGGCCCCGCAGCCCGGACGCAGCGACTCTCGCGGTATCCCTCGGCCGCAGCCGGGAAGGCTCCGGTACTGGAGTGCTCATGACCGCACCATCCCGACATGGCCAACTGCGGTGGAATCCTGGCGGCGCGGTGATCGGTCGCGACGGTCGTCCGAGGAGATGTTCCCGTCCAACATATGCACCTGCCGCGGCAGTTGCGCGGCGACATCGTGGTCGTGCGTTATGACCACAACGGTTGTACCGACGTCGTGCAGTTCGTGCAGCAGGTTCAGCACGGCCGCGCCGGACGCGGAATCCAGCGCGCCGGTGGGCTCGTCAGCGAGCAGCAGTGACGGTTTCCCCACCAGCGCCCGCGCGACAGCGACCCGCTGCCGCTGCCCACCGGAGAGCTCGTTCGGCTTGTGGTGAGTGCGATCACCGAGACCGACCAGCTCCAGCGTGTGCCTTGCCCGCTGCTGCCGCTCGCGTATCGCGACCCCGGCGTAGAGCAGGCCGTCTGCGACATTGTCGAGCGCGGTCCTGCCGGGTGTCAGGAAGAATTGCTGGAACACAAAGCCGATCCGACGCGCCCGCAACGCGGACAGCTGCCTGTCGCGCAACTTCGCGATGTCATGCCCGGCTATTCGCACGAAACCGGAGTCGGCCCGGTCGAGCGTGCCCAGAATGTTCAGCAGCGTCGACTTTCCGGAGCCGGAAGGCCCCACGATGCCGACCAGCTCACCGTGTTCGATGCGCAGACTCACACCGTCCAACGCCCGAACGGGCGGTGAGCCCGGATAGAGACGGTACACAGCCTCCAGTTCCACGACGGCCCTCCCGGCGACATCGCCGGCCACCACCCGTGTTCGCGTGCTCACCGACCCGCCACCCCCACAACCGTTCCCTCCTGGATACCGTGCCCGCTGACCTCGACCTTGCCCTCGCTGAACAGACCGGTTTCCACCTCGATAATCGACGTGCTTCCGTTGGACCGCACAACCTCCAGCCCGTATTCACCACCGGCCACGGCCAGCAACGCCGTCACCGGAACCACGAGGACGTCCTCGCGCTCCTGGGACCGCGCGACGACTTCGACGGGGGAGCCCAGCAGCCCGCCTTCGATTTGCTTGTCAAGCACCACCTCGACGTTCACCACCGCATCACCCGCGCTCGCGCTCTGACCTGAGCCGGTGGCGTCGCCTTCCTGCGCGGTCGCGGCGATCTCGGTAGATGCCACCCTGCCTGCGACCGTGCCACCATCGGGCAGTTCGACGGTGACACGGGTACCCACGGCCAGCAGAGCCCGGTCCACGACGTCCACCTGCGCGCTCGCTGTCTGCTTTGCGCCGGTGAGGTCGAGCACCGGTACACCTGGATTCACCGGCGTGCCGACGTCAACGTGCAGGGCGTCGACGCGGGCGGCCTCCGGCACGAACACGACGTCAGCACGACCGACCACGCCTGATTCGTCAGCTCCGATGTCCTCCTGCCACGCGCGAACCGCGTCCGCCGTCGCCATTGTGTACACGTCGTCGACGGTGTAGCCGCCGTAACCGAGTCGGCCGAGGTTGGCCTCCAGTTGCTCGACATCGACTCCCTGAGCACCGGGTGCGAGGTCGCGATACATCGGTATCTCGCCGAACAGCGCCGTCACCGGCTGTTCGTTCAACCGGTACAACTCCGTGCCGCGCGCTACCGCCGAGTTCTCCGCAGCGACCGCCGTGATGGTTCCCCTGCTGCCCGCGGCTATGGTGCTCGGCTCACCGTAGCCGAGAGTGCCGTCGAAGCGCTCCGTCGCCGCAATGGTTTCGCGCGTTACGGTCGCCGTGGCACTCGGCCCGGCGGGATGATCCACCGCGTCCGCCGTACCTCCACGTGCGTAGTACCAGTAGGCCCCACCGGCACCACTGATGACGACGACGGTAACCACCACCCATAGCGGCCGAAGCCACCGCCTGCGGTGAATCGTTGGCTCACTGCCCACTCTGTCCGCCGCCCCGCACGATCATCCGCTGGCCCTTCATGTGCTCGCGACACTCCTCCATGGCGCCCTGGAATTGAGTGCTCTGCGGATCCACGCCCTCGGGGAGTCGAAGGGAACCGTCCGAGCCTGGGTCGGGCATATCAATTCCCTTGTCACGCATACAACCGACGAACGTCCGCAACGCTTCCAGTCCGTCGGCGTCGATCTCGGGCGCATCGCCGCCACCGGGCAACAGCTTGCGGCACTGTTCCATCGCGGCTTTCGTCTTGGGATCCTTCATGTCGAGCCCCGTGATGTTGATCCCGTTCGCGCTTGGATCGGGGTCTTTCACGTCGACACCTTCACCACGCATGCAGTCGTAGAACGCGAGTTCGGCTTCGCGCATCTCCTGCTGACCACCCGCAGCGCCCGCCCGGCCGTCGGCCTCGCCTCCGTTGCCACACGCCGCCAGCCCGAACGCCAGCAGCAGCGTGGGCAACCCCAGTCCCAACCTTCGCGTCACAGTTCGCACTTCCGCTCCTCCTCCATGCCACTGAGCTGTGTCCGGAGCCCACCGGACCTTCTGCCGGTGGACGTTGGCGAGCGTGCCGATAACCAGTCAGGATCTGGTCAGGAATGCGTCATAGCGCGGTTTTCTTAGCCAACCTTCAGCCACGGCCGCGAAACTGCGGGGATGCCAGCACGGATCCTCATCGCCGAAGACGACCACAAACAAGCGGATCTCCTCCGAATGTTCCTGGAGCGGGAGGGGCACGTCACGACGGTCGTGCACGACGGGGTTACCGCCGTCGAGCAGACCCGGCGTCGCTGGCCGGATCTACTCGTCCTGGACCTGATGCTTCCCGGCCTGAACGGCCTCGACGTGTGCCGACTTCTGAGATCGCAAAAGGATGTTCCGATCATCATGCTGACCGCACGAGCCACCGAGAACGACATGCTGCTCGGTCTCGAGATCGGCGCGGACGACTACATCACCAAGCCCTACAGCCCGCGCGAACTGGTAGCCCGCGTGCGGACGGTGCTACGCAGGGCTGAGCGCGGCTCCCCCACAGAGTCGGAACGGTACGAAATCGAGGGCCTGGTCGTCGACATCACACGGCATGAGGTGAGCGTCGATGGGAGACGTATCGGCCTGACACCGGCAGAGTTCAAGCTACTGGCGTGCCTGGCCAGTGCGCCCGGCCGTGCGTTCACCCGGCCGCTGCTGCTGGAGCGGGTCTACGGATTCGGTCACGACGCGACCGGTCGCACGATCGACGTGCACGTGATGAACCTGCGGCGCAAGGTCGAGCGGGAACCGACAAGGCCGCGTTACCTGCTCACCGTGTACGGCGTCGGCTACAAGCTCGCCGAACCCTGTGAAGGACCGGCCAATGCGCCGTAGCCTGTTACTGCGCCTACTGGTGCTCTCGCTCACCGTGGCCTCGTTGGCCGTCGTCGCCACCGCGGTACTGGCCACATACGGCACGGGCAGCCAATTGCGTAGCGAGGCCGAAAGCAGCGCCTCACTGCTGGAGACCGACAGTGACATCCGGGAGACACTGCTGTCCTACGCGAGCGACCACCGCGATTGGACGGGAGTTGAACAGTTGATCCGCCAGCTTGCGCTACGGTATGGCAGACGGATCGCCCTCACCACGCCTTCCGGTGAGCCGGTAGTGGACTCGGCAGCACTACTCGGCGAGGGATCAAGTGGCCTTCCCTCGACACCGGCCGCACGGATCGACGCCGCTCTGTCAGTCAGCAGACCCACCACAGGGCGACAACCGACGTTCACTCGGACGCTGGAGTTGGGCTCGAACCTCGCGTACTACGGTTGGCAACTCACCGAACGCGAGAAGCGACGCAGGGAGACAATCGCTGACCAAGCGGTCGACTGCCTCAACCGCAAGGGCGTGGAAGCCGAGCTTCGGATCGCGGGCGGCAGGATCGTCCTACAGGTGGCTGCGGACCGGGAATCCGGGGTGACCGGCGTCGGTCCTGGCTCGCCACCACAGCTGGATGACTGGTATCGGGCATGTGTCCCGTCAGAGTTGTCAGCACCGAGCGCGGCCGCACGGAGGGTGAATGAGCAGGCGATCCAACTCACCATAGCTTGCCTGGAAACCCGCGACCTGGACTACGAAGTCTCGGTGGACACATACGGACTGCGGATGGTCACCGCGCCGAGCGGTGAAGGTGAAAGTCCGAAGTGGACGGCCTGTGCGCGGTCCTCGCGAGAGGAAGCGATCAGACCGTATGTAGCGGGTCCTGTGGACCTCTATCTCGGCACCAGCGACCGGTTCGACCCCTTCTCCGCGGATGGATCGTGGCGAACCGCCACGACCGTCGGCATCGTGCTGCTCGTAGCAGCAGCGGTCACGGCGCTGGCGGGGCGGCGGCTTGTCCGCCCGATCCGCGCGCTCACCGCAGCCGCGCAACGGATGGGAGCCGGTGATCGCAGCGCCCGCGTTGCCGAGCACGGCAACGACGAGGTGACCCAACTCGCCGCTGCGTTCAACGCCATGGCCGCTTCTATCGAGAAGACCGACCGGCAAAGAAAATCGCTGGTCAGCGACATAGCGCACGAACTGAGGAGCCCGCTGACCAACGTCCGCAGCCACTTGGAGGCCGCCGAGGACGGGATCGTCGCACTGGACGGAACGCTCTTGCGGTCGCTGCGGGAGGAGGCCTCGCTGCTGTCGCGGCTCGTCGCCGACCTGGAGGACCTCGCCCTCGCTGACGCGGGAATCTTGCGCGTGCACCCGGAGGAAAGAGACGCCGTCGACCTGGCTGAACAAGCCGTAGCGGCGCACCGGTCGCAGGCCGAGGTGGCCGGGGTGGCGGTCGTGCTCCACGCACCCGAACGCATTTCGGTTCGCGCCGACCCGGCGAGGCTGCGCCAAGCACTTGGCAACCTGGTGGCGAACGCGATCACGCACACACCTTCGGGTGGGTCAGTGCGGCTGTTCGTCCGCCGTGACGCCGACAGCGTGGTTTTCACCGTGGCCGACACCGGGCGTGGCATCGAGAAGGAGCACCTACCACACGTTTTCGACCGGTTCTACCGGGCTGATCCGGCGCGAAGCCGAAGCACCGGCGGCGGCGGGCTCGGACTCGCGATCACCCGGCACCTGGTGGAAGCCCACGGAGGGCGTGTCGAGGCGACCAGTGAACCAGGCCGGGGCTCGATCTTCACAGTAACGCTTCCCTGGTGAGGGGCGAACCGGGCGCACCGTGCCGTCGGTCGAGCCTTCTTCGACTTCCGGGAAGGACAGTGCCGCCTTGCGCAACTGAGCCCGTGTCGTCATATCGCGAGGCTGGGCGAGGGCACCGACAACCGCAGGCACGGCCGCCGACACTTAGCCCTTGTGTTAAGTATCGGTCACCGTCATACTTAGCCTCATGGCACAGTATTCGGCGGAGTTGGACGGGGTGTTCCTCGCTCTCGCGGACCCGACAAGGCGGGCGGTGATCCACCGACTCGGGCGTGGGCCCACGAGCGTGGGCCAGCTGGCCCGCGAGGCCACGATGACGCTTCCCTCGTTCATGAAGCACGTGCGGGTGCTCGAAGCCAACGGGTTGATCCGCACCGCGAAGTCCGGCCGCGTACGCACCTGCGAGCTGAACCGGGAACGGTTCGCCGTCGTCGACGACTGGCTGGCCGAGCAACGGCGCCTCTGGCAAGCACGCACCGATCGACTCGAACAGTTCGTCACCAAAGGCACCGAGAGGAACACACCGTGAACCCCGATCTCGACCTCGGTATCGAACGGATCATTCGCGCACCACGCAAGGTCGTATGGGACGCGTGGACCGATCCAGTGAAGCTGGCGCAGTGGTGGATACCCGCCCCGGCAACGTGCCGCGTCGACCGGTTGGACGTGCGCCCCGGCGGCGCGTTCGTCACGCGGATGAGCGAGGACGGCATCACGTTCGTTCCACACGTCGATGCGTGCTTCCTGCTCGTCGACGAGTTCGCACGCATCGTGTTCACCAACGCCGTGGACAGCGACTGGCGTCCGGCCAACCCCGAGCCCGTAACGATGACCGCCGAGATCACGATGCGCGATCACGCTGACGGAACCGACTACCGGATCGTCGTGCGCCACGGCGACCCCGCCGCCAGGGAACGCCACGCCGATCTGGGCTTCGCCGAAGGTTGGGGCACCGTGGCCGACCAGCTCACCCGGTTCGTGGAGCACATGCGATGAAGCTCAGCATGACCCAGTTCATCACCCTTGACGGAGTGAGCCAGGCCCCTGGCTCACGCACCGAGGACACCAGCGAAGGTTTCAGCAGCGGTGGCTGGCTGGTTCCCTACCTCGACAAGGTCTTCGTCCAGCGCACCTCCGAGTGGCTCGACCTCGCGGACGGCCTGCTGCTGGGACGCCGGACGTACGAGGCATTCGCCCGGGACTGGCCGCAAGTCACCGATCCCGACGACCCGTTCACCGAGCGGATGAACTCCCTGCCGAAGTACGTCGTGTCGAACACTCTCAGCACCGGAAGCTGGCGGCCAACCACCGTCCTTCGGGGCGAGGCGACGCAGAAGGTCCGCGAGCTCAAAGGACGACCGGGGCGTGAGCTCCAGGTGCACGGCAGCGCCCGGCTCGGCAAAACGCTGCTCTCCGCCGGTCTGCTCGACACGCTGCGCCTGGCCGTGGCACCGGTCGTGATCGGGTCGGGGCGGCGACTGCTCATGCACCCGAATTCGGCGACCGGCCTGCGGCTCCTCCGGCACGAAGCCACACCCAAGGGCCTGTTGCTGCTCGAATACGAAACAGCGGGTGCCGCCCGCACCGACGACTACCAAGGCGTCACGGACTTGCGGTAGGCGGAGCCGACCACGCCCGCGCGTGTCAGGGCCGGGCGCCCTCGCACATCAGGTCGAGCTCGCGGCGAAGAATCGCGCGAACCTCCGCTGCTGGGAGTTCGTCGGGGAACATCGCCGCCTGCAACGTCAGGCCGTCCATGAACACGTGCAGCCGCGCGGCCAGTTGCTCCAGGTGGGCATCGCCGAGTTCATCGCCGATCTGCTCCGGGGGCCGCGCACCTCGGCAGTACGCGACCGCCAGCCGGCAGAGATGGCGTTCACCCGCCCAGCCCTTCTCGCGCATCTCCGCCAACGACTCGTCGACTCTCGAGCGCACCAGGCAGGCCAGCCACACGTCGGTCTCCACCCGGCGTTCCTCGTCCAGCGGAAGGAATTCCTCGAGAATCATCCTCGCGCGTTCCACACCGGGCGGGGCTCCATGAAGATGCCGGGCGACGCGCGCACCGACGCTCGTGGCCATCGCTTCGGCGGCGAACCGAAGCAGACCGCGCTGGCTGTCGAAGTAGTGCCGCATCCCTCCGATCGAGACACCGGCTTCCTCGGCAACCCTGCGAACCGTGACGCCTTCGATCCCGTCACGGCCGATGACCTTCCAAACGGCGCGGGCGAGCTCCGCACGTCGCTGGTCGTGGTCAACGATTTTGGGCACCCCGCTTTTTTAGCACAGTTGTGCTATGTCTGTTACAGTACATCTGTGCTAAATAAAACTGGGGGCAGGGCCCACGTCGAGGCCCTGATCGTTCTCGCCACCGGGCTCGCGATATTCGTCGGTTCGGCGCTGTGGTTACTGTGGACCGGGAACACGGGTGTCAGGTATTCAGCCGATCACGACGGCACCGTGCCGATGTGGTGGCGCTGGATCCCGGCGCTCGCCGGGATCGCGCTCGTGCGTCTCGTTCCACCCGATGTGAGCATGGGGGTCCGAAAAGGACGCAAGCTCCGCATCGAGGCCGCCGTTCTGCTGGCGGCGGCCGTCCTCTTCGCCACGACGCTTCGCCTGGCGGGTGGTGGCGAACCAGCCCACACGCTGTTGAAGCTACCGCTGCTTCTCGGTGTGCCTGCGGTGATGTTCTGGTTGCTGCGCCGCGAACCCGCCACCTGGACCGCGGAATCTCCCACGACGTCATGGCGACGCTACGGACCGGCGATCCCGGTGGCGGTGTGGCTGGCCCTCAGCTACGCAGGACCGCTTTCGCCACCGCCCAGCGATTACGCACTCGAGGTCGACGCATTCACGTTGGCCATCACCATCGTTGTCGTGTTGCTGGTCAACAGTGTTCTCGAGGAAGTCTTCTACCGACGATGGCTGCAAACGAGGTGGGAACTCCTGCTCGGTCGCTGGCCTGCCATCGTGCTCGCCTCCCTGCTGTGGGCCGCCTGGCACATCGGCATCCAGGGCACCGGCTCGCTGCAAACCGATCTCGCCTCCACCTTCGTCAACCAGGGTGTCCTCGGGCTGTTCCTCGGCTACCTGTGGAGCAAGTACCGCACGATGTGGCCCATCCTGGTGGTCCACGGCGCCGTCAACGTCGTTCCCGTCCTGACACCGCTGCTGTAACAGCCGCGGACCGAAGATTAGGTCGCCACGGCTCTGACCGTACTCGAGTGCAACCGTCCACAACGGACGGGCGGCAGGCTGATACTCACCCCCGTGGCACCACCCGCGTCGCGGCGTCGCCGAACACGAACGACGACGGCTGCGACTCGGCGATGAAGTCGTGCGGGAAACCGAGCCGGAAGTCCACCGCGTTCTCCAGCCGCGCGATCGCCTCGGTGGGCAACGTCAGCGCCAGCGCGCCGAGGTTGTCGGTGAGTTGCTCGACCGTGCTCACGCCGACGAGCGGCAGCACCGCCTGCGACTTGGCACGGGTCCAGGCGAGCGCCACCTGGGCGGGGGTGGCGCTCAGTTCGTCGGCGACCTCCCGCACGGCCCGCGCCGCCGCGCGCTCCCGCTCTGTGAGCGCGCCGGGGTCGAACCGGCTGGAGGCTCCCGTTTCGGCGGCGCCGGAAAGCTTGCCCGCCGCCAGCGGCGCCCAGGCCGCCACGCTCAGCCCGAACGCCTCCGCCATCGGCAGCAGTTCCCGCTCGATGTCGCGATCGAGCAGGTTGTAGCGCAGTTGCAGCCCGGCGAACGGTGTCCAGCCGTGCCACTGCGCGAGCGTGTTGGCGTGCGCCACCACCCACGCAGGGGCATCGGACATGCCGACGTAGAGCACTTTCCCCGCGCGCACGAGGTCGTCAAGGGCGCGCATGGTCTCCTCGACCGGGGTGTGCCGATCCCAGACATGCACCCAGAGGATGTCGACGTAGTCCGTGCGAAGCCGACGCAGGCTCCGCTCGAGCGACAGCACCAGGTTCTTGCGGTGGTTGCCCGCACCGTTCGGGTCGGCCGCGTCCCGCGACAGCGTGTACTTGGTGGCGAGGACGAACCGGTCGCGCCGCTCGATCACGGAGCCGAGCACGGCCTCTCCCTCACCGTAGGCCGAGGCGGTATCGAGCACGTTGCCGCCCGCATCGGCGTAGGCGTCGACGACGCGCCGGACCTCGCCGGGGTCACGGAAGCCGAGCCCCATGGTGCCCAGCAGCAGTTCGGAGACGCGCAGGCCGGTACGGCCGAAAAGGTGGTATCGCATGTCCATGCACACCAGCCTTGCGGCGCGCGGCCCGCTGAGGGAGGCCGGGAAAGGGACCCCTTCGAGCACCTGCGCGCCTAGAGTTCGGGCATGACCGAAAACGTGCTCGGCCGGTTCCTGCGTGCGAGGCGGGAGGCGGTCACGCCCGGCGAGGTCGGGCTGCCTGCCGGGCCACGCAGGCGGACGCCTGGGCTGCGCCGGGGTGAATTGGCCGCGCTCGCGGGTATCAGCGTCGAGTACCTGACTCGGCTGGAACGCGGCAGCGACCGACACCCGTCGGCCCAGGTGCTCGGCGCACTCGCCGACGTGCTCGGCCTCGCCCCCGAGGAACGGGGCCACCTGCACCGGCTGGTGAAAGCAGGCACCGGCGGTGCGTGTGCGGCCACGCCTGCCCGCGCGGTGCGGCCTACCGTGCGAAGTCTGCTCGACCGGCTCGAACCGACGCCCGCATTCGTCGCCTGCGCGCAGGGCGACATACTCGCCTGCACCAGGGGATTTCGGCGGCTCGCGGCTCCTGCCGGGCTGTTCGACGCCGATCCACCGAACTTCCCACGGTTCGTGTTCACCGACCCTCGCGCGCGGACGACCTTTCCGGAGTGGGAGCGGGTGGCCGACCGGCATGCCGCCGCGTTGCGCGCCGCCGCCGACCTCGGCGACGGCGGCGTGGCCGCACTCGCGGAGGAGCTGTCCATCACCGTGGGCCGCGAGTTCGGCATCCGGTTCGCCACCGCGGCCGCACTGCCCGCCGGGTTCGGCGACGAGCGATGGGCGCACCCGGATGCGGGCGGGCTGCACCTGACCTACGAGAGCCTCGTGCTGCCGGGCGGCGACGAGCACCGGCTCACCGCCTACCTCCCCGCCGACACCGCGACCGCCGACGCCCTCGATGCGCTGGACGCCGTGGGAGCAGCCGGCTGAGTTGGAACCCGGTCTTCCTCGCTCCCGTCAGGTATCGGCGGGCGCTGCCGTATGCGCGACGTGCAGCGAAGCCAGTAGTTGCAGCTTCTCGGCACTGGGTGAGTTGGCCTGCGCTTGGTAGACGATCAGCTGGCAACCGGGTGAGCCCTGGATGGCGAACGCGTGGTAACCCAGGACGAGGTCGCCGACGTCGCGGTGATGGAACGCCTTGGAGTCGTGTGTCTTGCCGCGCACGTCGTGCTTGGCCCACAGGCGGCGGAATGCGGCGCTTGCCGCAGAGAGCTCGACCGCCAGTCGGCGCGCGGCGTCCACGGAATCCACATGTCCCATGGCCAGGCGCAGGTTGGCGACCCAGGACTCCGCGGCCCGGTCCCAGTGGGCGTAGAAACCCGCTGCGACCGGGTCGAGGAATGTCATGCGCGCGACATTGTCGATGCGGTCGAACTCCGAGTACAGGGCACCGGCCAGGGCGTTGTATGCCAGCACGTCGAGCTGCCGATTGATGATCACCGCGGGGGTGTGCGGCCACGCTTGCAGCAGGTCCAGCAATGACCGCGGCAGTGTCGCGGCGACCGGAGCCGAGCCGGTGGGCGCCAGATCGGCCAGGCGGAAGACGTGCTCGCGCTGGTCGGGATCGAGGATCAGGGCGCAGGCGATCGCATTGAGCACCGATGCTGACGGGTTGCGTTCGCGGCCTTGCTCCAGTCGGGCGTAGTAGTCCCCGCTGACACCGGCCAGCATCGCCACCTCCTCGCGACGCAGCCCGGGCACGCGCCGCGTGGTGTGCGTGACGAGTCCGACGTCGTCGGGCTGCACGCGGTCACGGCGGGCCTTGAGGAACGGGCCCAGGTCTGAGGTGCTCACACTCTCACCGTAGAGGCCGCAGACCCCCGCAACCAGGACCTGCCGCTCCCTGGCAGCCGCGACCCCGGGGCCACGCGTGACCGGCGCGGCCACCCACTCAGCGTCGAATCATCACGAACCCGGCATGGTGCAGTGCGCCGTCCAGCAGCTCGCCGAACGCCCAGAAGCAGGGATCGTCCAGGTACCTGATCCGGTTCCCGCGCACGCAGTAGCAGCCGGTGTACGCGCCGTGGGCGCCGACCACCGCGAACCGGGACCGACCCGGGCCCCGGACCAGATGCTCGCCGACCAGGTACAGGCCACCGGATGCCACGGTCGGGAGGTCGTCCTGAACTGCGCTCCCCTGACGACGCACGTGCCGCCACTCGGAGGGGTCATTGGAGTGCTTCCGTGGTGGAGAGGCGCTCGGCGATCGCGGCGACCGAGTCGTGCACCTCGGAGCGCAGGGCGTCGACATCCACCCCGACGAGTTCGCCCTCCCACTTGCGTACCTGGCCTGCCACCCACACCGAGGTGACGTTCGAACGGTCGGCCCCGAGCACGAGGGTCCCGACCGCGTCGTGCAGCGGCATGGTGTTGATCGCCTCGGCGTCCACCACGATCAGGT
Organism: Saccharomonospora marina XMU15; assembly: GCF_000244955.1. Taxonomy (GTDB): domain Bacteria; phylum Actinomycetota; class Actinomycetes; order Mycobacteriales; family Pseudonocardiaceae; genus Saccharomonospora_A; species Saccharomonospora_A marina. The sequence continues at coordinate 157,560 of NZ_CM001439.1, read as the reverse complement.
CGGCCTGTTTGCCGGGGGTGATGGAGCCGGTGCGGTCGTCGAGTCGCAGTGTGCGCGCCCCCGACAGCGTGGCGAAGTCGAGCACGTCGCGAGTGGTGATGCGGGAGGGGTTCTGCCCGGTGCCGTAGGCGGCGTTGACCGCACGCATGCGCTGGATCGCCAGCAGCACCCGCATCTGGGTGAACATGTCGGAGGCAAGCGCCACCTCCACATCCACCGACAGCCCGGGCCGAATCCCGTGGGCGAGGGCCTCGTCGACCGGTGGGACGGCATCCTCAAGCCCGATCTGGGCATCAGAAGTGGGTGCCAGCGAGACGGTAACGCCGTGATCGCGCATCGCCGCCCACGCGGCCGCGGACAGTGCGGTGGAGTGGATGGACTCCAGGTGCGGGCCAAGCAGCCCCTGCCGCTGCCAGGCAAGGATGGCCCGGGAGGCGCCCTGGCCGAACATCACGTCCAGGCTCACACCGATGTCGAGGTCGGCGGCGACCTTGGCCAACTCGGCACCGTAGGCCAGGTGCCCAGCGATGTCTCCGGTGGCCAGCGCCGCCATTCGCAGGGTTACGAGCTGATCGTCTGACGGGACGTAGCTGGACCGCAGTCTGGCCAGGTCCGCGGGCCATTGGCCGTCCCAGTCGCCGAAGTGTGGCGCCATGGAGGCATGCACGCCGCGGATGCCGGAATCGATCAGGGCGGTGATCGCGGCATCGGAGTGAGCGGCAGTGCGCGAGTTGTGCGAGAAGTCGAGCATCGTGGTGATGCCACCGTCCAAAGCGCTCAGCGCGGCCAGGCGTGTGCCGACGTACACGTCGTCGGGGGTGTAGGCCGGTGCGACCTGCATGAGCGTGGACCGAAGGTACCCGCCCAGGTCGTCGACGTCCGGGATCGTGCGGCGCTGCTGTGCCTGCCAGGCGTGCCGGTGAGTGTCCACCATGCCGGGGGCCACGATACTGCCGGTGACGTCCACGACGAGCGCTTCGGCGTCCGGCAGCTTGCGGCCGACCTCGACGATGTGTGCCCCGCGGAGCAGGACGTCACCGGCGTCGATGGTCCCCAGTGCGGGGTCCATCGTCACGACGGTCGCGCCACGCAGCAGGACGAGCCGGTCGGGGTCGGCGGCGGAGCGGGTCAGTGTGTCCAGGCTCGGGCCGGTGTTCATCGGGTTTCCTTTCGGTGCATGGTGTAGCCAGCGTGGTGCAGGGTGTCGCCGACGAACTGGCCGAAAGCCCAGAAGCCGAGGTCGTCCAGGTAGTCGATGCGGTTGCCGTCCACCCAGTAGCTCCCCTGGAAGGCATGCGGTCGCCCACCGCGGGTCTCGTCGTAGCGGCCGTCGGCGGTGAGCTCCTGGTGCAGGAAGCCGTCGGTGTCCACCCACACGCCCACGCGGCTCTGCTCCACCGCGATACGGCCGGGCTGCAGGGAGGCGGTAGGCGCGCTGCCGAGGGAGTCGCCTGCCCAGTGCATGGGCTTGCCCGCCTGCAGAACGGCGAGGACAACCTCTGGCCGCGTGAACGTGGTGTGCAGCGCGGCGGTCAGGTCGGAGGCGTGCTCGTCGGACACGACGACGAGGCTGGCGTCCGCGCCGGGGGCGAGCGTCCCGGCGCCGGTGCCGCGGGCGGTGGTGCCGAGAGCGACAGCCACGTCGAGGCGGGCAGGCAGGATGGTGGTGCCGGTGGCATCGATGACCACGGCGCCGTCGTCCTCGGCCGCGGTGACGATGCCGGGACCGACACCGACGACTTGCTTGCCCACGAGAAGCACGTCGGCTCCGCGCATGGTGCCGATCAGTGGGTCAAAGGTGTGAACGGTGGCGTTGGTCAGCAGCACCGGCCGGTCGGCTCCGGCGCGCACGGCGGCCAGACCGTCGGCCGTGAAGGTGGGAAAGGCGTTTGGCATGACTCCACCCTCATGCGGCCCGCCGCGGCGTAGAAGGCCGGAACGCACCCACGGAGTGGCGCACCCTGTCGAACAGCGAACTCGCATGCCGCTTCGAACGGCTGAGTCGCTGCCGAACGTGGGTTGCCACCGCCGCGCCTTCTGTCTGCGTACGGCGGATTGCCCGGACGGCTGTGAATCGCCTACACAGCAAGCAGGTTGCCGCGGCGACGTATGAAGCGCGCTTGCGCGTTGTCCCTCGGCCCGCCACTAATCCGGGTATTCGCAGTCACAATGACTGTCACAGACCCACAAGTGACCTGTAGGGAACCGCTATTCGCACTGTTCAGAGTGTTCGCACACCTGCCTGTGGTGCACTCCATGGCTGTGTACGCCTGCATTTCGCACCCATGGTGATTCCCATTCGGCCACGGTGCGATCCAAGCCGCGACGTCATGAGGAACCGTCGGTAGGGGAATTCGGCCGTTGCACGACTTTGAGTAGCTCCGGCGAGTCAACCGTCACGGTCGACCAGAGGATGTCGGGGTTGATGGCGAAGTAGTGGTGGGTCAGTCATCGCGCATCCGGGCGGCCGCCCGCCACGGCACGTCCCGATGTGCCTGCTTCCTCGTGTCGCTGACCTGCTTGGCGGCCTCGCCGACGATCTCGACGAGCTTGGTCAGCGCCAGGCGGAACAGTTCGTCCTGGTCCAAGGTGGCACGGTCACGCTCGGCGGCGTACGCCACCGCCTTCTCCGCTGCCTCGATGAGGTGGGCTATGCGCACATCATCGTCAAGCGGCGGCATACAGCTGCACCGCCGACGCTCGCACCCGGTCACGGGACAGGTGGCTCAGGTCCTCGTACGTACGCAACTCGACCTCCCGCCCCCCATTCAGCTCACCAAGCTCGAGTTCCATCTCGGCGAGCCTGAGCAGGCCGGGGTGTCACCGGGCACACGACAAGGACGTCGACATCGCTGTCAGCTGTGAACCTGTCGCCGAGTACCCGATCCGAACAGCGCCAGTCGGCGGATGCCCTGCCGACGGCAGAACGCGGCGAGCGCCTCGTCGTCGATGGTCAGGTCAGATCGGATCCGCATGACAACATGATGTCATCAAAACCGGCAGTTCGACCGCCTGTGACCCCATCGCACGAACAGCGACGACTGGTCGGGACCCAAGACCCAAGCGAAGCCTTGTGGACCTTGGGGGAACTTACTACAACACAAAACCCCAGGTAGAAGCCCTGGAGACCCTGCTCCAGAAGCTACCCGACCCGTCCACGCCCGCTCCGCCGCCCGCAAACCGGCCGAAACCAGGTCGTGCACGGCAACTCGACGCCGACCAGGTCAAGGACCTCATCGCTGGGTACCAAGCCGGAGCAACCGTGTACGAGCTGGGTACCCGGTTCGGCATCGAACGGCGCACCGTCAGCAACATCCTCAAACGACACGACGTGCCGATGCGCCGCCGTGGACTCTCCCCCGAGCAGGTCGACGACGCGATCCACCTCTACAACCTCGGCTGGTCACTAGCGCGAGTCGGCGAGCACCTGGGCGTCGACCACACCACCGTGCTGACAAAACTCCGCGAACGCGGCATCCCCACTCGCGACACCCACGGACGGCCACGATCGTGAGCTGAACACCGACTGCCCGACCAGCGACGACCAGGTCCCGATCCGCCGAGCCGGTGAGCGCGGCGACAAGCCCGCGATACTACCTACGCGGAGCTGAAGGATGAGGTCTTCAAGGCCCCGTCGGTCTGGGCGCTTACCCTGGTGCCCTGCGGATCCGGCACTGACGAGGGGCGAGTACGTAGATTTGAGAGTTCTCGGCGTGAACGCGGCGGGCGGCAAGCTGTGGCTCTGCCTGGTCGACGACAACGGTGTGTTAGAGACTGAGCCCACTTGCCTTGAGTTGCGCGACGGCCCCGACGCCGGGTACGCCATCGTGGCGTTCCGGGACGAGTGCGTCCACGCGCTGACGGCACTGTCACCCAATCGGGTCGTGATCCTGGACATGGAACCGGGTGGGCGGGTACCGAAGGTTGCGGACATGCGGACTCGGTTTACCGCCGAGGCGCTGTTGGCATCTTGCGCAGTAGACGCCGGGGTGACTTGCGTTCGGCTCGCCCGCGCGACGCTCCGCTCCCGGCTGGGCCTCCCCCGCAAGGGCGCGGTCGCCGACCACGTGGCCAGCGTCTTCGATACCCCGGTAGGGAAATACTGGACGAAGAAGCGGGATCTCGCCGCTGTGGCGGCACGCGCAGAGATCGTCGGAGAGTGAGATATGCCCATCGTCGGAGACCTCCTTCAACGGCCCACCTACGAGATCCTTCAAACAATCGGGGAGGGCAACGTTGGCGTCTGCCGGCTTGCGAGGCACGACATCTTCGATCGTGACGTCGTACAGAAAACGATCTCCCTCCTCAGCGTGCCTGATGGGGTGGCCCGCGAGCCGCACCTGTTGAAGGAGGCCCGGCACAAGCATCTGATCGAGGTATGGGACGCCCAGTGGGAACCCGACCCCCAGTTCCGTGGTCTGGACGCCGTGACCTTCATCTGCGACTACTACCCAGGAGGGAGCGTCTACGACGCGCTCATGGACGGGCACGGATTCGGCGTGGCCGACGCGATGAGGATCTGCGGTCAGGTGCTGGACGCCCTGGAGTACCTGCACCAGGATCGCGCGTATGTGCACAGGGACGTGAAGCCCGGCAATGTCCTTCTCGATCAGTCACGGGAGAATGCAGTCCTCGCCGACCTAGGCTCGGCTGGCAAAATCGATCCACGCACTGGCACGGCGCCGGATTACGGGGGCACGCCCTTGTACCTCGCCCCCGAGGCCAAGTCCACTGGGCACGTGACTCTCAGGTCTGATCTTTACTCGATCGGCGTTACGACGATCGAGATGCTCGCCGGCAGGTTCCCGTACGAGCAGATCCAGTTTTCCGAGGTTGACGCTCGCCTTGCCGCGGGGAAGCGCGCGATGACCGACCGATGGTACACATTCCCGCCGCATGTGCCGCCCAACGTAAGGAGGTTTGTCAGTTCACTGGTGCGGGTGGAACCTGCCAGGCGGCCAGACACAGCACGCTCCGCGCTCCGCAAGCTGAACGGGCTGCAATACGTTGACTGGCGACGTGTATCGGGGACAGAACTGCTCGGCGAGTGGGTCGGCACCTGGCCACCCACCAAGATTCCTGCGAGGCGCCGACGCTACCGCGTCCAGGCGATCGAAGTGGCGCGTGGACGTCACGCCGGACGGGTACAGGTAGCCGCCGAGTGGCAGAAGCCGGGCAGCCCTTGGCGAAGCATCCGCAGGCTAACCAGCTACACGGACGCGGGGGACGCGAAGGCGCTGACCGAGTTCTTCAGGCAGGTGGAGTCCCTTGCCCAGGCGTCACCAGCCTGACGCAGCGCGCAGCCTTGGGATCGGTCGAGTTGGCTGAGCTCCGCTGCGAGGTCCTTTGCAGCGGTGTCCGACAGCACGAGTAGCGCTTGCCCGCCTCCGTCACGGGGCTCAAGCCAACCGCGGCCGACTGCCCTCCAAAGGGCCTGGGTCAGGCCGAGGACGCGCAGCCCGACGCTGGGGTCCGGCGCTGTACGCACCTCCGTGCCGAAGACGCGGGAGAGCATCTCGCCACCTGGCAGACGGACCGCGCGGAGCACAGCAGCATGAGCATCGGCAGGATGCGCGGCATCCACGGCGGCCACCCCGCCGGACACCATAAGCGACACGACCAGTCGCGTCAGACCGTCCTTGCTCATACCGTCACGGTAGCGCCGACCCCCGACAGTGCGCGAGACATCGGCAGGAAACGTGCAGACGCCGCTAGCCTGATGGACCAGGGGAACTTGCTCGATCCGGGAACTCGGGGTACCCCGGGCCGAAGCCGCCGTCGGATTGCGGATGACCACGACCGTGAGTATCTCTGCTTCACTTTCACATCAGTGCTCTGAGGGTTCCGGTAGTCGCTTGCAGGGGAACATGCCGTGCTGGTCCTCAAGCACAACTTCCTTTCCAGGCAAGCTCTCGTACAACTCGGAGATGACATCCACCGAGTTCGCCACCTTGCAGTGAGCGCCATCAGGCTCGGTCTGGACGAGGTAGGCCGTGCCACACTCACACGCTGTCCCGAATGCGTAGAACCTGCCGCGCAGCGCCTCGTCAACCAGGCCGGCCGGGTAGTACACGACGTGCTTGCCGCAGGCGGTCGGCAGCTCCACCATGCCTTCAACAGTCCTGCTTTCAGGAAGTTCCGTCGCGGGCTTCCATGGCCGTACCTCGATATGCCGCTCCATCGAACGAAGGTCTTTGCCTGCGGCGAAGCCGAGGAAGGCCGCATCGTCTACGGGCATCCCGCTGGACCACGCGACTCGTTCCGCAGGTGGCCACAACTGCGGCAGCTCCTGCCTGGTGGTCACCTCGACTTGCAGACTTGGCGTCGTGAACCGCACGCCGTGCAGCAACAGTTGCCCCAACACGATGGTCATCGCGTAACCCTGCGGCCGGTCGGGCTCAGGCAACTCACTGGCCGTCACCGTCAACGGCGTGACCCACGTCGAGGCGAACCGGCTCTCTCCAGCGTACCGCCCGACCCAGAACTGACTGGCCGGAAGCGGTTGCATCTCGTTTCTGGCGTCCGACAGCCCACGGTACTCCGACTGCGGGAGCCCATAGCCTGCGCTGCGCTGGGTCTCGGACGAAACGAGCATGGCCGTGAGCGCTGTCTTCTGGACCCACGCCGCGACGGCTCCCGCGTCTTCGGCCGCAATCTGCCCCGCTTCACCCAGGATGAAGGGTGTCAGGACCCGCGCGGCGACCGCCTCGAGGCGACTCATCCAGCCGTTGTTACAGCCGCCACAGACGCGCACCGTCTGGCGGAACGGCGGACGCACACCCAGGTCCTGCCCTACGCGATTCAGCGGCCCAGCGCCGTGCGCAATTGGTTCCAGGTCCAGGCCAATCCGCGACAGCCAGTTCCCAAAGACATGCTCGGCGGTCAGCTTGCCGGTGAAGCCGCAGAAGGGGCAAGTGGGCAAGAAGGCTCCTTGGGTCCGTCGCCAATTCAGGCTGATGAATGTCGAGTTGGCGGAGATCGGCGTGTATAGCTCCGCCAGCACGGGCGGCGCCTAGTTCCCGTCGTCGACCGGTGATGAGATGTCTGCCTCGATCTCGTCCACGTCGTCGAGGAGGTCGAGGGGCATGATGTATTGAGCGAGTTGCTTGGCGACTGCAAGTGGCCACGGTAGCGCGATGGAGTAGTCGTAGTGCGGGGTGGCCCAGCGGAGATCGTGCGTGAGTGCAGCCCAGTCTTCTGGGACGTCGCCGGGCTGGATTGCTGCGACGGTGAACTCGAGTGCGCGGGCGTTCCACACCATTGATTTGGTTGATGGGTTGACTAATTCCCCCTTTCGCCATCTGGGTACGACCTTTGATGCGCTCTTGACGGCATTGCTGGCCGTGCGGGGCTTTTCGCCTGTGCTGAAGAAGATGCGATCCTCAGCGATCCAGTAGCCGGCGGAGTGGCCTTCTTCCTTGCTGTTGGCAGCCCACGTGTCGGGCACCTCGTGGCGTTCGGTCGTGCGCAGACGGACGTGCCGGAGACCGGGGTAGCGGGTGATGTCTTGGGGTTGTTGGCCGAACTTGATCGTGTCGATAGCCATGTCGGGGTTGTTGAGGTGCGGCCAACCCCACCTGAGGTTCTGGGCGCTGGTCAGCAACAGCAGCGACGGGTACTGGCGGGCGACGCTGCGAAGGACCTGCTCGAAGAAGCGGGTGATCTCTTCGGGGGTCCGCTTCTGGTCCGTGAGCATGTGATGCCGACTGATCTCGTGCTGTGCGCGGTGTAGGGGTGTCCACCGGACGTTGGGCGCGCAAGCCTGAACATGCCGTCCGGTCGGGTCGATGAGGACGGCGACGGGAACCTGGCGCGTGATGCCTTCCCAACGACTGCGCTGGTTCTGGCGGACCAGCCAGAACGCGAGGTAAGCGGGTGCCTCGCGGACGCTGGTTCCTTCCGGTCGGACGGGGAGGTCGGTGGTGCGGACTCCCAGTTGGCGCAGGAGGTCATACCAACTGAAACGCATCTTCTCCAGACTGGAGTCGGATGCGGTTGTTTCTTGATTGTCTTCGGCCGGGACCGGTTCTGGGGCTTCGGTGACGCATTGGGACAGCCGGCCGGTCCGGGACAGGCCGACCTTGATCGCAAACTTTGGGTCGGAAGTTCGTTGTTTGCCGGCGTACGACTTCTTGCCCTTGATCTCGACGAGCGAGATGGTTGGCACTTCTGCGTTTCCGAGCTCATCGCCGATCTTGTCGATACGGCTGTTGACGGCCGCTTGGAAGCGGTCCTTGTTGGTGATCGTCGTGTCGTCGCCGGCCAGTCCGCCGCCCCATGCGCCGACCGGGCGCACGGTAGCCAGGATGGTGAGTTCGTCCGTGATGATGGTTTCGGGTTTTCCAGTGAGGCGGTCAGTGTCCTCGGGAACCTCGATGCCGAGCAGCTTGGCCAGGGTGGCACGGGCGTAGTTCTTGGTGTGAGTGGTGTCGTAGAAGATGTCGACGCCCAGCGTCTCGCCAACGGTGTCCGCGATGGCCTTTCGCAGTTGGGCTGCCTCCGAGGCGGCGAACTTGGACTCCTTGAGCTTCTTGGAGTCCAGGAAGACTTGGGATCCCTTGCGCAGGTTCTCGACGGGAACCAGTCGATCGGCAAGGGTGTTGGTGACCCATTCGACGAGCGGGACCTTGTCCGCGAGGGACGTCCCTGGGGCGACTGGGTGGTCGAAGGAGTACATGCCGTTGCGGAAGACGAGCGCCGCGGCGTTGGGCGCTCCCAGGTACGCGGTGGGCTTGCTCTTGAGCACCTCGGGGTCGGGAAGCTTCTCGGCGAGTCCGAGTTCCCGGAGGATTTTCCCGATCTTTCCGCCTGACCATCGGGCTGAGTACTCAAAGCCCTGATCGGTGTTCGGCGCGTCTTTCTTCCAGGACTCGATCGATGCCACGAGGAAGCTGCGTGATTGGTTCAGCCCCGGCAGCCACGGCAGGGAAGGCAGCATGTAGACGCTGTGCCCTTGGTTGAAGCTCAGCTTGGCTTCCTTATGCGCCCACCTGCGCGTCCCCACAGAGATGTGTACCAGCGGTTGCGAGTTGAATGCCCGGCTTTGAGCCGTAATGTTGATCATGTAGGACAGAGGTCTGTGGGGCATACGGTGCGGTGGCCAGTTCATCACGCACGCGCCCTGTTCGGCGGGCGTCCGGTGGAACTGCGAGATCACCTGCTCGACGTCCGCCGGGTCGTCGTCCGCAGGATCCGCGTCGGGATTCTTCGGCATCAGGTGCACATGCTGGAGTCCCGGTGCGCTCAGTTCCGCAGCGATGACGTGGGGCAGGAGGCGGTAGAGCTCGTCAGACTGGATCTCGTCTGCGCTATCGGAGGTCAACGTGGTGAAGTCGACATCCAAGGGAGTCCACACAAGATCGGATTGGTTCAGTCTGCCCAGGATCGCTTCGGCCTTTGCCGGGTCCGTTGCCGTGGCGCGGATCCAGGTCGCGATTATGGCGAACAGCGACTCGGTGTTCACCTCGACATCGCTGTAGATCCACGGCGCGTTCTCGCCGATCGTCGCGCGCGTAGCGACTGTGATGACGTCGGGTACCAGGGCCGCGATGACGTCGTTGAGCAGCGTGATCGGGATCGAGCGAATTTCCTCGCCGTTCCGGCGTGCCTTGGCGAGGGTAGTCAGTGGTTTCTTCCAGGGCTCGGGGAAGCGCAGAAGGTACAAGCGGCGCTCCCAGGGGACGTCGGTCCGAAGCTGGAACGCGGCGAGTTTGAGGTCTTCGTACTTGGGTTTGGCCGGCATCGGTCACAGTCCTTCGAGCTGGGCGAGCGCCTCGTACAGGCAGCCGTAGAGGGTTTCAACGAGGTAGGTGTCGGGATCTGCACAGTCGTCTGCGAAGTAAGGCGCCAAGACCTCGCGCAAGCCGATGAGCAGGCTCAGCGACGCGTCGTCGCTACTGTTCTCCGAGCGGCGTGCCGCGTTCGGTGCGAAAGCCGCATCGCAGAAGTAGACCTCGGCTGGAACGCCGCCCCGGACCAGCCGTCCGATCACCTGCCAGATGGTGACCAATTGCGTCCACGCCAAGGCTTCGCGTTCCCGCACCGGCAGGTTGCTGTAGGCGAGCTTGAGGTTGAGCAGCCACCTCCATTGACGGTGGCCCGCGGAACGAAACGCGGTGGCGCACCGCCCCAGCGCTTCCCGGTCGGAATCTTCGACGACCGGGAACTTGTTTCGGATCTGGTGGGTCGCCCAGCGGTTGACGCGCTGAATGACGTAGCTGAGATCGTCGGGGCGCGGGTGGGGGCGGATGAGGAAGTAGGCCGCCCCGATCGCGGCTTGGCTGTCGTCGTTGAGGATGTTGTGTCCACGCTCGACTGCCAGCAATGGAGCGACCAAGATCCAGGCGGGTGTCCGTGCGAGGGTGTGCACGTCTCCGCGTCGCAAGCCGTTGGCGCCGTCCCAGGAATCGGTGAACTCTTCATCATCGGCGACCAAGTGCAGCACCTGGTCTTGCCAGCTGCTGCGCAAGGACACCAGGTGTTGAGCCACCATGCGGGCTTCGGCGTAGCTGCCGACCAGCAGGAGCAGTCGTTGTCGGCTCGGAGGCAACGAGTCGCGGTGTTGTTCCAGGATGCTCTTGCCGGCACCTGGGTTGGCCAGTTCGGCGATCATCTGCCGCAAGGCCAGTTCGCGTTGTTCGCCGAACTTGCCCGAGACCTTGATGGGAGCCGTGTTGTCACCGGCGAAGAGCGGGAAGAACTCGAAGCGGCTGGCCCGTACTGCGGCCAGTTCTTTCTTCGGTGGTGTCAGGATCGCTGTCACCGGGATGTCGATGTGGTAGCGAGCCGACGTGCCTGCCCAACTGGTACCTGACAGCAGCAGTACGTTGGGGCCTCGGTCGGAGTCCGTGAGGAACAGCTCGTGGAGGTGCAGCAGCACCCAGCGGCCGATGCCGCTACAGCGGAAGAAACGCAGCCGCCCCATCTTGGAGCGTCCCCTGCGCTGATCGTGATCGTCGTCGAGGTACTGGAAGCCCAGCACGTTGCCCATCGGTGAGTCTGGGACGACGGGCTGGTAGTCGGCCGGGGCGCGGTGGAACAGCGCGGAACTGGTGCCCTCCAGACCGAGTTCCATCTCCACGGCTCGGAACATGTCCATCGCGTGATCGAGCGACTTCGCCAGCACCGCGACCGCTAGGGTGAACTCGAGTCGGACAGCCTGTCGCTCTGGATCGTCGATAGTCAGAGTCAAGCCTTGCTCGGCGAGTTCTTTGGCTGTGGACTCCAGCCACTCACCGACCCGACGAAGGCGGACAGACTCGTTGGCGTCCCGAAGGATTTGCGCGGTGAGCGTAACCATCCGCTGGGTGAGCTCGTCGTCCGTGTCCTTCGCGCCGAGGGGATCGTCGATCAATCCGTCGAACGCACGTCGCAACCGGCGGTAGACCGGATCGTCGTCCCACCCGTCGACAGGGCGGTGGGTGTTGGTCTTGCTCGGCCCAAAGCCGGCCCAGGACTGGGCAAGCTGCTGGGACAGAGTCCATTCGGTGAAGTACGCCTTGTCCAACCATCGGCGTGACAACGCCGGTTGCGGCCGGGCACCGTCGCGGGAGAGCGCCGAGTACATGATGTCCACCGCGATGTTGGCGTTGTCGAGATTGACCAGCCAGTGCCGCACCAGTGGTTCGTGCATGGGCTCACGCCCGGCTTGACGGATCGTCCTCTTGGTACGGTCGATGACCTCGTCGAGCCAGGCGTCGTAATCCTCGCCGATGAGCTGCTGTTCGGGGCTGAACACCGAGTCCAACTGCGCCTGAACCTGGTCGGCCTCGTCCACGATGATCAGGTCACTACGGCGCCAGGCGAGTTCGAGGTAGCGCAATCGCTCCTCGTTGAGCTGCTTGGGTATCGGGGTGTGGATAAGGCTGGCCGTGGTCGCCACCCACACGGTTGCGTCGACCAGTTCGCGCGAGGGCTCGTGTCGTTGACACGTGTGCCACGCCGGGCACGTGTGGGCCTTCGGCTTGTCATCGGTTTCCTCGGGAATGAGACCCGCGCAGGGCGAATGCCGTAGCTCCCAGGGCTTCGCCGAGTGGTCGCGCAACCCGTCCAATGAGCAAGAGGTGCTGGTGAGGTCGAACATCCTGTCCCCTGCGGGCGCGATGCGACCGTTACGCGGGTTGGTCAACCGGTGCAGGCGGGTCAGGTGTTGGACGCGGTTCGACTGCCCCAGCACCGGGGCAGCGCGGACGCCGAGCGCTTGAAGGTGCACCGTCTTACGCAGTACCGACGTCACGTTGTCGGCGACCACACAGACACGTTTGTTGTTGAGGTGACACCAGAGGAGGAGCACCTCGACAAGGGTGCTTTTGCCAGCCCCAACCATGCCGATCATGTGCATGATGCCGGCGATCGTCAGTTTCTCGGACCTGGAAAAACTGTTGTTGCCCTGGCGGACTTCGAGGGTCACCCGCTTCAACCTGTCGACCCAGTTCGACCGCAAGTGTTCGGGCCAACCCAGCTCAGCCTCGCGGTTATCACCCCAACGTGCTGCGGTGACCAGCTCGGACCACTCCAGCTCGATCGCGTCGCGATCACAGCGCGCCAGTACGTCGTGACCGCGACCACCGGGGTGGATCGGGAACCAGTCAGGGATCGTGACGCTGGTTCCCATATCGGCCTGGTTGAAGTAGCGGCCTGCCTCGGCGACTGTGATCTTGCTCGTAAGGTCTGGTGGCGGATTGGACAGGACGTCTTCGTAGTAGTCGAAGCGATCGGTCAGCACCGTGGGCACACGTCGCGAGGTTGTTCCCGAGTCGAGGTCGACTTCGTAGCCTCGAATGGTCTCGGGCAACTCCGCGTACTCTTCCAGCGCGGCGCGCCAGTCTTCGCGGTCCTTGAACCACAGGACCAGGTGGCGTGCTACTCCGATCATCGACTCGTGTTCTGAGGCAACCAGTCCGCGGCCGGCAGTCAGGAACGGGTAGCCACCCAACAGCGCCCAGGCGTCCAGAACCGACTGGTCCGGAGCAACCTGCTCGACGAGGTGCAAGACCAGCTCGATATCGACCAGCCGCAACGCCGTGCGGCTTTCGAGCGTGTCGTGCTCGCGCCGCAGAAGCCTTGCGGTGTCCTTCTTCCACGTGTTGCTGTCTCTCACGCCTGCGCCTTCCGAAACTCGCGGACCACTCGGTCGATGAACGTCTTCTCGGACACCGCCTCAATCCGGGACTGACCCTTCAACCAGGTGCAGTGGTTGCGCAACGCCCGCAGGTACTCGGGACGACCCGTCGTCTGCTCTTTCGCGATCACGATGAAGCCTCGTTCCGCTCCGCGCGGCAGCACAAACGGCCGCTCGGTCAACCGCCAGGCCAGGCGGACCGGATTCGTCCACGACTTCACATCTGCTGCCCACGGCACTTCTACCGGCAGGACATCACAGGCGTCGAAGTCCGGCCACAACTGTGCGGTGACTCCCGCCCGTTCCAGCGTCTTGGCAATTCGAAGCTCCGCCCGGCCAGGACCAGACACGAACATGCGCAGCTCACGGCTCAACCAAACAACGCCCTCCGAAGCGGGCAGGCGTTTCTTGATCGTCGTGGGCGCTGGACAGTCCCACTCACTGCATCGACGGACACCGTCAGCCTGCAAGGTCCACAAGTGACCGCAGCCTCCGCACACAACCGCCTCTCCTGTGGCCAAGGCTTCTGCCGGCGCCGCGCGGTAAGCGCCCCGCAGATGCTGAGCAAGTATCGCGAATCCGGGCTGAGCCATCGTCACGAGCAGGTCACGCTCCGACATGGCGGGCTTCTCGACCAACAAACGCCGGAAACGCACGTAAGCATCGGGATCGTCGTTCGCCTTGCACACGTCCAGCACCCCGTGGATAAGGAGACGTTCGCGAATCTCGCCTTCGACGTCCCCACTCACCACCGCCCATTCCAAGCACGCCTTGGTAGGCTTGCCGTCCGTCAGGAGCGACTCGTCGTCGTTCAACCCCTCCACCGCCGGACGGAACGGCCACTGCACGAACGGACGGTGAGCCCAGGCCGCCAAGTCCATGACGCTGCGCGGCACTTCGGCACCAGCAATCACGCCCATCGCGGCCAAACGATCCAACGCGCGCTGCAGGGCAGCCGGATACGGCACGGGAAACGCGCCCTGACGCTCCAAGCTCTGCGACAACTCGACCAGCCCGCTGGCCGCCAGGCTGATGACCACGGTGTCCCACTCGGCTGGCCACGGCCGCGTATGCCCTGCCGAACTCGCTGCACCGCCAGCCAGGGACGTCTGTCGCACCATGCGCGGCAACCTAGACCTCACCACCGACAAAAACGGGTCCGCTCACAGCGGCCGACCACGAACGAGTCAGCAAAGTAACCCAATTGGACTAGTCAGCTACTCTCAGTCGTGAACTTGCGCCCATTTTGGCGAGGAACTCCTCCGCGATTACGGAAGGTAACCAAGGTGGCTTCACTGATTGCCAGAACGTAACCTGCAGACATCGCCGGACGATCTTCATTCCAGCAGCATTGGCACCGTGCTGCCCAACGCGGTCTCCGGTGCCTTGTGCTGTCGGACACATGGTGGAAGATGCTTCTAGTGGTCAACACGACGGTGCAGGGGGAGATGGCGAGGTGGCGGACGATCCCAGGCTGGCCGCTGAGCAGCGGGCGCGGGAACTCATCGACCACCAGTTGGTTAAGAGGCCGTAACAGAATGATCTTCGGGTGTGGTTGGATGTGCCTCGCTGTTGATCTTGTGGCGGGAGGTTGTTGGTGGCGCAGCGCAGGCCGTGGGAGGTCGAGGACGAACTGTGGGAGCTGATCGAGCCTCTGCTGCCCAAGGTCGAACGCCGCTTCCGGCATCCCGGGCGCAAGCGGTTGGACGACCGGCGTGCGTTGTGCGGGATCTTGTTCGTGCTGTACACGGGGATGCCGTGGGAGTTCCTGCCGCAGGAGCTGGGATACGGCTCCGGGATGACGTGCTGGCGGCGGTTGCGGGACTGGACTGAGGCCGGCGTGTGGCAGCGGTTGCACGAACTGCTGCTGGCCAAGCTGAACGCGGCCGGGCTGATCGACTGGTCCCGCGCGGCGATCGATGGCTCGCATGTGCGGGCGTTAAAAGGGGGCCGAAAACCGGACCGAGCCCGGTCGACCGGGCCCGCACCGGCTCCAAACACCATGTGATCACCGAAGGTGGCGGTATCCCGCTGGCGGTGACGCTGACCGGCGGCAACCGCAACGACGTCACCCAGCTGCCCCCGCTGCTCGAGGCCATCCCACCGGTGCGTGGCCGGCGAGGCCGGCCACGCCGCCGCCCGGACAGCCTGTATGCCGATCGGGCCTACGACTTCGACAAGCACCGGGACCTGGTACGCGCCAAGGGTATTGAGCCACGGTTCGCCCGCCGCGGCACCGAGCACGGCTCCGGGCTTGGTATCCACCGCTGGGTGGTCGAGCAGACCATCGCCCTGCTGCACTGGTTCCGCCGCCTGCGCACTCGCTGGGAAATCCGTGACGACATCCACCAAGCCTTCCTCAGCATCGCCTGCAGCATCATCTGCTGGCGCCGACTCAAGAAACACTCAATCTGTTAGGACCTCTTAGGGACGTTGAATAGCTGCCTGGCCCGTGACTGGGGGTCGTAGCCGTTGGTGAAGTGGGTCTCCGTGCCGCTGGCCTCGAAGACGAACGGTAAACGCCCGTCCACGGTCAACGCCTTCAGCCGCACCTCGGGCGGCAGCCCCTCGGCGTACATGGCGGACTGCCACTCGACTCCGGATAGTGTGGTGCCCACCGGCTTGGCCTCGATGACCCCGACAACCCGCTTGTCGACGTAGAGCAGGTAATCCACGCGGCCGTGCCCCTTGGCCATGATCATCTCGCGGACTGCGACACCCAGGCCCGCGAACAAGTTGATGTTCTTCCGATCCTGGACCAACCATCCAGCCTTAGAGGCCGTAACAGAATGATCTTCGGGTGTGGTTGGATGTGCCTCGCTGTTGATCTTGTGGCGGGAGGTTGTTGGTGGCGCAGCGCAGGCCGTGGGAGGTCGAGGACGAACTGTGGGAGCTGATCGAGCCTCTGCTGCCCAAGGTCGAACGCCGCTTCCGGCATCCCGGGCGCAAGCGGTTGGACGACCGGCGTGCGTTGTGCGGGATCTTGTTCGTGCTGTACACGGGGATGCCGTGGGAGTTCCTGCCGCAGGAGCTGGGATACGGCTCCGGGATGACGTGCTGGCGGCGGTTGCGGGACTGGACTGAGGCCGGCGTGTGGCAGCGGTTGCACGAACTGCTGCTGGCCAAGCTGAACGCGGCCGGGCTGATCGACTGGTCCCGCGCGGCGATCGATGGCTCGCATGTGCGGGCGTTAAAAGGGGGCCGAAAACCGGACCGAGCCCGGTCGACCGGGCCCGCACCGGCTCCAAACACCATGTGATCACCGAAGGTGGCGGTATCCCGCTGGCGGTGACGCTGACCGGCGGCAACCGCAACGACGTCACCCAGCTGCCCCCGCTGCTCGAGGCCATCCCACCGGTGCGTGGCCGGCGAGGCCGGCCACGCCGCCGCCCGGACAGCCTGTATGCCGATCGGGCCTACGACTTCGACAAGCACCGGGACCTGGTACGCGCCAAGGGTATTGAGCCACGGTTCGCCCGCCGCGGCACCGAGCACGGCTCCGGGCTTGGTATCCACCGCTGGGTGGTCGAGCAGACCATCGCCCTGCTGCACTGGTTCCGCCGCCTGCGCACTCGCTGGGAAATCCGTGACGACATCCACCAAGCCTTCCTCAGCATCGCCTGCAGCATCATCTGCTGGCGCCGACTCAAGAAACACTCAATCTGTTAGGACCTCTTATGCGGTCCATGGCAGCGGACGGCGTGCGATGACGAGCCGGGGCGCGAGGCGGTCACTGGGGGCAGGTAGGGCGATGAGGCCATCGATGACCTCGGTGAGGGTGCCCTCTCGTTGCCAGGTGACGCCGCCGGTGTAATCGTTGCGGAGGCCGGCGGCGTCGGTGGTGTAGCGGACACGCAGGGCGTCGGCCCACCCTTCCGGCCAGGTCCGCACGCCATGCACCTCAACGAGTTCGCCGTCAACGACGGTGGGCAGAAACATCCAGCCCGCGCCGCGGAGGTCGATGAGCCGCTGCAGCTCGGGATACTCGGTTAGAGCGGCAGCCTGTTCTGGGGTCATGAGGCACTCACCGCGACTGTTCGCGCTGCGAGGTTGGTCAGGAACTTGGGGCCGAGGTTGCTCATGGCGTCCACGCCCGCCACGGGTGTTCGGCCGACAGCGTGCCTGCGACCAGTCCGTCCCGAACCGCTTGGGGGCGCAGAGCGGAGAGGTCGTCTTCGTTGGCCCACCGATGCGGTTGCGCCGAGTCGATGAGGCGGTCGGCGTCGGTGAGCGTCACGTCGAACAGGACGACGATCTCGGAGGCGGACGTTTCGCCGGGCTCGTTGGTGCCGTGTTCGACAACGGCGCAGAAGTCCAGCTCGGCGATGGTCGCGCCGAGCTGTTCGAGCAGGGTTCTGCGGAGCGCGTGTTCGACGGGTTCACCGGTACGAACCGCGCCGCCGGGCAGCGCGTCGTGGCCGGAGTACTCGACGAGGAGCAGGCGGTCGTTCTGCCCGACGAGTGCGTAGACCCGGACGCGGGGGCCGATGGCCGGGGTGTCGGGTTCGCTCATCGTGGACCGCCTGTCGTTGGGAGATGTTGTGGAGTGCGAGCGACGCCGGGCGCGAGATTCCGAACGGCGAACTCGTCTGTGGTGATGTCAGCGGCCACGGTCGTTCTCCCACAGCAGTGTGTGGAGCCGGGTCGACAGGTTCCAGCGGCGTGCCAGGACCGGATCGGCCAGCATCCGCATCCGTGCCAGGACGGTGGAGCTGTCCGTGCCCTCCGGCATGACCCAGACCGGGTGAAGACCGTAGGTGTCGACAAGTTCCTGGATCTCGTCCAAGTCGTCGAGCGCTTGGACCACGAACTTCCAAACGGCCTTCCCGCTGTCGGCGAGGTCGCGCAGCACGGCGGGGCGGATGCGTTGATGGCGGCGCAGCCCCGAATGCGAGAGCTTCGGCGAGACGTTGAACCGTGTCACCGCCGACGTGATCATGTCCGTGGGCGCGATGGTGCCGGATGTCTCGATCTCGATATCGGTGGCCAGCGCACGCTCCCGGATCGCGCCCAGCAGCCGGCCCACGACGTGCGGCTGCAGCAGCGGTTCGCCACCCGTGACTACCAGCAGGTCGGCCGGACCGGCGGCGAGCCAGGACAGGATGTCCTCAATCGAGAGGACCCGCTGTTCGTCGGCGAGGTCGCAGCGGGTGGCGTCATGGGTTTGCGGACTATCACACCAGATGCACGACAGATGACAGCCGAATAGCCGGACGAAGTGCGCATAGCGACCGGTGCTCGGTCCCTCACCTTGGAAGGTCGGACCGAACGTCTCGTTGACCACAAGTTCACGGTCCACATCGGATACAGCGGGTAGCTTCACGGCGCGTCCACCGGTCCGTAGGTCGCGGTGTTGAGGTGTGTTTCGCGCACGAACACCCGGCCGACGCGGGCATCGGGAGCGCAGGGCAGCGCGGCGAGCGCGGCCTGGCTCACGCGTCGCAGCAACACCGCGACAGCTTCGACGGTCGGCCAGACCAAGTCGGTGGCCAACAGCTCCGCATCGACGGTCGTCTGGCAGCTATCTGCGCCGAACCGGAAGACTTTGCACTTCGCGACGTAGAGGTGCACAGCGAGCGGATCGTGCACGCCGAGCATGGTGCCGTGATCGAGGTAGGTGTCGATCCACTCCCGGATTCCGGCTTTGAGTGCGCCGAACTCCACGACGGTGACGTCGTTACTCAGGGTCGGGGCGATCACCGGCACCGCGACCCGCCAGGAATGTCCATGCAGGCTGGTGCACTTATCGCCCAGGTGCGGCAGGCGATGCGCGGTTTCGAAGGTGTGCTCGATGGTGATCTGGTGGGCTGTCGGCGCGGAGTCCTCCGTCACGAGGGCCGCCCGGTGGGCGGCGGCGTGATCGGTTGTCTCCGTGCCGAGCATCGTGAGCGCCAGATCCTTTCACCTCGGTGCGTTCCCGCACGCGCGTACTCATCGACGTGGACTGGTTGTGGCCTGCGGCGGAAGACCGAGGGGGGAAGGAGGACGCCTTCCGCCGCAGTCCGGTCCAGTCAACGACGGGTGATCATCGTTATCCAGAGCGTGCGTGCGGCGTCGATGAGGCGCGAATGGGGCGTCGACCGTCCTGACCAGCGAAGCTGCACGCCATCAGCGTTGACGCGCGGCACGTGTTCACCCGGTCAGGACCGAAATGTAACCCGGCTGATTGACGACGGTCAGCCGTCGTAGCGAAACGAATACGTCTTGTCCCCAAACTGCACACAGCCAGGCTGGGCGCCTCCCTGTCTGCGGATTGCCGCAAGCGTGTCGGCGAGCAGAACCTCCAGCTCGGCCACGCTGCGTCGCTCGTAAAGCATCGTCAGGTGGGTGCGAGGGGGTTTGCCCTTGCTCTTGGCCTCCGCCGAAGCTGTGGCGTCGATTCGAGCGCAGCCCTCGACGCCGTGCTGCCGACAGCTCCAGCTTGCGGGCAGCTCCGCTTCCACTGAGAAGTGCACCGCGAACTCGTGCCCGCGCGTGCACGCGAACCGGGCGGTCACGCGCGGGACAGGTCCGGTGTAGCGATCGGGTTCCACCGTCGTGTGGCCCCAGCGGTAACCGCGCAGCGTTCCTCTCGACATCTACCCGGCTCCGATCTGCCGACTCGAGCGCGCGGTCCGTGTGGGTTGGCTGCGCCGACGGTGGGGACCGCCGCCGCGTGCGCGCAGCTGGACTCCGGACTCGGACAGGATCCGGTGTACCAAGCCGTACGAGCGGCCGGTCAGCCTGGCCAAGGTGCGGATGCTGGCACCCTTCTCGTACTTCTTCTTCAGGTCCGCGCCCATACGAGTCCGCGCGGAACCGGTGACCCGCTTCCCCTTCTCGACCTTCGTCACTGGTGGCATGACCGACCGCCTCCCAGGTCAGGCATTGCCGTTCGCGGAGGGGCCGAGGACGAGGCGGTCAATGACCTCGCCGACCGCCGGGAGTTCATAGGCCGCGGCGAGGAGCACGGCCGCCGGCCACGACGCCCCGGCGACGACCGTGAGGACCACGCATCGGGCGACATGAGAGCTGAGTTTTCCGGCGACCCATGTACCGCGAGTGCGGCTCCAGACAACCGCACTAACGCCTACAGCGACGCCGACGTACAGGGTTGCCAGAATCGGGATGATCATTTGTTCACATTTCCTTCCGTGTTCTCGTCTTCTGCGCCAGGAGCATCCACATGCGAGCCGTGGGTCGCCGTGTCGTCGAGTTCGTCGCGGAGCTTCAGCACAGCCTCGCGATCGGCCGCCGCGCCCGGTCCAGCGTCGGCGAAGAGTGCCAGCGCGTTGCCGTAGCAGCGATCCGCGTCCGCGTTGTTGCCGAGCTGGACGTGCGCCCTGCCCATGACGGTGTAGGCGTGACCTCGGTAGCGCGACGAACCGCAGGACGCCAAGGTGTTGTCGATCCGGCGGAGGGTGAACAGCGCGGCGTCCGGTTGCCGAGCCGCGACGTGGACCTCGGCCAGGTAGGTGATCACTCGGGCATGGCCGGACTGGTCACCCAGGGCTTCCATCAGGTCGGCGGCTTCGCGCAGGTGCCATATGGCTTGGGGGAAATCGGCGATCTCGGGGTGAGCGTATGCCTGGCCGATTCGCCGATGCCGCAGGGCGATGCTGCGGCGGTCGCCCCGTTGCTCGTCGAGGTTCAGGGCGCTGCCGAGATCCTCCAGCGCGGTACGCGGTTGCCCGGCAGCTGTCAACGCGCGCGCTCGGGTGGATAGGGCCGCCGCCTGTATCCAGCTGTCGCCGAATGCGGTTGCTCGCTCGATCGCCGTGGTGCAGGCCGTGATCGCCGCGTCGTGGTGGGCGCGGTTGGACTCGCCGAACCCCAGCCGGGTCAGGAACACCGCTTCGAGGATGTGCTTGCAGTGCTGGGCGGAGACGATGCCGAGCTGTTGCGTCTGGACCAGGTCGTCGGCGAAGTAGCTGGGGCGCAAGGGGTTCCAGACGGCTTCGGCAAGCTGGAACACCAGCCCGTCCCAGCCCTGCTGTGCGGCGAGGTATTGGGATGCAAGCACGTTCGCCCGTTCGAGGGTGAACCAGTTCAGAGCAAGTTCGACGTTGGAGAACGGCTCGGTGTCCAGCTGTTCGTACACCGGGCTGAACCGCCGCGATCGAGGGTTGATCGCCATGTCGGCGGCAGCGGTGCGTCGTAGATACCACTCGATCATGCTGCGAAGAGTGGCCCGACGCACGCTCTTGTCGTCATGTTGCTCGGCCAGTGCCTGGGCGTGCTCGCGCGGCAAGTCGTGCTGGCGGAAGCGGCCGGCGGCCACCGCGGTGACGAGGTGGGCATCCGCCAGCCGGGTCAGCCCATGTTCGACCTCGGCGACGGGCTGGTCGAGGGCTGCTGCGAGCGGGTCGGCGGTGAACTCGGCGCCGGGGTGCACGGCCAGGAGCCGGTACAGGCGCGCGGTGTCGGCGTCGAGGTCGTCGTAGCTCATGTCGAGGATTCCTCCCACGGATGCCTCGTCCACGTGCAAGGCCAGGGTGGCGCCGTGGTCGGTGTTGAGACGGGTGATCAGGTCGGCCGGGCTGCGGTGTGGGTTCGCGGCCAGGTGCACGCCGGCCACAGCCAAGGCGAACGGGTGACCGTGGCACCGCGAGGCCAAGGCTCGAAGCTCGCTCTGCTCGCCGGGCGGCGGCTGGCCGAGTAGCGCGGCCAGCAGAGTGCCACCCGCGTCCGGGGTGAAGTAGGTCAGATCCACCGGATGGAACCCGGCGAGAAGAAGCCCGCGCAGCTGGCGGCGGCTGGTGGCGAGGACGGTACTGCTCGGCGATGCCGGGATCAGAAGGCGGACCTGCTCGGCCGAGAAGACGTTGTCCACCAGGACCAGGAGCGACTTCTCGGCGGTGACACTGCGATAGAGCGCGGTCAGTTCGGCCGGGTCATCAGGCAGGTCGCCTGGCGGGATGCCGAGGGCTCGAAGCCAGCCTGCCAGCACCTGGTGAGGACGGACGGGCGGTTGATCACGCCACGCGCTCAGATCCGCGTACAACTCGCCGTCCGGGTGGCCAGCGCGCTGACCGAGGAGCCAGCGGACCGCCAGTTCGGTCTTGCCGATGCCTGCCAGCCCGGTCAGCAGCGCCCTGGTCGAGGTCGCTCGAGCGGCGAGTTCATCGAGTGTGGCCAGCTCTCGGGCGCGGTTCGTCCACACCGGATGTGGGGGCGGCAACTGGTGCGGGGTCGGCGTCCGCGCGGCCGGTTGCCCCATGGCGATCGTGTGAGCGATCACGGTGCGCGCTTGCAGAACGGATCCGGTCACCGTCCCATCGACGTCGTTGCGGTGCCCAGGCTCGGTCACCTCGGTGCTCCGAGTACGCCGACGGCGAGGCGCGCAGGGAGCGCCATGTGGAATTGGGCCTTGCGGCGGATCACGGGGGTGCTCATGGTGATCCCGCTTTCACCACGGCGTTCTTGTTGCGCGACATTGCCAAGGAATGAGTCATTTCCGGGAGAACAGGTGCCGAATACTGAACGGGCAGGAATCGTGGCTCCCCAGTTCCACTGCCGTGTCGGTGTTGTCGAACGCCAGTAGATCGCCCGCTGCCGTCGGCCACCAGAGCGCACGTGGGGCGGCGATGAGGCGCTGATGCGGCGTTGACCCTCGTGAGCTGCGCTAACCGGACCGGGTAGCGTGACAGCCGCACACCAGGGGGTGAGGAGATGGCGATCCAACCGTCCAGCCCGTTGGCCGACTGCCGCCACGCCGCTGGGTACACGCAGGAGACCTTCGCCGACAAGCTGGGTGTCGACCGAACCACCGTCGGGCGTTGGGAACGCGGTGTGCAGTCTCCCCAACCGTGGCAACGTCCCGACCTTGCCACAGCACTGGACGTCAGCCTAGATCATCTCGACGACCTGCTCCGGCGAACGAAACGGCACACAAATCCGTCAGCCGTTCTAGAACCATTCCTCACGCCCGGTCCTTCATTCTCCGCGCCTCTCGCTGATCATCAGCCGGGAATGGTCAACGTGTTCTCCGGTGATGACGCTGTGCACGCCGCCATCCCGCAGCTGCGGCGGGCGCTCGACAGCATCGATCTCCCAGACGACGGTCCGACCCGTTCCTTCGCCGAACTCGCAGCCGAGGTCGCAGGAATGATCGAGCACCGCCTGCAGGCGCGCTATGTCGAGATGGCGTGGCGTCTGCCCGGCCTGATTTCCGAGCTGGCGCGGGCGCACGCCGATGCCCGGCACGGTGCACGCGACATCGCCATGCTGCTGACCCTCGCCTTCCGGGCAGCCGATGGTGTGGCTTACAAGTTCGGCTACCTCGACCTCTCAGCCCGGATCATCGACCTCATGCGTGTGTCCGCCCTGGCAGCCGAGGATCCGCTGCTGGTGGCCGCTGTCGCCTACGTGCGCACCGAGACCTTCTTCGCCACGGGCGACCTGGCGTCGGCCTCGCGGCTGCTGATGGCCGCGGCGGACGATCTGTCGGCTGACCTCGGCGCGTCGGCGTCCTCCGCCGCGGCCTTCGGCGCCCTGCACATGCGAGCCGCTGTCGTCGCCGGCCGCGCTGGCAAGCCCGACGCCGCGTGGGATCACCTCGGCGAGGCTCATCGAGCCGCCCGGCAGGTGCCTGAAGGTGTCTACTTCGGCACGGCCTTCGGACCAGCGTCGGTACGCATCCACGAGCTCGCGGTCGCCGTCGAGCTGGGCGACAGCCCAGCGGCGGTGGGGCGAGCGGCATCCTGGCACCCACCAAGTCATCTCCCTGCCGAACGGCGCTCGCACTACTACATCGACCTCGCTCGCGCCCAGCTTCGCCTTGGCCACCACCAGGACGCCTACCTCGGGCTGGAAGCCGCCCGTCGGGTCGCCCCGCAGCACGTTCGCGAGCACCCCCAGGTTCGGCAGACTCTGTCGGCGCTTCTGCGAACCTACGGGTCACCAGATGACCGCCTGTTGGAGTTGGCTGCTTGGGCTCGCGCGCGTTGACGGCTGCCGGGCTACTGGTCGAGAAGAAGGGCGGGCAGCTCGGCGAGCGAGTCGATCACCCAATCGGCGTTCTCCCTGGTCATGGGGTCGTCGGCCCAGAGGTATCCCCATGGGCCACGCCTGATCAACGCGGTACGGAGACCGGCCGCCTTGGCGGGCAGCACGTCGTTGTCGCGGTGGTCACCGACGTACACGATCTGGTCAGCCGGGCAGGGTGCGACCTGAACGACCCGTTCGAAGAAGCCGGGGTTCGGCTTCGCCACACCCCATTCGCCGGACGTGCCGACGTAGTCCACGGGCAAGTCCAATGCCCGCAGCAGCTGGGCAGCTCGCGGGGTCTGGTTGCCGGCGATACCGACCCACAAACCTCCTGCGCGGAGGGCCGCCAGGCTGGGCCGCACGTCCGGGTACAGATCGCTGTTGTCGATCTGCTCCCCGCGCCCGGCTTCCTCCCGCAGCTGTCGCTCACGGGCCAGGTCAAAGCCGGGGCGGAAGTACTCGAACGTCTCGGCGTTGTCCCGGCCCGCCGCCGTCACAGCGCCGAGCACGGTCGAGAACGTATGTGGAGACACCCCCACCCAGTCGGCCCACGCACGCCACTCGCGTGAATCGTCCAGCAGAGTTTCACCCACGTCGAACACCACCGCGCTGACCATGCTCCCCATGACATCAGAACGGTCGGCCTCGTTGGCCGGGCGCCCTCGGCCCGGCCATCGAAATCGGCATCAACACAACCGGGGGAAGGGTGCAACCGGGCAGCACTGAGCAAGCGCCAGCGGAAGCGGACTGATCTCGTCTCGGCTGGCCTTGTAACGGTACGTGACGGCGGTTCGACGTTGTTGACGATAGGTCCCGGCCGAGTCACGCGGTCTTAGGGCGTCCGACCTGGCACAATCGCCTAGATCAGGACGGGTACCAGCCCGGCGGGCTCGATGGGGAGAAGGGGGTCGCGTGGACCGAGTCGCGTTCTGGTGGTTCCGCGCGCAGGCCGAGCTGGCGTTGCACAAGCACAAGGCTACGGCCTTCCAGGACCACTTCAACGACGTCATGGAGGCCGTGCACGGTACCGACTTCGTCCGGGTTCGCCCGGCCGGGAATGTCGGGGACCGCAAGTGCGACGGCTACTTGCAGTCCACCGGCACGGTGTTCCAGGTTTATGCGCCGACCGTGGTCAAGCTGGCCTTGTGGGTGAACAAGATCGACGAGGACTTCACCGGTGCCAAGGCACAGTGGGCGACGATGCGGGCCTGGACCTTCGTGCACAACCAGCACGACGGTCTGCCCGCCGACGTGACACAGGCACTGCTGAAGCTCAAGACCGACCACCCCGATCTGATCATCGAACCCTGGCCCCCCACCCACCTACTGGAGCTGACCGCCCACCTGCCCGAGGACAAACTCGTACGGGTGTTCGGGCACCCGCCACGCGAGCAGGAAATGCGGGTCCTTGACCGAAGCGACATCGCCGACGCTGTCGCTGGCCTGGCTTTGGAGAGCGCCTCGTGGACGCCGAACGCCGCCGACCTCCCGGTCGTCGACCCTCGTAAACTCGACTACAACCAGCTCTCGGAGTACCCCCGCCGCCTTATCACTGCCGGCATCGCCCAGGCCGGGATGGTCGAGGGCTACTTCGACAATCACCCCGATCCCACCCTGCGCGACCGTGCCGGGACGTTGATGAAGCTCGCGTGGCTCGATCTCCAGAGCCGCAGCGTGACCGGTGACGAGGCATTCCACGACCTCTACGCACGGGTGGCGGCCTACGCCGAGGGTTCCCGGGAGGCCACAGCCTCACTAGCGCTGCTGGCCTACTTGTTCGAGTCCTGCGACATCTTCGACAACCCGCCCGCCGACTGGACGGGAACAGCGGCGTGATCACCCCAACCAAGGGCGTGCGCCCCGAGCGGTCCCTGCTCTATCTCGGCGGCCAGATCCTCGCCGACCTCGACGAGCCCAGCACGGTCAGCGGGGCCTGGGAAGCCCTCGCCCGACGCCGCGAGCATGAAGGCCAGGGCGCCGCCATCACCTTCGACTGGTTCGTCCTCGCCCTCGACCTCCTTCGAGCCTTGGGGACCATCCAGCTGCGCGACGGCCTGCTCGTCAAGGCGGTCAAGCGGTGATCCACGAAGTCACCAGCAGCCTGCCCAAGTTCAAGACTCTGCGCTTCACGCAGGGCCTGAACATCGTGCTCGCCGACCGCACCGATAAATCCACCCAGACCGATACCCGCAACGGCAGCGGCAAGAGCAGCCTGATCGAGATCCTGCACCACCTGCTCGGCGGCAAGGCCGACCCCAAGAGCATGTTTCGGCAGCCGCCCCTGGACGAGCACTGGTTCGCCATGATCTTCGACCTCGCCGGCCACGGAGTCCGGGTGCAGCGAGAGGGCGCTACCCCCGGCAAGGTCACCGTCACCACGTTCACCGACGACGGAGCAGTGGCAGACGAAGAGACCATCTCCAACGAGCAGTGGAAGCGCAGGCTCGCCTCGGAGGTCTTCGGCCTTGCCGAAGAAGGCGACTGGGCACCCTCCTTTCGGTCCTGCATCAGCTACTTTCTGCGTAGGCAGTCGGCGGGCGGGTTCCAGACTCCGACCAAGCACTTCAGCCAGCAGATGACCTGGGATATCCAGGTCAACCTGTCGTTCCTGCTTGGTCTCGACGTCGAACTGGCCCGCGCCTGGCAGCGACTGCGGGAACGCGAACGACAGATGGACACCCTCCGCAAGGCAGCCCAAGGCGGGGCACTCGGCGACATCGTCGGCAACGCCGGCGAGCTCGCCAGCGAGCTGGCCGTGGCCGAGGACGAGTTGAACACGCTGGCCGCGTCCGCCGCCGACTTCACCGTCATCCCGACCTACACCACTGTCGAAGCCGAGGTCACCCGACTCGGCCAGCACATCCGTGCGCTGAACAACCAGATCATTTCCGACCGGGACTACCTCGCCCAGCTGGAGAACAACCTCGACGAAGTCCAGACCGCCCGGCCCACCGGACTCGCCGAGCTGTTCGCAGCCGCCGACGTCCAGCTCCCGGACGTCGCGCTGGCGGCCTACGACGACGTGCAGGCGTTCCACGACTCCGTTATCGCCAACCGACGCCAGTACCTCGACGCTGAGATCCGCCGGATCACGACCGACCTCAACACGAACACCGCCGAGCGGGACCGCATCGCCACCCAACGCTCCGATGGTCTGCGACTGCTCGCCAGCGGCGGCGCTGCGGAAACCCTGCTCGAACTGCAACGCGACGCCGCCAAACGGCAGGTTCGCGTCGAGCAACTCCGCCACCGCTACGACAACGCTGTCGCGTTCGAGTCAGAGCAGGGCGAACTTCGCCTCGAACGCCAACGGCTCGCCGCCGCCCTGACCCGCGATCTGGCCGAACGCCAGCAGGTGCTGCGTCCGGCATTCGTGATCTTCGAGCGCCTGTCCCAACGCCTCTACGCCGACCAGCAACACGGACGCTTGGTCGTCAACGCCACCGACAACGGCCCCGAGATCACCGCCACCATCCCCCGCGGACGCAGCAAGGGCATCACCAACATGCAGGTCTACTGTTTCGACCTCGACCTGATCACGCTCTGGTCCCGCAAGCAACGCGGCCCCGGTTTCCTCGTCCACGACAGCCACCTGTTCGACGGCGTGGACGAACGCCAACGAGCCTCGGCCTTGCAACTGGGCGCCGAGTACGCCGCAGCCGAAGGCTTCCAGTACATCGTCACCCTCAACAGCGACGAGACCCCGAATGACCTCCCCGACGGCCGGGTCATCGAAGACTTCGTCCTGCCTGAACGCCTCACCGACCACGGCGAGGACGGCGGCCTTTTTGGACTCCGCTTCTAACGCCATGCTGAAGCCCACCTGCCACTCAGGAGGCCACGGTGCGTCCTCACACAGCCCGGGATGATCCGCATCGGTGGAAGGAAACGGCGGCGGAGCAGCGGTAAAACGGACGAGGCGAACTCAACCGGTGAGGAACGCGATGACGTTGCGACGAGGCCGTAAAGGCGATCTGGGGCTCGAAATCCTGCCGCTGATTGAGCTGGCGCTGCCAGAGCCTGACGGACAAACGCTGCTGCGTGATCGACACCAGGAAACTGTCGCGGCGATCAGCGACGCCCTCGCCACCTCGCTCGGTAACGTCTCCAGGCTGCAGGGCTGGCAGGCGCAGTACGCCTTCGAGGCCGTGGTGGTGGCCCTCGGCGCGGTCCGCCTGATCAAATTCGAGGATTCCGGGCTCTACTACTTCGATGACGCCGACGGCGAGATCCAGCCGCCGGACTTCCGCATAGTGCTGCGAGACGGCACCCGCCTGTTGGTCGAGGTGAAGAACGTGGCTCCGACCGACACGGCGACCACTGTGCGGGCAAAGGACTTGGCTGCGGCCCGGCGATACGCCGAGGCCACCGGCGGGCGGCTGCTGTACGCGCACTTCTGGAGCCTCGCCGGGCTTTGGACCTTGGTCGATCCGTCAGTCTTCGACAGCGTCGGGACGCCGCACCGATTGACGCTCGAAGAGGCCATGAAGGCTAACGAGATGTACCTGCTGGGCGATGGCTGGCTCGCAGTTGAACCACCCCTCGTCTTCTCTGTGATCATGGATCGAGAGAAAGAACAGGTGGTGGAGCGGATCGACGATGGAGAGGAGACACGGCGGATAACCATCTCCGGGGTGGAGTTGCTGAACGCCGGACGAGTCATCACCGACCCCGTCGAACGGAAGCTCGCTTGGTTCCTGATCTGGAACGGCCGTTGGTCACACACCCGGGAGCCGCGGTTCGACGAGGACGGCCGGCTGGTGAGAATCGACTACGTATGCTCGCCGGACATCCCGGATGAACAGGCGGCACGCCAGATCGCAGCACAGGGAATGGCGATCGTCGACGCGCTCAGCACCTTGAACACCCGACGGTTCCTGGAAGCCACCACCACGGATACGGGCGACATACGGGCACTACGGGAGGAACCCGAACCAGCGCTGCTCGCCCAGCTCGTACCTGAGGATTACTGGGATCGGCAGGACCGAGCGTTGCCCCTTTGGAGACTTAACGTCCGTCCGTGAGGTACACGGCCTTCGCCAGCGGCTTGACCTCATCCGGGTTCAACGGGAAAGAGCTGAGCAGTCCGCGGTCCGGGCTGCTGATGTTCTGGCACGGCCGGTGAGCAGGTCAAACGCGGGCTCGCGTCCCATCCTGGCGACATGAACCGCATCGCTCTTCTGCTCAACGTCGCCCGGCCATCGAGAACCGGCAATCAGCACGACCGAGGGCAGGGGTCACCCGGAGACGTTGTTGTAGCTGAAAACGAACCTGCTGTGAGTCTTCTCGAAAACGGCCCCGCCCAGCTCGCGGGCCGGGGTTTCCGCCGGGTAGACGACCAGCCTGGGGTCGTAGTGATTGCGCTCCGGTGACCAGGCGCGGGCCTCGTCACACAGGTGCTCGGTCATCTCGGCGGCGGCTGAGCCGTGGCCGATCGCCCCCAACTCCCAACGCACACCGTCGCCGGTCTCTATCCGGCGGGCCGTGAGATAGACCAGTGAGCCGCCGTCGACCAGCGCCGGACGCCAGTACCCTCCGATCGGGTTGACTACCTCCGGGATAGCGTCCGGGTGCGCGCTGATGCGGCATACGCGCTGGTCGGTAACGGTAAGCCGTAGCCAGAACCCGTCATGGCCCTCGTTGGGCGCAATGGTGATGCCGGACCAGGCCGTGACGCGCGGCTGGTCGAGCACTCCACCCAGTGTGTTGAGGTCCACGGCTTGGTCGCGGTCCCAGTGGAGCTTCACCTTGTCGTCGGCGGTAATCGGGCCACTGAGCTCGCCCTCGGTCTCCCCGCGGAGGTACACGAAGCCGCACAGGTGCAGCGAGTCGGAGACCAGCCGGCCGTCGGTGTAGGTGAAGGCGACGCTGCGGCCCTGCCCGCGCCACCGCAGTTCCCTATTGAAGGTGGGTGTTGATCCACTTCGGGAGGGATGGTGGCGTGGCGGGTTGGCGTGTTCTGGGTGTCGCGGGATGCGGTGCAGCTGCCACAGGAGATTAGCGAGCACCTGCGGCGCACGGTCACGATGGGCGGCGCGGGCAGCGGCGTGCGGTTCGACCGTGGCGAGTTCGTCATGCGAGTCGTCCAGCGGGACCGCGCCGACGAGCCGGCGGCGGTGTACCGGGCACGGGTGGTGTTCGAGGTGTTCCGCGAAGCCACGACCGGCGGCGTGGTCGACAAGGTGTGCGAGGCATTGCCGGCCGATGTGCGGGAGTTGGTCGATGCGGGCAGCATCGGGCCGCTGAACTGAGCCGGAGGACCCAGCTCAGCGGCCGGTGTGCCCGCTGTTGCCTGGGAACGCTGTCGGCACGCGCTGCCTCCTGCGGGTGCTATCGGGGTGTCTGCTGGTGGAAGGTCAGCTTCCAGCCGTCGGTGCGGCGCACGTAGACGCTGCTCGTCAGGGCGGTGTAGGTGGGTGCGTCGTCTCGGTGGGCGGTCGCTTCGTAGGTCACGATCGCGGTGTCGTTGGTGGGGTGGAGCACTTGTGGGTCGCGCAGCTGGTAGGCGGACCAGGGTGGGCCGGACAGCGAGTCCAGGATCGCCGTCCGGTTGTCCAGCACGAGGCCACCGGGTAGGAGCATGACCGCGGTGTGGTCGAGGATGTGCTCGTAGAACCGTCGCGCCGCCTCTGGGGTGGACGACAGGGCCTGCCAGCCCTGCTCTTCGAGGTCGATCACCTCGTCGCCGGTGGTCGAGATCATTTTGGTCCTCCTGTCCCGGCGATGGCCCCCTGTTGAGTGAGCCAGTTCTGGAGGGCGTGCGCGGGTTGAGCGCCGACCATCCGGCCGCGTTCGGTGCCGTTGCTCATCAGGATGAGGGTGGGGATACCGCGGACCTGGAGTCGTTGGGCGGTGCGGGGCGCGTGGTCGGCGTTGACCTTGACGATTTTGAGCCGTCCGGCCTGGTCGCGGGCGAGTTGGTCGATGACGGGGGCCATGGTGCGGCAGGGTCCGCACCAGGGTGCCCAGATGTCGACGAGGACGGGCAGGGTGCCGTGCTGGATGGCGGGGTCGAAGGTGGTGTCGTCGGTGTCGACCAGCCAGGGCAGGTCGGTCTTGCACGCCCCGCAGCGGGGGTGGCCGGCTGCCGCAACCGGAGTCCGGTTGCGGCGCCCGCACCGAGGGCACGGTGTTATCGCCCCGGTTACAGCAGTCCGTGTCGTGTCAGTGCCCATTGCAGCTCCTGGATGGTGGGTTGTTCCAGCCACTGGCCGCCGATGTAGACGACGGGGTTGCGGATGTCTCCGCCGGCCAGCCAGCGCAGTCGTTGCCTGGCTTGGGGGTTGAGGTCCAGGTCGACGTACTGGTAGGGCACGCCGGCGCGGTCCAGCAGGCGGCGCACCATCTGGGTGATGCCACACCAGCGGTTTCCGTACACGACGACCGCGGCCGGCGCGACCGTGCCGACGGTGTGGGCGGCGCGGTTGATCGGGGCGACCATCGGGATCGTCATTGTCGTCACCTCCTCGACAGGTCACAGGTTCGACAGGTCGTGGGGTTCGCGCGACGCGGGTTGCTGGGCTACCTGGTCGAGCGCGTCGAACAGTTCGTAGATGTCCGGGATGTGGTCCACCTGTGGCGAGACGTGCGCGTAGCGGATGACCCCGTCGGCGTCGACGAGGTAGAGCGCGCGTTCGCTGAACCCGTCGGACTCGCGCCAGACGTGGTAGCGGCGGGCGACTTCACCCTTGGGGTGGAAGTCCGCGAGCAGCGGGAAGGTGATGCCGCGCACGGCCGCCCAGGCGCCGTGGCTGTAGAGGGAGTCCGCGGAGATGCCGAGCACGGTCACGCCCCGGCTGGCGAACTCCGGCAGCTCCTGCTGGTAGAGCTCCAGCTGCCGGCTGCACCCGGGGCTCCAGTCCAGCGGGTAGAACACGAGCAGGACCGGTTGCCCGCGGAAGTCAGCGAGCCTCACCGGCCGGTTCTTCGCGTCTGGCAACGTGAAATCGGGTGCTCGGGTGCCTACCGCCAGGCCAGTGGACTCGCGGGCGCCCTGCATCGGTGGCGCGCTGCGGTGCAGGTTCGCGACGTCCTCCAGCGTCACGCCCTGCGTGGTGATGCCGTCGGGCGCCTGGTGCCCCATGGCCTGTGTTTCCCCCGTCACGGGGACGTGCTGCACGATTTCCTGTGTGATCGCGTGCAGCACCGACAGTGCCTCGGTCACCGGGGAGTCCGCGTCCAGACGGTCACCGAGGTCGGCGAACCGCTGCTCCAGTTCGTGCAGCCGATCCCAACCACGAGCGGGAATCATGATCCTCACCTCCCTGACAAGATTCGGGTGGCGCGGCGCCGGTCGGCGCGAGCCTCATCGGCGAAGCAGCGTCACGGCCAGAGACAGTACGACGGACACCACCAGCATCGACGTGAGCGGCACGTAGACGCGGACGTTCTCGCCGATGAGGCGGATGTCGCCCGGGAGACGACCGAACCACGACAGCCCACCGGTCCACGCGAGCACGCCGACAACGGCGAGCACCAGCCCCGCCACCACCACGTACGGCCCAATATTCGTGCCCATCGTGGATCTCTCCTCCCACCGCTTCCCGATGTTCCCCACCAACAGAACAGAACCGGTCGTCGTGCGCGGCCAAATACCGCGCACGACGACCGGCTCGAAAGAGACGGGACGGTCGGCACTCACCCGTGCTGCCGCGTCGACAGGACGCCGGGCGGCTCGCGCCAGGGCGCCGGAAAGGGTCAGGGGCACCCAGGCGTCGATGACCGCGTCACCACGTGCACTGAGGTGAGCGCCGGACATCACCGCAGCGCGGCGACCGGGGTCAGGCGTTGATCGCCTGGCGTTCCCCGGTGCCGCTGGTGATGGCGATCTTGCGCGGCTTGGCCTGCTCGGCGACCGGGATGCGCAGGGTCAGGACCCCGGCGTCGTAGCCGGCCTGGATGTTGCCGGTGTCGAGGGTGTCACCCAGGAACAGCTGCCGGCTGAACGTGCCGGTCGGCCGCTCACTGATGATCGTCTCGACCTTCTCGCCGTTCTTGTCGAGGACCGTGGTGCGCTGCGCCTTGACCGTCAGCACATTGTTCTGCACATCGACATCGATGGACTCTGGGCTCACGCCGGGCAGGTCGAAGTGCACCACGAACTCATCGCCGGAGCGGTAGGCATCCATCGGCATGACCGCCGACCGCGACAGGCCGCCGCCGAAGCCACTGCCGAACCACTGCTGGGTCAACCGGTCCAGCGCCTGGAACGGGTCAGTACGCATCAGCATGGCGTTCTCCTCCTTCCCTTCGTGTCTGGTGTCTGTGTGCCTCGCGTCGCGGACAACCGCGTCGCGTCAGCACCATCACGTCGCTGACATCCCTAGCAACGCACTACTACTCACCCATGTTCCCTATGTGATGTAGTTCACGCGTCGATCTATTGCTAAATGGATTGAAGTATGAAGGTGCAGTTCAAGGGTGGTGTGACGGCAGTGCTGGAACGGCCTGTCGACTCGGGAATCAGGCGCAAGCGCACATCAGCACCGCGGACCGTCCTGATCTGGCAGGGCCGCACGGTTGACCGGCGGCGCGCACTCGCTGTCCTGCCGAGCCTGGGCAGGTGTGACGGTGTGCGCCTGCGTGGACGGGTGGCCAGACGGTGGTCAGGCATGCGGGGGTGGGTTGTGCGGTGAGTGCGAGAGCATAGGTGGGGTGGAGATCTACCCAGCGTCGCGTCGACGACTTGGAGGGACCGGCGCACGCGGCTGGCTGCCGCGCTGCGCACCACCCAGCAGCTGCTCGCCGAAGCGGTCGGTGGGCAACCGGTGTGCTGGCTGACGACGATCACCGCCTCGTCGGGGATCATGCGCTGGTGACGTGCGCGACGAATCGGGTGGCGAGGTCGCGCAGCTTGATGTTGTCGCGTTGGGATTGCTCGACCAGCAGGGTGAATGCCTGGTCGGCGTCGATCCGGTTGACCGCCATGAGGATGCCTTTGGCCTGGTCGATCACTGCCCGGCTCTCCAGCGCGGTCCGCAAGTGCTCGGCGGTGTGGCGGGCGTGTTGGTAGCGGTGGTAGACGCGCAGAGCCGCGGTGACGGCGCTGGTGTAGAGGTCGAGCAGTTTCTCGTCCAGTTCGGCGAAGCCGTGGGCGTGGGTGCTGTAGCAGTTCACCGCGCCGGCGTGCCCGTCGTCGATGACGATCGGCGCGGACAGGAAGCTTGCGTATCCCGCCTCGGTGGCGTCGCGGGCGAAGTCCGGCCAGCGGTCACGGGCCTGGGCGATCGACACGCGCACCAGGGTGCCTGATCGCGCGGCGTCGAGGCAGGGTCCGTGTCCGAGGGCGTACTGGTCACCGTCGAGGCCGGCGACGACGTCGCTGGTCGTGGCCGCGGTCCGGGCGTTGCCATCGTCGAGCAGGGTCACAGTCGCCTCATCCACGCCCGGTACGGCCTTGGTGACCTGGGCACACACCTGCTGCAGCAAGACAGTGAAGTCGTCCACGCTGCCCAATGCCGCGGTCAGGCTTTCCAATGCGCCGGTGACCTCGTCCAGCACCTGTGGCCACGTCTGGTCCCGTGCGCGGTCCATGATTGCCTCTCGCCGGCTGCCGGGCGTCGCAACGCCTGACTACCTCGGGTATCCCGTCAGGCCGCCGGTTACCCATGAAACTCTGGGGTGCATCCTGTGCGCCAGCGCAGTCGATGCACATGACCTGCGGGAACCGGTGGTGACACGCCTGCCGGGCATCGAGTCGCGGATCCGGTGCATGCGGGTGCGGAGGCGGTCGGTCGTGCGGTCAGTGGAGGTGGCGGCGGACGGGGCCGACTCGGAGGTCGGGTTGGCTGCGTGCACCGCGGCGGTGGACCCGCACAGGAATGGAGATGGGCTCTCGACCTGGTGGCGGGGCGGGACGGTCGCGGTCGTCGGTCGCGCGTCGGCGTGGATCGCGCAGCTCGGCGTAGGCGGCGAGCACCTCGGTCAGGCGTGCCGGATCGGCGGGTGCGTGCGCGGCGTCAGGGTGCAGGTGGCGCACCAGAGCCCGGTAGGCCGCGGCGATCTCGCTCGGCGTCGCCTCCCACGAGACGCCGAGTACCTCGTACGGATCGGGTACCGGTGACGGTGACATGGTCATCCGCTCCGTCAGGGATGGTCGGCCCTGCTCGCCGTTCCCGTGGTGTCCTCGGGCACGGCGTGCAAATGGCTGACGGCGGTGTAGACCTCGCGGGCGGCACCTTCCGCCTCGCCCAACGCGTGGCGCAGCGCGGCCAGTTCCCGGCAGGTGCGGGCGACGTGCTCGGCCGGGTCGACATCGTCGTCGGCATGCAGCCGATACCGCTCGGGATAGCCGCCGACCTGCGGTGCCAGCGCTGCGGCCAGGTCACCCAGAGCGCCGAGCAGGTGGATCAGCTGCCAGGTCTCCTCGCGCAGGCCGGCAGGGTCGGGCCCGCGGCCTGCTGTCACGCGGTGGTCTACCGCGTGCTGCACGGCCTCGGTGACCCTCGTCAGCGCGGCGGCCAGCGACGCGCCGGGCGGTGATCCTGAACGAGTGCGGGACTGGGGCATCGCAGGCGCTCCCGTCGATTACGGCCAGGACTGGTCGTCGGCGGGCTCGTCGGGCAGGGGCACGACGCGCCGCTGATCGGCCACGTCGGCCGGATCGGCCTCAACGACGTCGATCGGCTCGGTGAGCGGGTCCGCGCCGGGCTCATCCTCCAGGTCGGGTCGGGCGGGGCGCAGCTGGTCGGCCACGTCGTTCCAGGGCTTGTCCAGGCTCATCGTGATTCCTCCCGTCGTCGCGGAGCCGTCCCGTCGCGGTCTGGGCCGGTCTCGGCCAGGTCGTCGAGGGCGGGGGCGAGCAGCAGCGCGCCGGTGGTCAGGCAGCCGTGCAGGGCCCGCAGGTCGGCGTGGATCTCGTTGCTGACCTGCGGGCCGTGCCGCTCGGCGAGGGCCGGGGTGTGGTCCATGAGGGTCTGCACCAGGTCGGCCAGGGTGGTGGTGACTTCGTGCGTGCCGGTGATCACCGCGGACACCTCGGCCGCGCCAGGGGAACCGGTGCGCAGGGCGGTGGCGGCATCGGCGAGCCGCCGCCGGGCATCGGCCAGCGCCCCGCCGATCCGCGATCCGTCGATCCGCGTCCGGTCGGCGCGTGCCACCTCGGTCCGCGCTGCGTCGGTCGGCGCCGCGCCGTCATGCCTGGTGTCGGTCATCGGTTCCCTCCCTTCCGCACTCGTCGGCTTCCCCCGCCGCGGTCCCGGAAACACCCCGCCGACCGGGCGCGTCGGCGGGCCGGCGAGGGCGTGCGCTCAGGCGTTGATCTGCTTGCTGCCGCTGCCGGCGCTGATGGCGATCTTGCGGGGCTTGGCCTTCTCGGCGACCGGGATCCGCAGCGTCAGCACACCGGCCTCGTAGCCGGCCTGGATGTGGTCGGTGTCCAGGGCCTCGCCCAGGAACAGCTGCCGGCTGAACACGCCGCGGGGCCGCTCGGCGACCTGGTACTCCACGTGCTCCTCGGTCTGGCCGGGGCGTTCGGCCTTGACGGTCAGCACGTTCTTCTCGACGTTCACCTCGACCGAGTCCGGGCTGACGCCGGGCAGGTCGAACGCGACCACGTACTCGTCCCCGGTGCGGTAGGCGTCCATCGGCATGGCCGCGGGACGGGCCGCGGTTCCGTTGGCGCCGAAGAACTGTTCGGTCAGCCGGTCGAGCTCGCGGAACGGGTCGGTACGCATCAACATGTCACAGTCTCCTTCCACACCAATCAGGTTGTCGATCAGATCAGTTCCGATCGGACGGGGGCCGCAGCCCTCGCCGTTCAATCTTGCTAACGGTCCACTCAGCTTTTCTGTTCCCGTGACCACAACTTCGGCGACGAAGGCGAGGGGGACCTGGGTGGTGCCCGGACACGCCGAGGCCCGCCCCTGGCGATGCAGTGGCGGGCCTCGCGGACTCATGATCGAGGAAGGGTGGATGCTGTTCGCAACGACGACCGTGACCGGTGCTGGCCGTGGCGGGTCGGTAGGTTGCGTCACGAGACGCGGTGCTGGCATTCCCTCGCGGGGGATGTGGTGCCAGCCAACGACGAGAGCCGGCCGCCACGGGCAGGTTCGCACGAGGACATCCCCGGTACGGTCGTGTCGCTACCACCTCCTTCGCGTTCGCTGGTGCTGCGATCCAGGAAGAGGGTCCGCGCGGTCGACGCGGCATCGCGGAGGGCGGAGGAGACCGTTCGCGAGCTCCGACTCGCCGCGCGGTCCGCGCGAGATCACCGCTGACAGCGCGGGACGGTGGATCGCAGCGCGACGTCTCGTCGCCGCGGTGGTGGCGTGCTGGCGCTGGTCCTGGTGGCTGGTCTCGCGGCGGGAGAGGCCGCGTCGCGGAGGAGCCGAAGTTGGCGGCGACGATCGCGTCGAACTCCGCGCGCACCCACCCAGGCTCCGCGCAGATCAGGTCGGCGAAGCGAGCCGGCCCGACCTCCAGGGGCCACGCGAGGTCGGTTCCCGCCTTGCGGGTCATGCGCGTGCCGTCCATCTCGATCACTCCCCAGCTGTGCGTTCACCAGGTTCTGACCGATACTTTTCTTGTAGCGCGCACTGTAGATTATGTCAAGGTGTCGCTGGAGGTACTGTGGTTCGGAGAGTGTCGGGTGAGGGTCAGGTCGACCCGTGGTGTCCGTGGGAGGCCCGCTCGTGACCAGGACTGATCTGCGCGATCTCGATGATGTCGACTATCCGGCGTACACCACGGGGCAGGCCGCGATGATGCTCGGTGTGCAGCAGGCGTTCCTGCGCAGCCTGGACGCCGCTGGGCTGGTGCGTCCGCAGCGTTCCGGTGGTGGGCACCGCCGCTACAGCCGCCGCCAGCTGCACCTCGCCGCGCGCATCCGCGGTCTGCTCGACGACGGCCACGGGATCGTCGCGAGCGCCCGGATCATCGCGCTGGAAGACGAACTCGCCTCCGCTCACGCCCAGATCGCCGAGTTACGCAGCCGGCTGAACGCCGCGACGCACCCCTGATCGCCCGGCACGTCGCGCGTGCCGCGTGGTCGTGTCAGGGGCCGTGGCCTTCTGAGCCTGGCTCGCCACCGTCCGGGTTCGGTGGTTGTTCGCGCCGGACGCGGCCGTTGCCTGCGGGGTAGGACGGTGCGGCCAGGGCCTGGGCACGGCTGGGGTGGACGTCGAACGTGGTGGTCAGGTCGAGCAGGGTCAGCGGCAGGAGTACCGGCCGGTGGGTGGCGACGACCCGGAACGCGATCCGGTGCCGGTGTGCGTGCTCGCGGGCCTGCAGGAGCGCGCTGATGCCGGCGGCGCCCAGGAACCGCACGTCGGTTAGGTCCGTGACGAGCACGGTGTGCTCGGTGCTGGTCAGGGCGTGGCTGAGCCGGGTCCGCAGGTGGGGCGCGGTGAGGAGATCCAGCTCGCCGTGAACCTCGGCGAGCAGCGCGGTGGGTGTGGGGCTGCTCAGCGCAACCCGGAACGCGGGACACCTGCTGTGGCCGGCGGGCGCGTGGTCCGGGTGGTCGGGCTCACCGGCGCCGGGCGGCCGAATGAGGCGGTCGGTCATGACACGCCCCAGGGAGGTCGGCTGGGACGTCGCGGCGGCAGCGGGTGGGCAGGAGACACGGCCAGACCTCCGTCTCGCGATGCGGCGGAGGGACGCCGGCCGTGGCCCGCGCGGGTCGTACGGTGCGCGAGCCGTCGCAGGTGCGGATGGGCCTGGTTGTCCTGCTCCACCTGAGTGGATTTGCAGCACGTCCCGGCTGACTGCACAACCGCGAGCTGAGGTCATGCTAGTGGCGGTGGGTGCCCGCTTTCCAGAGGGCGAGGCACTGTCATGGCGGAGCTGGACGGGGGTTGCGGTCGGCGCGGGCGGTGCCAGACTTGGGGTCGTCGGGGGCGACCTCGATCATTCGATACGGTCATCGACGGTCGGTGTTCAGCAGCGCAGCATCGGATGCGATGAAGGTCGCCTCCGGCGCTCCCGCGGCAGGCCGGGGTGAGTCCGCGTGACCATGGCCGTTGCCGCGACAAAGGGGTTTGTGCGCATGACCGGCGAAACCGAGCTGCTGACCATCGCCCAGGAGCTGGCCGAGGTGTCGCGGCTGGTCGAGGACGACGACGTGACGGGCGCACTGGGGCGCTTTGCCGAGCGGGTGCTGCGCACCGTGCCGGGCTGCGCGGCGGCCACCGTCACCGTCACCGGCGCGCGGGCCGAGCAACCGGAAGTTTTGGCGGCCTGCGCGACGCCGGGTGCAGCGGCGCCCACACGGGACATGCTGACCGGTGACGGCCCGCTCGTGGAAGCGTTGCGGTATCGCGAACCCCGCCGGGTGGACGACACACGCACGGATCAGCGGTGGCCAGGGTTCAGTGCTCGCCTGGCCGAACAGGGCTATCGCAGTGTCCTGGTGTTGCCGGTGCCGACCCGCCGTCGCGGCGGGTCGGCGGTACTGACGGTGTTCTCCGATGAGCCGCACCGGTTCGACGAGACCGTGCACGATGTCGTGCTGCTGCTGACGGTGCACGCCGGCGTGGTGTTCGACAACGCGCAGCTGTTCCACGACAGCCGCGCTCTGGTGGACCAGCTCAAGGTTGCGCTGGAGACCCGGCAGACGATCGGGCAGGCCCAGGGCCTGCTGATGCGCCATTTCGGCTGCGACGCCCAAGGCGGCTTCGGCCTGCTGAAGGGAGCCTCGCAGAACACCAACACGAAACTGCGGGATGTGGCCGAGACGCTGGTCTCCGCCCACGAACAGGAGACCTTCGAAAGCGCACTGGCCAAGTTCCGGCTTGACGCCACTGCGGGAGCCGCGACGAGCTAGCAGCCCGGTTTCTCACAGCCACAGCAACGCCCGCGCCACCGACCCCGGCCCTGCTGGGCGGGCCAGGTGGTGCGGACGTTGTCGGCGAACTGCCTGGGGACGGTCACTTGCCGTTGATCGCGATGCGGCGCGGCTTGGCCGCCTCGGTCTTGGGCACGCGGACGGTGAGCACGCCCTCGTCGAGGGTGGCCTCGATCTTGTCGGCGTTCACGTCCTGCGGCAGGGTCACCCGGTAGGCGAACTGGCCGGTGCGGCGGGTGCGGTGCCGGAACCAGCCCTGTCGCTCCTTCTGTTTGACCTCACCGTTGATGGCCAGCTCGGTGCCGACCACGTCGATGGTGATGTCGTCCCGCTTGATGCCGGGCAGGTCGACCTCGACCAGGTAGGCGTCCTCGGTCTCGGTCACGTCGGCCAGCGGCGCCCAGGCCCGCACACCCTCGTCGAGGCGGCCGGCCACCGAGTCCATCCAGCGGCCCATCTGGCTGTAGAGGTCCTCAAACTCCCGGAACGGGTCCCAGTGCCGCAGCGAGCTCGACGATCGCACAGCAGGAAGCGTCATGGCTCTCACCTCCACAACTTGATCACGTGTCGATACCGCGTCCGCCAGAGCGCTGCCGCCCCGGCGGCCGGACACCCATGACGACGAACCTGAGCCGCCACTTGTTCCCGAAGTTGAGCCTGACAGACTCAAGATTTGTGTGATGTGAGTCACAAATACGGGTGGTGTCGGGAACACGGGACGGAGTCGTGCACGTCTTGTTGGGTGAACGACGGCCAACTCATCCCGCTCTGCTCGCGGACGCCAGGATGGGAGGTGGTGTTCGGGATGGCGAGTGCACCGACGTTCGTAACGACGCCCGCGCCGAGCACCGGGCACGGCGCCCCGCCAGCGCGCACCGGCACCAACCGGCGTATGCCCCAGGCGTGGACGCCTGACTGCCCGACCCGTGCCAGCGGGGTGCCCGCCGGGCGCGTGCTGGCCGACTCCGGCGACGGCGTGTGGATTCTGCGTCCGAACGCGGAGCAGGCCGAGCGCCTGTGCCGGCACCTGCCCGGCTGGCTGGCCCGGCTGCGCACCGGCGGCGCGCGACGGGTCGTGATCGATCTGCACCGGGTCCGGCGCCTGGACTTCACCGGGTTCGGGCTGCTGCTGCGCCTGCTCCGCGACGTACTCGGGGTTCCGGTGGTGATCACCGAGGCAGCCGGGCACGTGGCGCTGACATTAAGCCAGCTCGACCTGCTCGCCGACGCCCGGCTGGTGCCGGCCCCGCATCGACCGCCCCGGACCAGCGCACCCGCCGCGCCCTGGCCCACACCGGACGGTGCGCACCGCGCGCCACGCCGACTGCGTGGTGAGCGGGTGCTCCATCCCGGCGGTGCGGCGCACGGCAGCAACCCCAGGCGCCCGGCGCGCAGCGGGCACGGCGACCGACACCGGAGCCCCGTGGCATCCCGCTAGGTGCAGCATCCGCACCAGCCGACAGGTGAACCCCGTCGGCCTGTCGGCGGCGGTGACCGCAAGCCCGGTTGGTGCGAGCCGCGGCGGGTATGCGGGTGGTTGGCCGGTGATTTCTCTCCCGCTACGCGCGGCGTGCGTGTGGTGGCGCTCGTGGGGCGGAGAGACCCCATGAAGACGACTTGACAACAGGAACAACAGGGAGGCGGAAGCAATGGCTCGATTGGCTCAGGTGACCAGCTCCCGTAACCGGGAGGTCGTGGCGGGTTTCGACAACTACGCCGACGCGGAACGCGCGGTGGACTCGTTGTCCGACAAGGGTTTCCCGGTCGAGCACACCACCATCAGCGGCGTGGGCCTGCGCCTGGTGGAAGACGTGCTGGGCCGGTTGACGTATCCGAAGGCGGCCGGGCTGGGCGCGGTGAACGGGCTGTGGATCGGGCTGCTGTTCGGCGTGTTCCTGGCGCTGTTTACCACGAACGCGGTCGCGTGGTTCGCGGTGATCTTGTGGGCGCTGCTGTGGGGCGCGGTGGTCGGCGCCGTGGCGGCTCTGATCTGGCATGCGCTCTCCGGTGGCCGCCGGGACTTCCTGTCGGCCAGCCAGCTGATCGCCGACCGGTATGAGGTGCTGGTCGACCCTGCGCACGCCGAACGCGCCCGCGAACTGCTGCAGACCAGCCAGTCCTGATGAGGTGAGGGGAGGCGCTTCTCATGGCTAAGGCAGTCGGTATCGACCTGGGAACCACCAACTCGGTGATCGCCACCGTGGAGGGCGGCCAGCCGACGGTGATCCCGAACAGCGAGGGCAGCCGCACCACCCCATCGGTGGTGGCGTTCACCGACCAGGGTGAGCGGCTGGTCGGTCAGCTCGCGCGCCGGCAGGCGATCCTGAACCCGAAAGGCACTGTCGCGTCGGCGAAGCGGTTCATCGGCCGCCGGTTCGAGGAGGTGGCCACCGAACGGGACACGGTGTCCTACGAGGTGACCTCCGGGCCGAACGGCGCGGCGCGTTTCGATGTGCGCGGCAAGCAGGTCGCGCCGGAGGAGATCTCCGCCGCGGTGCTGCGCAAACTGGTCGACGACGCGTCGAAGTACCTGGGCGAGAAGGTCACCGAGGCCGTGATCACGGTGCCGGCGTACTTCAACGACGCGCAGCGGCAGGCGACCAAGGACGCCGGGAAGATCGCCGGGCTGAACGTGCTGCGGATCATCAACGAACCCACCGCCGCAGCCCTGGCCTACGGGCTGGACAAGAAGAAGAACGAGACCGTGCTGGTGTTCGACCTGGGTGGCGGCACGTTCGACGTGAGCCTGCTCGACGTTGGCGACGGGGTCGTGGAGGTCCGCGCCACCGCGGGTGACACGCATCTGGGCGGGGACGATTTCGACCGGCGGATCGTGGACTGGCTGGCTGAGGAGTTCCGCAAGGACTACGGCATCGACCTGCGCAAGGATCCGCAGGCGCTGCAGCGGCTGTACGAGGCGGCGGAGAAGGCGAAGGTCGAGCTGTCCTCGGTGTCGCAGACCACGATCAACCTGCCGTTCATCACCGCCGACGCCGGCGGCCCGAAGCACCTGAACACCACGTTGATGCGGTCGAAGTTCGACCAGCTCACCGCGGACTTGGTGGAGCGCTGCATGGGCCCGGTGCAGCAGGCGATGGCGGATGCGAAGGTGACCGCGAACGATATCGACGAGGTGATCCTGGTCGGCGGCTCGACCCGGATCCCCGCGGTGCAGCAGCTGGTGCGGCGGTTGACCGGCGGCAAGGACCCGAACATGACGGTCAACCCGGACGAGGTCGTCGCGCTGGGCGCGGCGCTGCAGTCCGCGGTGATCAAGGGCGAGATGTCCGACGTCCTGCTGCTCGACGTCACTCCGCTCTCGCTCGGCGTGGAGACCCTCGGCGGGGTGATGACCAAGGTGATCGAGCGCAACACCACCATTCCGGCGCGGCGCAGCGAGGTGTTCTCCACCGCCGAGGACAACCAGAACGCCGTCGATGTCGTGGTGCTGCAGGGTGAGCGGGAACGTGCGGCGGACAACCGGGTGCTGGGTCGGTTCCGGCTGGAGAACATCCGCCCGGCCCCGCGCGGGGTGCCGCAGGTCGAGGTGACCTTCGACCTCGACGCCAACGGCATCCTCAACGTCTCCGCCAAGGACAAGGACACCGGCGCCGAACAGACCATCACCATCAGCGAGTCGTCCAACCTCGACCAGAGTGAGGTCGAGCGGATGGTCGCCGACGCCGAGCGGCACCGCGGCGAGGACGCCAAGATCCGCGAGCGCGTCGATGCCCGCAACACCCTGGACACCATCGCCTATCAGGTCGAGAAGCGCCTCGGTGAGTTGGGTGACGCCGCGCCTGCCCACGAGAAGGCCCGCGCGGAGCTACTCATCACCGACGCCCGCCAGGCGATCAAGGACGACACCGTCGGCATCGAGCGGCTGCGCGAGCTGACCTCGGAGCTGCAGCAGCTGTTCTACGGCCTGGACACCGCGGCCGGAGGCACCGCCGGCAACCAGGCCGGTGGCGGCGCCCGGCGGGACGGCGGCGGTGGCGATGACGTGATCGATGCCGAGTTCACCAGCGAGTGAGAGGAGGCACGCCA
Organism: Saccharomonospora marina XMU15; assembly: GCF_000244955.1. Classification (GTDB taxonomy): domain Bacteria; phylum Actinomycetota; class Actinomycetes; order Mycobacteriales; family Pseudonocardiaceae; genus Saccharomonospora_A; species Saccharomonospora_A marina. The sequence continues at coordinate 113,641 of NZ_CM001439.1, read as the reverse complement.
TGGCCGAGGACCGCATCCGCTCCGGCCCCGGCGAGCACCTCGACCCCGGCGGCCGAGCGACGGTCGGCGAGCAGCAGCCGGAGGAGCGGTTCGTGCGGGAGCGGGCCGAGCCGCCCGCTCCCGAAACCGACCCGGCCGCTCCGGCGCAGCCCGAGGACGAGGTGGCTCGGCTGCGGGCACAAGTGGCCGAGCTGGAGGACCGGTGGCGGCGTACCGCCGCGGAGCTGGATAACCTGCGCAAGCGGGTGGCCCGAGACAGCGAACGGCAACGCCTTGACGAGCGCGGCCGGGTGGCCGCGGCCTGGCTGCCGGTCGTGGACAACCTCGACCTCGCCCTGACCCACGCCGACGCCGACCCCGGCTCGATCGTGCAGGGCATCCGCGCGGTCCGCGACCAGGCCCTGACGGTGCTGGCCGGACTGGGCTATCCGCGCCGTGACGACCACGGTGTGGCGTTCGACCCGACCCGGCACGAGGCCGTGTCCACCCGCGCGGACACCGAGGCGAAGCCGGGCACCGTGGTCGAGGTGCTGCGCCCCGGCTACGGCGACGCCGACCGGCAACTACGTCCGGCGACGGTTGTGGTCGCCACCCGCGCCGCCAGCGACGGATCCCGAGACGAGCGGGACAGGGGGTGACACTCGGTGGCTCGTGACTTCTACGAGGCGCTGGGGGTGTCGCGCACCGCCAGTCAGGAGGAGATCCAGCGCGCCTACCGCACGCTGGCGCGCAAGTACCACCCGGACGTGAACAAGCAACCTGGGGCCGAGGATCGGTTCAAGGAGGTCTCCGAGGCGTACCAGGTGCTCTCGGACCCGGAGACGCGGCGCCGCTACGACGCGTTCGGGCCGGACTTCCGGCAGGTGCCCGAGGGCGTCGACGCCGAGACCTGGCGGCGTGCACGCGCCGGGGCCGGCGCGCGGTCCGGTTCCGGTGGTGAGCGGGTCTGGGTGAACACCGGGCCCGGCGGGGGGTTCGGCGGGTCGCCGTTCGGTGCCGGGTTCGGTGGCGAGTTCGATGTGGAGGACCTGTTCGGCGGCATCTTCGGCCAGCGCGCCGGCCGCGCCCGCGGGCAGTCGGTGCGGGGCGCGGACCAGGAGGCCGAGCTCGAATTGACTGTCGAGGAGGCGTATCGGGGCGGGCAGCGTTCGCTGACCCTGCCCGGCCCCGGCGGGCCGCGCACGCTGCGGGTGACGATTCCCGCCGGGGTGACCGACGGGCAGCGGATCCGGTTGGCCGGGCAAGGCGGGCAGGGCATCGGCGCCACCGGGGCGGCGGGCGATCTGTATCTGGTGGTGCGGCTGGCGCCGCACCCGCGTTACCGGGTCGATGGACGGGACCTGACCGTCGATTTGCCGTTGGCGCCGTGGGAGGCCGCATTGGGCGCGACGGTCGCGGTGGACACACCGGGCGGGCAGACCAAGGTGAAGGTCCCGGCGGGGACCTCCAGCGGCCGGCGGTTGCGGTTGCGCGGCCAGGGCATGCCGCACCCGCGCGGCCAGGCCGGTGACCTCTACGCCGAGGCGCGGATCGTGGTGCCCGACCGGCTTACCGACGCCGAGCGCCGGCTGTTCGCCGAACTGGCCACAGCCTCGACCTTCGACCCCCGCGGCACGTCGGCGAGGAGGCGGTCATGACCGACAGTTCGATCCCAGGTGCCCCGATGAGCTATGCGTTGATCCGCTACCAGCGCGATCCCCACCACAACCGGCATGGGTGGCTGGACCTGGAATCCTTCGCCCGCGCCACCGGTACCCACCCCGACCTGGTGACCCGGTTCGTCGCGCTCGGGTTGCTCGACCCGGAGCGAGACCGGGCCGGGGCGCTGTGGTTCGCCCCGGACCAGCTCGCGCGGCTGGCCCGCATGCAGCGGCTGCGCGCCGCGTTCTCGGTCAACTACGCCGCTCTCGGGCTGGTGCTGGACCTGCTGGACCGGGTCGACCAGCTCGAAAGCGCGCTGCGCCGTAGTCAACGACAACCGTGGAGGTGACCCGTGGACAACACCGACCCTCTGACCCAGAAATCCCGGCAGGCACTGCACGACGCCCAGACGAAGGCGGTGCGCTTCGGCCACACCGAGGTCGACGGTGAGCACCTGCTGCTGGCGCTGCTGGACGACCCGGACGGACTGGTGCCGCGGCTGTTGTCCCAGGCCCAGGCGGACCCGGACACGCTGCGCACCGGGCTGGAGGCCGAACTGGGACGCCGTCCCAAGGTGTCCGGGCCCGGCGCCGCGCCGGGGCAGATCTTCCTCACCCAGCGGCTGGTCCGGCTGCTCGACACCGCCGAGCGCGAGGCCAAACGGCTCAAGGACGAGTACGTCTCGGTCGAGCACCTGGTGATCGCGCTGATCGAGGAAGGAACCACCACCGCCGCGGGCCGGGTGCTGCACGAGCACGGCCTGACCCGCGACACGTTCCTGCAGGCGCTCACCGCGATCCGCGGCAACCAGCGGGTCACTTCCGCCATGCCCGAGGTCGCCTACGAAGCGCTGGACAAGTACGGCCGCGACCTCGTCGCCGACGCCGCCGCCGGCAAGCTCGACCCAGTCATCGGGCGTGATTCTGAGATCCGCCGCGTGGTGCAGATCCTGTCCCGCAAGACCAAGAACAACCCGGTGCTCATCGGCGACCCCGGTGTCGGCAAGACCGCCATCGTCGAGGGACTCGCCCAGCGCATCCACCGCGGCGACGTGCCCGAAGGCTTGCGCGACAAGACCGTCTTCGCCCTCGACATGGGTTCGCTCGTCGCGGGCGCGAAATACCGCGGCGAGTTCGAGGAACGGCTCAAGGCCGTCCTCAACGAGGTGAAAGCCGCCGAAGGCCGGATCCTGCTGTTCGTCGACGAACTGCACACCGTCGTGGGCGCCGGCGCCGCGGAAGGTGCCATGGACGCCGGGAACATGCTCAAGCCGATGCTCGCCCGCGGCGAGCTGCACATGATCGGCGCCACCACGGTCGACGAGTACCGCAAGCACATCGAGAAGGACGCCGCCCTGGAACGCCGCTTCCAGCCCGTGCTCGTCGACGAACCCGACGAGGCCGACGCGATCTCCATCCTCCGCGGCCTGCGCGAGCGGCTGGAGATCTTCCACGGCGTCAAGATCCAGGACAGCGCCCTGGTCGCCGCCGTCACGTTGAGCCACCGCTACATCTCCGACCGGTTCCTGCCCGACAAGGCCATCGACCTGGTCGACGAAGCCTGCGCCATGCTGCGCACCGAGATCGACTCCATGCCCGCCGAACTGGACGAACTGACCCGGCGGGTGATGCGCCTGGAGATCGAGGAAGCCGCCCTCGCGAAGGAGACCGACCCCGCCAGCCAGTCCCGGCTCACCGAACTGCGCAAGGAGTTGGCCGACCTGCGCGCCGAAGCCGACGCCACGCGCGCCCAGTGGGAAGCCGAACGCTCCGCGCTGCGCAAGGTTCAGGCCCTGCGCCAAGAGATCGACCAGGTCCGCCACGACGCCGAACTGGCCGAACGCGACTACGACCTCAACCGTGCCGCCGAACTGCGCCACGGCACGCTGCCCGAGCTGGAACGCCGCCTGGAGGCCGAAGAACAGCAGCTGACGACCAAGCAGGGCGGACGGCGGTTGCTGCGTGAGGTGGTCACCGCGGACGAGATCGCCGCGATCGTCTCCCGCTGGACCGGCATCCCCGTGTCCCGCCTGCAGGAGGGCGAGCGGGAGAAGTTGCTGCGGCTGGACGAGATCCTGCACGAGCGGGTGGTCGGCCAGGACGAGGCCGTGCAACTGGTCGCGGACGCGATCATCCGGGCCCGCTCGGGCATCAAGGACCCGCGCCGGCCGATCGGCTCGTTCGTGTTCCTCGGCCCCACCGGGGTCGGCAAGACCGAACTCGCCAAAACCCTCGCGGCGGCGCTGTTCGACACCGCGGACAACATGGTGCGCCTGGACATGAGCGAGTACCAGGAACGCCACACCGTCTCCCGCCTCGTCGGCGCCCCACCCGGCTACGTCGGCTTCGAGGAAGGCGGGCAACTCACCGAGGCGGTACGCCGCAAGCCGTACTCGGTGGTGCTGTTCGACGAGATCGAGAAAGCCCACACCGACGTGTTCAACACGCTGCTGCAGGTCCTCGACGACGGCCGGCTCACCGACGCCCAGGGCCGCACCGTCGACTTCCGCAACACCGTGATCATCATGACGTCCAACATCGGGTCGGAGTTCCTGCTGGACGGCGCGACCGCGGGCGGCGAGATCAAACCCGACGCGCGGGAACGGGTGATGGCGGCGCTGCGCGGGCACTTCCGGCCCGAGTTCCTTAACCGGATCGACGACATCGTACTGTTTAAACCGCTGACCGAGGCCGAGATCGAACGCATCGTCGAACTGATGACCGACGAGCTGCGTGCCCGGCTCGCCGAACGCCGGATGACCCTGCGGCTGTCTGAGCCGGCGCGGCATTTCATCGCCCAGCAAGGGTTCGACCCGGTCTACGGCGCCCGACCGTTGCGCCGGTTCATCGCCCGCGAGGTCGAAACCCGCATCGGCCGCGCCCTGCTCGGCGGCGACGTGCACGACGGCGCCACCATCCACATCGGACTAGCCGACGGCGGGCTGACGGTCAGCTTCGACAACCCCGACACCGGCCCGAGCCAGGACCCGGCCGACCGAGTAGCCGCCGGCACCGGGTCATAACCCAGAACACCAGACGACAACGGGAGGTGAATCCTCATGGTGCGGCGCTACACCAACGCGCTCAAGACCGCGCTGCTGCTCGGTGTGCTCACCGCGCTCATCCTCACCATCGGCTACGCGCTCGGCGGCAGCACCGGACTCATCGTGGCCACCGTGCTGTCGCTGGTGATGAACGGGGCCGCCTACTTCTACTCCGACACGATTGCGTTGCACGCCATGGCCGCCCGCCCGGTCAACGAAGTGCAGGCACCCGAGTTGCATGCGATGGTGCGCGAGCTTGCCACCAGTGCCGGCCAGCCGATGCCGCGGCTGTATGTCAGCCCCATCGCCCAGCCCAACGCGTTCGCCACCGGCCGCAGTCCCCGCCACGCCGCGGTCTGCGTCACCGACGGCATCCTGCGTCTGCTCACCCCACGCGAGCTGCGCGCGGTCCTGGGCCACGAACTGTCCCACGTGTACAACCGGGACATCCTCACCTCCAGCGTCGCCGCCGCCCTGGCCGGGATCCTCACCAGCCTGGCCAACCTCGCCCTGTTCCTGCCCATCGGATCGCCCACTGAGGACGAGGACGCACCCCACCCGCTGGCCGCGCTGCTGATGCTGATCCTTGCCCCCGTAGCGGCCGGGCTGATCCAGCTCGCCATCAGCCGCAGCCGCGAATACCAAGCCGACGCCGACGGCGCGGACCTCTCCGGCGACCCGCTCGCCCTGGCCAGCGCCCTGCAAAAGATCGACCAGTGGACACGGCAGTTGCCGCTGCCCGCAGACGCTCCACACGCTGCGTACGCCCACCTCATGATCGCTCACCCACTCAGCGACGACGGGGTGGCGGCGCTGTTCAGCACCCACCCACCGACCGCCGAGCGCATCCGCCGCTTGCGGCAGCTAGCCAGTCAGGTGCCGGCCGGCCCGTCGGGTCCAGCGCGCCCCGCGCCCCGGTCGAGTTGGGCGGGTGCACTGGCCCCCACGATGAGGAGCCTCGCGCGATGACCAGCACAGTTAACCCTCGAACGGCGCGGATCTGCGGTGCTGTCGCGGCGGCGGCCATTGCGCTGTCAGCCTGCACGACCGGATCGGGCAATCCCGCTCAGCCGAGCACCACCACTGCCTCGGCCCCTGCCCCCGCGGGGCCAGAGGCCGGGTACGCCGACGTGGTCGACCGGGTCAGCCCCAGCGTGGTCACCGTCCAGGCCGGCCAGGACCTGGGCAGCGGGGTCGTCCTGCGACCGGACGTCGTGGTCACCAACCAGCACGTCGTGGGAACCCAGCGAGAGGTCACCATCGCCTACGCCGACGGCGCCCGCTCACCCGGCACCGTCCTGGCCACCGACACCATCACCGACCTTGCCGTCGTGCGCACCGACCGCAAGAACCTGCCCGTGCCCCAGTACCGCAACGACCTGCCCCGGCCCGGTGAACGAGCCCTGGCCATCGGCAGCCCGCTGGGCTTCGAGAACTCTGTGACCGCTGGCATCATCTCCGGGCTGCACCGCGAGATCCCCGGCTCCGCCGGGCAAACCCAGTCCCTTGTGGACCTCATTCAAACCGACGCCTCGATCTCCCCCGGCAACTCCGGCGGGGCACTGCTCGACACGCAGGGCCGGGTCGTGGGCATCAACGAGGCATACATCCCGCCCGCCGCGGGGGCGGTGTCTCTCGGGTTCGCCATCCCCTCGGCCACCGTCACCGACATCGCCGACCAACTGCTCACCAAGGGCACCGCGACCCACCCCTACCTCGGGATCTCGCTCGGCCGGCTCACCCCCGACATCCAACAACAACTCGGCGCACACACCGACCATGGCGCACTCGTCCTCGGCATCGACCAAAACGGACCCGCCGCCAGCAGCGGCATCCGCACCGGCGACGTCATCACCGAATTCGCCGGCACACCAATCCGCAGCGTCGAGGACCTCCTGGCTGCCCTCCGACACACCCAGCCAGGACAGAAGGTGCCGGCCACCCTCATCCGCGCAGACACATCCCAATCCGTCACCCTGACCATCGGCTCGCGCACCGGCTGAGCACCCTCAGCACCCACGTTAATCGGTCCGAGCGGCGGCTGGGAACGCCACCACCGCCCGACGAAACGGTTCAACACGCTGACTTGACAGGGAACCGCAGCGGGGCGACCAGCCGTGCTCCGGGGGCAAGTTGCTGCCACCACGAGGCGGGTATGTCCCAAGGCGAGACGGTAGCGATCATGCGATCGTACGGGGCGTGGTCGGGGTAGCCGAGCCCGCCGTCACCGGTGATCACGTGAACGTCGCCGTAGCCTGTTGCAGCCAGCGCTCCGGAGGCTTTCGCGGTGACGTCCGGGTCGATGTCGATCGTGGTCACCAGGTCCGCGCGGCCGGTCAACTGGGCGAGCAGACACGCGTTGTATCCAGTGCCTGCGCCGATTTCCAGGATGCGGTTGCCAGGTTGGACGTCGAGTTGGTCGAGCATCGCCGCGACCAACCACGGCGCCGACGCACAGGACAACGACCGGCCGTCGTCGAAGCGATGGGTGACTACCGCCTGCCACGGGTCGTAGGCGACCGCCAGGTCGGCGTCCGGTACGAACTCGTGCCGCGGTGTGTCGAGCAGCACCCGCTCGACTTCGCTTCGCCGCGCGTGTCCGGCTTTCCGGATTCTCTCGACCATTGCCGCACGCAACGCTTCCGGCGAAGTAGTGGTGGTGTGCATCGGTTCCTTCGTGTCAACGGTCGTCGGGTTGGCGGGTAATGGCTAATTATCGTCAGGGACTGCTTCTCGGACGGAGGAACCAAATCCGTTGTGGTGTAACGGCTTCGATGGGACCTGCATCACGAGCTTGCTGGAACGTTGACGTAGGAAGACATCGCCTTCACCTTGCGTGCCATGACCTCTTCGGCGGAGGCGAGTGCTGTCGTGAGGTCTGCCAGCAGCGGGGCAGGGAGTGTGCCGCTGCCGAGCGCACACGCTTCTACCAAGTCGGACATCTCGCGTGCTTGGGAGTCGGTGAGCAGTTCGCGGCAGCCATTGTGGGTGAGCACGTCGCGGGCGACGTATCCGTCTCGTGTAGCGGTGGCGTGGTCGATCAGATTGACGGCGATCTGGCGGACGGATGGATCGTCGACAGTGCCGATGGCGTCAATGAAGGACAACCCGAGCCGTGTGTGGAAGACCGCCAAGCCTGGCGCGGAGACGTCGAGGCCGTGGTACCGGTTCACGAGCGCGGCCAAGTCGGCGTCGCCCGAGGTGCACTGGATGGTCAGGCAGGCAGTCACGGCGTTCTCCCAGGGGTCTCCTGGTGTTGTCTCGGCCAGGAGGGCAAGGGCACTGTCGGTGTCCCTGGATACGGCGTGGGCGATGACCGCGATCTGGCGACCGTCAAGCATCCGTCGCCCGACGCCCTTGTACGCGTCGAGCCGGGCGCGTGCCTCCGCCCAGCGGCCGGCTGCGGCCAGAGCGCGGCCACCGGTCGCCAGCAGGACTGCCCACAGCCAGCTGCGGATGTGCTGGTGCGTCTCGGCGGAGTCGGTGAGTTCGGCCGGGATCTCGATGCCGTCGACGATGGCGTCAGTTCGGGCGGAGACCGCGGTGAACAGGGTGTCCATCAGCGCGAAGGCGCGCTCGCCCTGACCCTCGCGGATGTAAAGACGGGCGAGGTTGGTGATCGGTTCGAGAGCGAGCCGGGCTACCTGCGCGCCCAAGGGGCGGACGCGCAGGTAGATGTTCACCTGCTGGTGGCACCACCGCCGGGCCAGTTCGGGCAGGCCGCAGTCGGAGGCGATGAGCGCCGCGTTGTTGTGCACGGCGGCGGCTTCGGCGAGGTCGCCGCTGTGCTCGACTTGGCGTGCTCGGTCGCACAGCTCGGCCACCCGCCGGGCCAGCGGGAGGCAGGCCGGGCGGGTTCGGGCAACGAGGGGGAAGCGGCGCGCGAACTGGCCGGCGGGGTCCACGGGCGTCACTCCCAGGTGACGGTCATGGGCTTGGTGGGGCGGTCCAGGACCACGAAGCCGGGGTTGGTGTCCGGCTGGGGCGCGGTGTCGGGAATGGCGAATCGGACGGTGCTGGAGCGGAAGCCCTGGTCCCACGTCGAGATCTCGACCGAGACCTGCTCGGCGAGTTCCTGCGCGTTGGGGCCGTGGCCGATGACGCCGACCTCGTAGCGTCGGCCGCCGTCCGGATCGGGGTCAGCGGCGCGGATGGTGAGGTAGGCGAGGCTGCCATCGGCGGCGGTGGTGGCCATCGCCACCGAGGGGAACATCGGCCGCACAAGGCCGCTTTCCTTCGCGGCGGCGGCGACCTCCATGCGCATCAGCGGGTTGGGCAGGTGGCAAGCCAGCCAGAGATCCAGCCATTCGAAGGATTCCATCGGGACGAAGTGCACGCCGGTCCACACTTCGCAGGCCGGGCTTTCGAAGACCCCGGTCAGGTTGTCCGGGTCGGTGGCGTGGTTGTTGTCCTTGTGGATTTGCAGCGTCACCTCCCCGGTGCCGGTGAGGTCCAGAACGCGGCGAGCGTCGTCGCCAAGGCCACGCAGCGGCATGAAGATCGCCATCTCGCTGCTCAGGCTGCTCCAGCCGTCCTGGTCGCGTTCGAAGACGATGCTGCGAGAGGCACAACCACGCAGGCGCACCGGAGCTACCAGGCGTCCGCCGGGTGCGAGCTGGTCGAGCCAGGCGGCGGGGATCTCGTGGGCGCCGACGGTGGCGATGACGCGGTCGAAGGGCGCGTTCTCCGGGTGGCCGAGCGCGCCGTCGGCGGCGACCGCCTCGACGTTGCTGATGCTGGCGGCGGCGAGGTGCTCGCGGGCACCGGCGACGAGGTCCTCGTCGATGTCGATCGTGGTGACGTGCCCGTCGGCGCCGGTGAGGGTGGCCATCAGGGCGGCGTTGTAGCCGGTGGCCGCGCCGAGTTCGAGCAGCCGCTCGCCGGGCTGGATGCCGAGCTGTTCGAGCATCATGGCGACGATCTTGGGCTGGGACGCGGCGCTGATGCGGGTGCCGTCGCCCTCGTGTTTGGTGTAGACGGGCTCGTCGGCGTATGCCTCGACCAGGGGGACGTCGGGCAGGAACAGGTGTCGGGGCACCTGCCGGAACGCGGCCTCCACAGCGTCGGTGCGGATGGTGCCGTCCTTGATGAGGCGGTCGGCGAGCTTGGTACGCAGCTCGTCGGCGGAGCCGGTGGAAGCGTCACTGACGGTGGTTGTCATTGCGGGAACCCTAACGGTGTTGGAGGTGGTCCCGGCTGGTGCCTGCCGGGTAGGCGTGCTGTGGAAAACGGTGTCGACGGCCAGCGCGGCGATGGTGGCCTGGTCGATGCCGGAGAGACCGGCGCGGTTGGCGTGAAAGATGAAGTGGTGCGCCAGAACGGCGCGCAGGCCACGCTCGAGGTGTCCGGCGCGAGCGAGTTCGGCGAGTTGGCGGCCGGCCGTGTCGAACGCTGTCCACCAGGTCTCGGGAACCACGTCGGGGGCGACGTCGGCGACCTTGTGCGTGTTGGTGGTCATCAGTCGGCGCACGGCTTGGCTCAACCGCTCGGTGTGCGGAGAGTTGTTGGAGTGGGGTTGGGCGGTGGGCCGGAGCGCAGCCACCTTGTCCCAGACGTCGCCCTGCTCGAACCAGTCCAGTCCGGCGGCGCGCAGCATCGAGCCGAACAGCAGGACGGTGGTCTCTCTCTGACCCAAGGCAGCGGGTTTCGTGGCACGGGCGAGGCAGTGGCGGCTGTCATGGTGAAACAGCGAGTGCGCGATGTCCATCGCGGCGGGTCCACCGAAGGCAAGGGTTTCGGGTTCGTAGATGCCGCGAGTCCAGCGCGCGAGATGCCCATCGGCCTCCAGGTCGGACAGCAGCGTGTCGACCGCTTTGGTCTCGGGGTTGACCGGTTGGTAACGCAGTCGCCAGGCGGGTGTCTTGCGCAGGTGCCACCACGTGTTGAGTTCGCCGTCCTGCTGTGCCTGGTCGAGGGCGGGTACGAGCAGGGTCGCGGCGGTGTGCTCGGCCCTTGTCGGGTCGGCGAACTCGACAAGGTAGTGGTGCCAGCTGTCCGGCAGCATCAGCGCGGAATCTCCTCTCGGTCGGACGGATCAGGTTCGGACGGATCAGGTGATGAGCATGCTGGTGTCCCAGCCTGTCGCGGGCTCGATCTCAGCGGCGAGGGCAGCTACGCCGACCCCGGCAGCGCCTTCGAGGAAGCCGGGGCTTTCGGGAACGGCCTGGGCGCAGGCGCGGTGCAGCATCTCGGTGGCCAGCGCGCGGAGTCGGGAAGCGGCCGGCTCCAGTGCGTCGATGGCGGTGTGAGCGGTGATCCGGGCGAGTCCGGCGTAGCCGTGGCACAGCGAAGCGTCGCTGATCAACGCATCCTGTTCCGGGTCGGTCACGGCACTGATCAGGGCTTCTTCTGCGGTCTGGCGGCGATCGGCGTCGTCGAGGGCCAGGGCGGCGAGGTGCAGGGTGCGGGCGATGCCTGCTGTTCCGTAGCACCAGCTCGGGCGTCGGCTGGCCCCGCTGTGCCGCACGTGCATGGGCGTCGACCGTGCCTCGTCTCGGGTGATCATGTAGGGCCACCGGTGTCCGCTCGGAGTGCTTATGCGCCAGGAGTCCAGCCAGGCGCAGATCGTCGCGACGGCCTGGCGCTGCCCGTCCACGGCGATGCCCCGGCGCAGGGCCTGGGCCAGCAGTGCCAGCGGGCCGCCGATGCCGTGTGCGACGCCGAAGTTGCCGTGGCCTCCGGGGAACTCGTCGTCCGCGTGGCCGGTGGGACCGGTGAGGGTCCACCACCCCGGCATGGCCTCTCCTTCGACCATCACCGGTTGGGTGAGCCGCACGAGGGCGCCTAGAACGGCCGGCAGGGCGGTGCCGTCGGGGTCGTGGTGCAGCAGATGGGCACCGAGACCAGCGAGGCCCCGAATCGTGTCGAACTCGGCCATCTGCGGCAACATCCCGACGGCATCCATGCGCTCGTGGGCCTTGTCGACGCGGTTGTGGGCGTCGGCGGCGATCTGCCGGGTCAAGGGCGTAAGGGCGGACTGGTACGTGCCGGGACGGACTGTGGCGGCGCCCGCGAGGGCGCGCGCGACTGCCGGCGCGCCGTAGAACAAGCCGGTGCTCGCTCCGGCGGTGATCGGCTTGCTGGTAACGGCGGTCAGCCAGTCGTGGGCGCGGTCGAATGGCCGTATCCCGGCGGCTGCTAGCTCGATGTGCAGCAGTGCCACGCCGGGAGCGCCGTGGGCGAGGGATTGGTGCCACCACGGCTCGTCCGTGGGCAGGTGGGCGGCGTCCGGCCGGGCGAGGCGATCGGCGATCCCCGTCGCGTACTCGACCGCGGTGTTCGAGGCGAGGTCGGCGTTCATCGCGGTCCTCCGGTGCGGGCGGCGAAGGTCAGGGCCGCGGTCCGGGCCAGGTAAAGGCACACCGCCTTGTCGTCGGGTTCGATGCCGTAGGCCCGCAGGAAGTGCGTGTGCAGCAACGAGCCCAAGGCGGCGTCCAGGTCGACGCCCTCGGCCTCGGCCCCGGACAGGTGCGCTCGGTAGGCGGCTACGGTCTGGGCGCGCTCGGCCCATGTCGCGACAACCGAAGCCGCACCTGGCGTGCTGCGCAAGGCACGGAAATCGTCGGAGGGGTCGGCGAGGCATCGTGCCTCGGCGAACACCGGCCGGGGCACGACGGCAGGAGGTTTGGCCGGGACATGGTCGATCAGCCACCGCATCCCGGATTCAGTCCCTCCCATGAAGGCGACGGCGATGGCGGCGAAGTTCGCCGCGGCCAGAGCATGGTCGTGCGTTCGCGCGGGCCAGGCGAGCTGGGCGAGCACGGCGCGGGAGTCAGCCGTGAAGAACGCCTCGACGGCTGACAGTGCCGCACCTGAGCCCCAGCGGCCGGTCTCCGGGTAGGAGGTCGCGAAAGCGATGTCACGCAGCAGGCCGAGGCGGCGGAGCCGGTCGGCCCAGGCGCTGACCCGGCCAGCCGCCTCGCCGAACACCACTGGCTCTGCGCTGCGGAGACTGATCCGCAAGCGCAGGTAGTGCTCGTTGCCCTCGCGGAATCGCAGAAACCACCACCGCGGTTGGGCCTCGCCCCACTCCGCCAGCAGTGCGGGCAGGTGCTTGGCGAGCACGCTGTTGTGACGTTGCGGGTCGCCGTAGAGCTTGGCGAACAGCATGGGGGAACCACCCGGCGACAGCCCGTGCTCACCTGGCCGGACGATCCGCTGGGACGTCGGGCGTGGTGGTCGCGTCGTGGCCTGCGGCTGATAGCTGGCCATGGGCACGACGACGTCGTGAGCACGGCCATCGAGCCATCCGGCGGCGTTCTCAGCGGGTCCTTCCTCCAGCACCGCGTGGGGGTGGGTACCGAGGTGCTCGCGCAGCAGGACCCGGTGCGTTTCCTCGACGAGATCGAGCGGCAACCGCCAGTCCCCGTCGACCAGGAACACCGCCTGCGGAAGGCGGCGGCGGGTGCGCCATTCGGCCAAGGCGCCCTCCCAGGTCGCCCAGCTGGAGGTCCGGTCGGGAAGGTCGGCTGCGGCCAACCGCCACCGGGCCGGGGACAGCACGATGCGGCCGAAGCGCAGCCGGGGAAGAAACGGCAACGTGGCCGCCGTGCCCCAGTCGAAGTCGGTGACCTCTGCGCAGTGTGCGCGGGTCAGTTCGACCAGGAGGCGGGCCAGCGGCGGAGTGTGTTTGCGCAGGTTGAGTGCGTGCAAGCCCCACGCTTCGACCCTCGCGCCGAGGGCGGGTGCGGTCAGATACAGGCGGTCGCTGTCGCAACTGACCGCCAAGTCCGCCGCCGTGAGAACCGCTGTTGACGCGGCGGTGTCGCGGTGTTCGGCGAGGCTGACGATGGTTGGCAGGACCTGGGCGCTGCGGGCGACGTGTGCGGTGGCGGGATCCAGAGGCGGGAATGACAACTGGGCCTGGATTACCCCGTCAGACGCGGGCGGGGCGAGCGGCGTGATCAGCATTCGGCGGTCGTGTTCGTCGAACAGGTGCAGGAATCGGCCGCTGACGACGCCGGCCGATCGCGAGACTGAGGTGACGACGAGCTGGAAGTTGCCCTGCTTCAGGGTTTGCAGGCTCGGGGAGTCGACGCGGGCGCACAACTCGAGGTGCGAGGGCAGCCGCATCGACTGCACCGGCGCCAGCTCCAGCTCGGCGATCAACCTCTCGTCGAGGACGACCTCTTGCTGACCGTCCAACGCGGCGGCCTGGGCCAACGCCAGCAGCCGTTCGTCCCGAGGCGTCTGCTGGGGTCGTGTGACCACTCCCCTGGTGCCGGGGTAGCCGTCAGGCCAGCCGATCCCGCTGTCGGCAATGACCTCGAGCAGGGGCACCTGTGCGCCGGTGCCGAACCGCTGGTAGAAGCGTCGGTGGAAGTCCGCCCAGGCTGCCGTACTGCTGGCGCGGGAGGTCAGTCGCGCCAGGACCAGCGCGGCACGTTCCGCTTCGCGGGCGACTGCGCTGGGGAGCACTACGTCTAGGTCCAGCCGCAGGTCGACCGTGACTGGGCTCCGCCGTGACGGAGCCAGGCGGCTCATGGACGCGGCGACGTCGGTCCGTAGCCTGCGCCGCGCTTCCACTGGGCTGTTCCGATGTCGCCGCAACATGTCGTGGATGTCGTTCAGCGTCATGCACCACTCGGTGGCAGCCTCGCCGACCGTGGCCAGCTCGCGCACCAAGTGGCCAAATGCGTCGGGCTCCGTGCTCGGCGCATGGAGGTTGGTGACGAGCACGCGACGAGCGACCAACGTGGCCAGCAAGCCGGTCACCGTGCTCCCGGCGGCGCTCGGAAACTCGGCCTGAACCTGCTCGCGCATGTCATCGAAAGGAATCGGTGTCCGCGCAGCTCGCACGGCCGCGCGCACCGGGCCGGTGTAGCGAAGTTCGACTTCGACTGCGCCGGTGCCTCGATGGTTGACGGTCGGCTGGTACGGAACCACAAGCCGCTCACCGCGCACCATCAACGTGGAGTTCGCGACGAGGACCAAGCGCTCCAGGATCTCGGCCTGACCCTCCAACCGCCGGATGACCTCGGCCAGCCACCCGGCGTCGGCCGCAGCGTCCGCGCGATGATCATCGCCCCAACGCCGAGACGGATCCGCGTCGAACCGCGCGGCGGCGACCCCGGCGAACAAGCCGTTGGGAGTCGGACGGCCGGTCAACCGTGCCAGGTACCGCAGAACGGACAGCACCACGCGCCGGGATTCGCGCTCGCTGGCAAGCTGAGCGCCACACAGGTTGTGGACGCGGTCAGCAAGGACAGGGCTGGCCAGGCCGATGGCGTCACGGACGGCTTCGACCTGCCACACTTCGCGCAGCCAGTCCACCCACGCGGTGACGGCGTCGGCCCCGGTCGCAGTCAGCGCCGGCCATGGCGGAAGTTTCAGCTCGCCCTCTGCAACAGCTCGGACCAACAGGCCACCCGCGGCTCGAAAGCCGACGCGGTCGGGCAAGGCCGTGGACACGGGACACCTTTCCAAAGCGACGGATGGAAACCGGACGCCCGCCCAAGAAGCCCCAGGCGGGCGTCCGGTCGCTCGTGACAATCAGGCGGCGCTGATGCAGGTCGACTTCTCGCACGTCGTCCCGCAGCCGTCATCCGTCATGTTGATCAGATGCGCCGGGTCCACCACCTCGACCAGCGTGATGTCGAGGTCGAACTCCGAGCCCATCTCGACCTCCGCGGCGGGCGTGGCCACCGTGGTCGGCGACCACTCCATCTGAACCGTCACAGATCCTCCTTCGTGGGTTTACGCTCCGAGTCCCGGCGAGTCGGCCGTGACTCGCCCGCCAGGCGGACCAGCCCGGAACTCGACCGAGGTACCGAGCGCTCCCGCCAGCACACCCGCGAGCGGAATTCCATCGAAGTGGAGGGCAGTCTCACCACCACACACCCCTCGGCGGCACGTCCCGGTGAAAGACGCTTCCGGATACTCGGGCTGCGCCGAAGCGGAAGCTCGCCCGGACCGCAGCGATATCAGTCAACCCCTGGTGATCAACGACAGCCAGAGCGCCGACGCGGCGTCGATGAGGCGGCAATGAGGCGTCACCACCTCTGACCTGCATAAACGTCTTTTCAGAGGCGGTAGTCCGAACGGGTACAGCTCGCCGAGCGGGTGATCAGCCTTGACCCGTAGCTGGCTATCGTGGCAGGTGACCGACGGGGTGAGGTGGTGTTCATGGGTGACCGACGAGATGCCTTCGCCGCGCGGCGTGAGCAGATGGGTTTCACCCAGGAGAGCTTCGGCGCGGCGGTGGGCGTGGAGTTCTCCACGGTCGGACGCTGGGAACGCGGCACCCTGACCCCGCAGCCGTACCGTCGACCGTGTTTGGCTAAGACCCTCGATGTGAGCCTCGACCAGTTGGATGCGTTGCTCACGCCGAACCGGCAAGCTTCTACCGTTGCCACTGAACCAGCCGACCCTGCGGAGGCCGACGACATGAACCGTCGCGACCTGCTGCGCTTGTTCAGCATGACCGGCGCGTTGCTCGCGCTTCCTGCTGGCGAGACAGTACTCGGCGACGTCGACCGGCTCGCCGCCACAGCTCACGCGGGCACGGTGGACACGGCGGGAGCAGCAGAGTTCGCCCAGCTCAACTCACACCTGTGGCGCGTGTACGCACTGTCACCGACCAAGGCCCAGGTGCTGCCGCTGGTCCGAGCCCAACTCGGTGTACTCAGCGACTCCTTGCGACGACCGCAGACACCGACCATCCGACAACGGCTCTGCGAGCTGACCGCCGACCTCTTCCAGTTGGCGGGGGAAATCTTCTTCGACGGCAACCGATACACCGACGCCGCTCACTGCTACACGCTTGCGGCAACAGCGAGCAAGGAGGCCGTCGCTTCCGACCTGTGGGCCTGCGCGTTGACCAGGCATGCTTTCGTCGCCGTGTACGAGCGCCGATTCGCGGATGCCGCGCCGATGCTCGACGTGGCCGCCACCCTCGCACGTCGAGGCGACCCCAGCCTGTCGACCCGACACTGGGTCGCCGTGGTGCAGGCCGAGACCTTCGCCGGCCTCGGCGACTTTGACTCCTGCCAACACGCCCTCGACACCGCTGCTGAGGTCCAGCACCTACGGGGCCAGGTGCACAACGGCGGCTGGCTCCGGTTCGATGGCTCCCGCTTGGCCGAAGAACGCGGTACCTGCTACGTCACGCTGGGCCGCCACGACCTAGCTGAAGCGGCTCTGGTCGACGCCCTGCAGGGCACCTTAACCGCCCGCCGGAAAGCAGGCGTCCTGACCGACCTGGCGATGATCGGCGTGCACCGCCGCGACCCGGACCAGGTCGTCACCTACGCCGACACCGTCCTGACTACCGCCCGCCAGACCCGCTCGGGGGTCATCGAACAGAAGCTGCGGGGCCTTCAACCGCACCTCGCTTCCTTGCTCAACGACCAACAAATCCAGCGACTCGATGCCGAGATCACCGAACTCGTCGGCAACCGCGCCGCGTGATGGAGGACGAACGAATGCACAACGACCGTGGCCGCGTGTTCCGCGAGGCGTGGATAGCCGGAGTCACCAAGCACTACCCCGGTGAGCCGAAGCCTGGCTACATCACCCCGTGGGACCAGACCCCGGACTGGGAACGCGACGCCGCGACCGCCGTGTACGACCAGGTCCTCGCCTTCATCAAGGCCACCGACGGCGCCGCCACCAAACTGACCCCAGACCAGAAAGGCCGCTTTGTGGCGTTGTGCTGGATCGGCCAGATCTTCAAGCACTTCCCCGACCCGAAGCCGTCGTACGTCGCGGACTGGAACGACTTGCCGGACTGGCAGAAGGCGACGGACATCGACATCTTCGAGCGCATCGAACACGATGCCTGACCAGGCGACCATCGACGCTGCGGCCGTCGATGCTCGCCTTGCCGAGACCGAGTATGGCGACGCTCAGGCGTGGCTACACGCACGTTCGACCGCTTTCGAGCCGCTCGCGGCCGAAGTCTGGGTCACCGACCCGGAGCACCGCCACGTGCTGCTCGTGCGGCACCGGGTGCGAGGCTGGGTACCGCCTGTTATGGCAAGTATTTGAGCCTGTCTCACCGTTCCGTGGCGTTCGTACCGCTCTGTCGCCTTTGATTCGTGCCCGCTAGGTTCTGGGAGCCGTATAGCTCTCACTGAGGGGCGAACGATGGATCACTTCTTCGTGTCGAGGGACAAGGTCCGTCGATATTTTGAGCCCGTGCCTGGTCTTGGCGTTGACGGTCTCACGGTCCTGCGGCGGAAGGGTTCGCCGCAGGATGGGACTCCGTTCTTCCTCGGACGGGATATGCGGCCGGTCGAGCCACTGTGTTCGTTCATGTTCGAAATGGCCAAGACTCACCAACCTAAGACGTTGTCCGATTACACCTACGACCTGCTCGACCTCGTCGACTTCCTGGCTCAGCTGGAACCGTCGACTGACGTCCTGTCGGCGACTGAGGAAGACCTGATCGCCTACCGCGCTGAGCGGACCGAGCTACAGGACAAGCCGAACGCGCCGGCGACCTGGAAGCGCCGACGAGCGCTGATCAACAACTTCTATGAATGGGCGGTCGAGGCCCAGTGGCTGGACCGCAAGCCTTATCGCCGGCTGCGCAACGGCCGGGACGTCCTGGCCTGGGGTGCGGTATCGGATCTGGACATTCGCCATCTGACCCACCGGCAGTGGCGATTCCTCAAGCAGGTCGGCTTGCGGGGAATGCTTCCAGCAGACCGGGTCGACCTGTCGTTCCGAGGTTCGGCTCCGCTGAGGAACGCGGCGGCAGCGGAGCTCGCGGTGACAACAGGGATGCGCTTGAGGGAATTCACCTCGCTACTGGACATCGAGGTCGGAATCCCGCGTCGTGACTGCCTGCCGGTCGACGTACGGCTGGAGATGATCGCGAAGTACAGCCTGCCCCGCGATGTGACGATCCAGCATTCCGTGATGAAAGAGCTCGACCTTTATCGGCGCACCGAGCGGGCCGCCACGATTCGCAGGGCGGCACCGGCGTTGACCAGGCGCGGAGCCGAGCTGTTCGTCGTCACCGATATCGACGAGCGGCAGATGAAGGTCAGCGGACGGCTGCATGGGAGACGCCGGACGTTCTCGATCGAGAAGATGACCGCGGAGCTGCGGAGAATCGCGGTGACCGAAGGGCCTTGCGGTCTGGAGCCGATGGCGTTGTTCGTCGGCCGTGGTGGCCGGATGCTCAGTAAGCAACGGTGGGAACAGATCTTCGATGATGCGCACGCCAGATCTCTTCGGATTGCAGCTGAAAACGGTGTCGATATGGTGATGCCACGCAGGTTCAGAATCCACGATCTACGGCACACGTTCTCGGTTTACATGTTGGAGCAGCTCACCCAGTTGGTGATTGCACAGGAGACGGACCGCAGACTCAACGGTGGCCACAATGCTTACCTGGCCGACCACATCTGCCGCAATCCGCAGTTGATCTTGCAGCGGCTACTCGGACATCTGAATCCTGGGTCGACGATGAAGTATTTGCGTTACGTCCGGAACACCAACGTTCTTGTGGCCCAAGCTATTGCCGAGTGGAATGAATCAGACAAGACCTACGCGGAGTACGCGGCTCTTGCCGCGGAACGCGCGGTCCTGTGATGGCCCGCAGAGGCGAACGTGCTTCGCGCCCACGTACGATGGTGGTGCCAGAAGTGAAACCCGCCAACTCCGATAGGATCGGGGACCGAGTTATAGTCCGGGAACGGCGAGGGCGAACGGTGCGGTTGAGTATCGCCCCCTCCCTGTTCCGATGTTCCGTCCTGGTCGCGGAGCTGGCGGACGAGGCTGTGGCGTACGCCCATCGGGTCTCGCTGCGCAAGCCCGATTGCTATTTCACGGCCGTGCGGGAGCTGGGAACGTTCCTCGATGAACACTTGCCGACCGTCGGGTGCGAGCCTGCAGAGGCGCGTTTGGCCGGGATGAAAATCGATCTGATCGAAGCCCTCTTCTGCTGGGAGGCAGATCTGCGGAGGCGGCACGGGCTGCGATCAGCGGAGCCCTACCGCAAGGCCGCGGCTGTGCTGGCGCTGATCGATATGGGTGCGGAGCGCGACCCGAATGTTCCGGAGACCCTTCGTCGTCGCGCGGCGGGGCCTCCGACATACAAGCGCCACCCCAACGCGGTCCTTGACGAATACTCCAACGGGGAACGGTTGGCACTGCAGGAGGCCGCAAGGGCCGACGTCCGGGCACTGGAGAAACGCCTCACTCGGGGGCAGCATCTGCTGAGATCCGGAGCTGACCCCCGCCGCGAAGGCTGGCATGACCTCGCCAACCTGGTCTGGGCCGCCAAGCATCGCCTTCTGACGACCACAGATCTCCTCGAGCACCTGCCCATGAATTCGTCATCGTGGTCGCAGCCGATCAAGGACGTTATCGAAGCGAACCCGCCTGGCAGGGAACGCGGAGTCTATGCCTGCTTGAAAGCGATCAACCGGTTGCTGTTCCCGTCCGAGCAGGACCTGCAGCCCTTCCGGGTACTCCTGCTGCTGGGCATGGCCGACTGCACCCCCGAGGAACTCCTCGACCTGCGTATGGCGAACCTGGAGTTCTCTGACGCGGGCGTGCGAGTGCGGCAGACCAAACTCCGCGCGAATCGCATCCGGGCTGATTTCCACCCGGACCTTCCTGGTAGCAAGGCCAGCACAGGCGATGTCGCGGATCTGGATGGGGACACCGGAAGCGAGGTGTATCTTGCCGTCGGCAGGTGGGATGTCGGTGGGCTCCTACGGCGGTTGATGGAGGTCACCTGGCAGGCACGCGAATCGTTCGACTCCGAGGACGTGCTGTTCCTCGCGGTCGAAGCGGGCCGTCCCAGGACCACTATGCGGGCCAGAGTCGCCACATGGACTGAGGACCACAACGGGTTCAGCGCGTGGATCAGCTCGCATCGCAACGACGACGGCACACCCGCTATGGCGATCTCTCAGCCGCACTACGCCCGAAGGCTCCGCAAGACCGTGAAAACCGCCCGTGTGGCCGCCCTCGGCGGAACCCTCACCGATGTGGCGGCGGACGACCATCACATCGAGGTCTTCCGTCACCATTACGCCCACGGAACGACGGCGCTAACACTCGCCGGACGATCCATCAACCGCGCACAAGAACGCGTCTTCCACACGATCACGACCAAGCCGATGCTCCTCGACACTCAAGCAGAGCATCGATTGGCCGAACCCGAGGTCGCCGAGGCCGCGGGGATGACTGTGGAACACGCTGCCGCGATGCGCGCCGGGGAGTACGACATGGGCCTGACTCACTGCCGTGATCCCTACGATTCGCCATTCACCCCTGGCGGGAAGCCCTGCCACGTCGCCCCGGCGATGTGCATGATCTGCCGCAACGCCGTCGTATTCATCTCGCAGCTGCCGAGGCTGCTGCTGCTGGCAGCCCACATCGAGCGGATGCGCGACGCCCTGGACCCGATCCGCTGGACGGCAATCTGGGGGACCCAGGCCACAGCCCTGGCCGAGGTGTTCGCGGAATGCTCAGCACAGCAGCTCCACGACGCCCACGAAGCGATAGGCGACCAGGGGCTGCGGCTGGACCTGCCGCTGGGTATGAGGACGGAGTATGACCGGTGAGCACGACGCCCCAGCCGACGGTAGTGACTTCCTCCCTTGTTTCCGCTGATGAGGCGGTCTTCGGATCCGGCCACCCGCTCGTGGAAGGTGTCCCTATTCCCGAGTTCGGCGAGAGCAGGTCCTGGAGTTTCGGGTGTATTCGCCGTCCGAGCAACGTCCGCCCGGCGGCGTGGAAGGTCAACTTCACGGTGATCGATTCCGTCTGGAACCTGCGGATCCGGGAAATCTGCTTCAGCATGCTCAACCCCACGCACAAAGTCATTCGGGATGCGGGGATCGCTCTTGTCGCCGAGCCGGCGGCGCACAGCACGGTCCGGCAATGCGCCTACACACTGGGCAAATTCGCTGCCTGGGCGTTGGCCAACGACATGCCCGCCGACATCGCGGCCTGGCGCGAAGAAGACTGGGCCGGATTCGTGGAACACATCACCGCCAGGGCGAACGCGCTCAAACCCGACGCGACGGCGCTGAGCTGGCTCTCGACGCTCGCGCCGGTACTCACTCACGGCGGCATGGCTCAAGGGCTGTGGAACACCGATACTTTCCGGGAGATCAGGCACCGCAGCGATACTCCGTCGACGGCATCCATACCGCCATCAACGTGGTGGCCGCTTCTGCGGGCCGCATGGGCCTACATCCACGAGTTCTCGCCGCACATCCTCGACCTACGCGATCAGCTGGCGCAGCAACCAGATCCTGGCGACAGCCCTGAACGTCGACCGGCCTTCCGCACTCCGGCGGGAAACGACGAGCTGGTGGACAACTGGCTCGCGAACCCCGACAACCTCGTTCCAGTCCACAAGTACGACCACCAGACGAAGTCGGCTGGGGAGCCGATCTGGCATCATCTCGCGCTGACGATCACAGGCGGCACCAACACGGGGCTCTTCCAGACAACAAGGAAGGGAGCGGCGCAGCGCCGGCGAGACGCCGTCCTTCGAGCCGTGGAACGGGGGCAGGTACAGGCCTACTCCTGGTCAGAGATGCGGGCCCGGACCGACGTGGTCAACCATCCCGCCATTTACCTCGGCCGAAGCACAGCTGCACTCGATCAGGTTCTCGACGACTGGCTTACCAATCCCGACAACCTGATCCCAATCCGCACCAAGCAGCCACGTGCGCCGCGCTCCGACCTCGAACCTGGAACGATCATTTGGACCGCACTGGAAGCACTGATCTACGGCACCGCGGGCACAGCACCCTTTACACAGCGCTCCGTGACTAGCGCCGCGCGCAGACAGAAGGTCGAGGACGCTGCCGCGGCCGGGCGGGTACAGAAGCTCGCCGGAACCATGACGACCCGCTCACTTCCGATGCCCTGCAAGGACTTCACCTCAGTCACCCGTCAGGACGGAACCACGCGGCCGTGGCGCGGCCAGATCAGCGTCGAGGAACTCGCGGACGAAATCCGCATGGTCAGGGCGGCGTGTTATGTGTTCATGGCAGGACTGACGATGATGCGGAACTCAGAGATCCAGGAAATCGAGCGCGGATCCCTCACTGCCTATTACGGAGCGCCCGCAGTCAAGTCCCGAAAGCTCAAGCACGACCCGGCACAACCGGAACTCAACTGGTGGATCAGCGCGCCGGTCGTCGAAACTCTGACAGTTCTTGACCGGTTGTCCTGGCATCACACTCACCTGTTCGTCGCTCTCGATCCGCCCCGGGTGACTCACAACGAGGACACGGTGCGCGGAATCGATGCCGCCGGCGAGATCGACTTCTTCGTCGCGGGAGTCAACGCTTCCCTCGAACGAACGGGTTTGGAAGAGATCCCGGCTGGCCGCATCCGTCCGCATATGTTCCGCAGAACCATGTCGATCATCTGCAGTCAAGAGCCCGACTCCGAGATCGCCCTCGGCCATCAGCTCAAGCACCTGGCCCGTCGTGCCTTGGCCAACCGAATCACCCAGGACTACTCCCGCATGGATACCCACTGGGCCAAGGAGTTCGACAACCAGCTCGAACTCGCCGCCGCGGGGCGACTCGTCGAACTCCTCAAATCCCGCCGGTCCGGCACCGACGTCGCAGTCGGTCCCGCAGCGGCCAAGCTCCACTCCGGCCTCGACAACGTGATTGCGACGATGAAAGAGCCCCAGCTCTGCGAGCTCAACTCGCTGACGAGCAAATCGAGGTCCTGCTGTTGCGGGATGAGTTTGCGGACCTGCATTTCGGCACGGTCAACCACTGTCTCTGGGACCCCGCTCAGGCGGAATGCCAGAACTCGCTACCCGAAGGGCAGCGAGGGACAACGCCCGTCCTGGGAGCCTGCCAGCCCGCACGGTGTCGAAACTCGGCAGTAGAGCAGGACAAGCACGGCCCAGTCTGGCTCGCCGAGGACGCCGATCTGACGCGCATGCTCCGCGACCCGCGGCTGGCCACACCCCGCCGCGCAGCCCTCGAGAACCGCCTGTCCGAAGTCCGGCTGATCACCGGTGCCTGGCTGACCAAGGAGCGCCCCTGATGGCCGTCTCGCCCCCGACCGAGACCAAGCTCCGAGCAGCGATACAACGATTGCTCGACGGAGTTCCGATCCACACAGACGGCGCACTGACCAAAGAAATTCTGGCCCGCGAAGCGGGCGTCAGCCATGCCACCGTTCACCGTGCTGGCGAGATTCTGGCCGAGTGGGACACCCGAGTTGCCCGGCCGGTCCTGCGCTCCACCGGTGAGGTTCGTCGGGACGAGAAGATCGAGGCACTCACAGCCGCGCTACGCGCCGAAAAGCGGGCCGTCACCGAACTGCAGGGGAAGCTCGATGCGCTCGCTAGCGTGACCGCCGACCTCTACCACGAGAATCTGACGCTGAGGAAGAGGCTTGACAAACAACCCCCAGTGACCTCAATGGATACCAGAGCAGCCAGATCCGAATCTTCACCTGTTCGTGGCATCGAGCGTGCACGAGGTCGTCGGCAAACCCGCCCGCTCTAGGCTGGATCGGTGAGCCCTCACGCCCCTGGTCCGGACACACTGCACGCGGCCATCGTCGACGCCGGTCTCGCGGAGTTCGAGTTCGACGACGCACGAATGTGGCTGAAAAACGCGCGCCACGGCCCCATGACTCCTTTTGCCGCCGACGTCTGGGCCTTTGACAGCACCTTCCAGCACATCCTTCTTGTCCGCCACCGGTGGCGGGGCTGGGTTGTCCCTGGAGGAATGGTCGAACGAGGAGAAACACCTCGACAGGCAGCGCGCCGTGAGCTGGAGGAGGAAACGGGGATGGCCGCCGACCTCCTCGAACTCCCTGCTGCGGTGACCGTCCGTTCCTACCGCTCGGATTGGACACCCACGCTCGGGCTGACCTATGCCGCCGTTGTCGACCCCTCGCTTCCCCTGAACGGCGAACGTCATCAACCCGCCGCATGGAACCCATTAGTGCAGGACTGGACAGGCGCCTTTCCTGAGGACATCACAAGAATCCGACGCTACGCCCAGGCAGGGGCATCAGCGCAGTAGTCGGGTACTCGTGGGATGCCGTCGGGCGATAGACCATCGGCTCGTCCTGGTGGTCGGCGGCCTTTCAATCTTGTCGAGCATCGAGATGAGGCGCCCCGCACGTGCTGGTCGCCGCGGGCGCTGCCCAACTCGGGTTGTCGGTGGCGGCGGTGCCGAGGTTGTCCGCGGCGTGGATGACGGTGAGATGCGACGATGGCGGTATGGAGGATGGCCGGAGCGAGAAGGGCACGCCGAGTTGGTAGGTGTCCGTGCTGAGGCGGCGGTGGTGGCCGGGGCCGCGGTGGTCGGGGCGCTGGCCGTGGCGGTGACGACGGTGGTCATTCTGTCGTCCGCGACAGCTGAATGCACCGACGCCATTGAGTCGGCGCTGTGGTCCTGCAGGTCTTCATCATCGGTTGCGTTGCTGCTGCCGATTGGGGGGTGGGTCGTCGCGCACCTTGTTGTGCTGGTGACGGTGCCGCGGCTCCGACGTGCCCGCGATACAGTCCTGCCGCACACAGCCGTGAGTTTGGTGTCGGTGGCGATCCTCGTGAGCAGCGGGCTCACTGTGGTCTGGGTGGTGTGGGCGTCGTGGGTGCTGTCCGCGGTTGTTGTTCTGACTGTCCCGATGGCGGGGGTCGTGGCCTTCGCGGTCGCACGGTACCGGTGGTCGGCGGCACTTGTCGCCGTTCTCGCCGCGGGGGTGGTTTCAGGCGGTGTGGTCGGGCTCTATGATGTCCTGCCGCTGGCGCCAGTTCTGGTGCCGTTGTTGTCGGCGGTGACGCTGACCGTCACGATGTCGGTCTACGCACGCTGGGCCGCGGGCCGATCTGTGTCTGTGGCACGGCGCTAGGCTGAGCTGCGAGGCTCCGCCGGATGTTTCTGGACCAGCCGTGAGGGTGCGCCTCGACTTTTCTGACGTTGCCCGTAGGGTGTGTCGGCCAAGGATGTTTCGTTGTTGAGGAGCCGGTCGGGTGCAGGCACGGGCGAGGATGGGCCGATTCGGGCTCGTGCTTGCTCTGCTGGTGATGCTGCTCGGGATGAGTGCGGCTCCAGCGCACAGCACCGACGGCGGGTTTGCCGGGCAGCACCCGGTGCCGGTGATTGGCGAATCCGCGTCGCCTGTGCCGTCGCCGGACAAAGGTCTTCATGACCGGCCGCGCCTGTCGGAGGCGGCGCGACATGTGCTGGCCACGGCGCTACCGGAGACCTGCTGGGCTGTGGGCCCGGGCGCGAACCGTGGATGCTCCCTGCAGCGATGCTCGGCCGGCGAGGTCGGCGCTGGAGGGATAGCGGCTGCGGCGTCGACACGGCAATCGTGTCGGGCGCCACCGTCCGCGTGAACGGAACGATCCAAGCCTGACGCTGTTCACGTCGCTGCTGCGCGCATGTGCGACGTGACTGTGCTGCCTGGCCCACTGAGAGCGGGCCGGTGATCCCGTAATTCTCTTAACCACTGTCTTGGGTGCGTCAGCCCGCCATGTGCTGGGCGGATGGCGGCGTTATCCGGCTCTACCCCTGGTTCCTGGAGGACCGAAACATGTCTGTTGTCGTGCTGGCACTGTTGATCATTTCGCTGGTGGCCGCGGCCGTGCTGATGGTGGCGATGCTCGTGAAGGACAAGCCGTTTTACGGCGGTATTGGTCTCTGTGTGTTGCTCGGGCCGGGTGCGGTGCTGACGTTCTGGTACACGACCTTGTCCTGGGGTTAGACGCGGCCCGCGCGCCGTCGTTGCGGTTGGGGTGGTCAGGGCGGGCCGTGGCCGGTGTTCAGGCGCGCCCACTCGTGGGCCCATCGGGCGTAGCGATGCTGGTCGAGTCCTGCCCGCAGGAGCCAGAAGGCGGCCGACAACGCGCCGACCGCAATCAGCCAGGTAGCGATGGCGGTGGCTGCGGCATGACCGGCGGCGTCCTGCGGCGTGGTGGGTGACGACGTCACCTCGCCAGCAGTGTCAATCCAGATCGGTACCTCGCTGCCCGCGGACATCCCGGAACTGGCCGGGACAGTCCCCGTGAACTCGATGCCCTCGGATGTGGTCCACCGGGCCTGCGCGCGCGTGCCGTTCTCACTGACTGGCCCGCGCCCAGCCCGGGGTCTCGATGGGGTGTCGGCGAGCAGGGTGGCCGTGGTTTCGTACCGGCTGCCCATCGCTTCCTCGGCGATCTGGCGGTTGTGTGCGTAGCTGCGCTGCCCGTGGGTGACGACAACGGGGATGGTCAGCAGCGACAGCAGCACAACGATCACGAGGGCAGCGGCCTCGATTCGGTCGGAGCCTCGCGCCACAGGGCTTCGCCCCGGGCGGAGACGCCGGGCGAGCCGCAACAGGTACATGGAGGTATCGGGCATGCCGGGCGACCTCCTCCGGTCCCGATCGCCGGTTGAAGCCACCTTTCAGGGTACGACTGACACGGGCATCGGACATGTTGATCACCGCTGCCCTGGGGAGATGCGTTCAGGTGACGGGAGCGACCAGGACGGGGGTGGGACTGCGCGTGAGCAGTTCAGTGGTGACGCTGCCCAGCAGGAGTCGGGTGAGCCCGGTACGGCCGTGTGTGGCGGTGAGCGCGAGTGCGGCCGGGCGGGACTGGAGCAGCTCAGCGATACTGGCGGCGGGGTTGTCGCCGGTGAGCAGGGTGGCACTGGCCTGAACACCGTCATCGGCCAGTGCGTCGGCAGCTCGGGACAGGCCCGCTCCGAGAGCTTCCAGGTTTGCCGAATTCTCTGTCGGGGACGCGACGTGCACGAGCTCGACCTCGGTTGCGAAGAGGCGGGCCCAGGTGGTGGCGACGGCGAGGGCTGTTTCGGCGCGGTCGGAGCCATCAAGACAGACCACGAGACGTTCATAGCGGCGGGGCAGTCGCGAAAGCTGGTAGCCGGGACCGACCACCAGGGTCGGCGCACGGCTGGTGCGCAGCAGATGCGCGGAGACGCTGCCGAGGACGAGACGATCAACCTCGTCGCGGTGTTGCGCCGACATGCAGAGCAGAGTTCCGGGGTTCTCGCCGGCCATCTCGGCGATCACCTCGCCCGGCCATCCGGCGCCGACGACAGCGACCTCGACCTGATCGTAGGGCAACTGTTCGGCGATGTCGTCGAGGTCACGGGCCCAGCGTCCGTTGACCGGGTCGTAGACGGTGACCAGCTCGATGGGGCAATCCAGCGTCTGGGCAACCCGCAGTGCGGGCAGGAGTGCACGCTGCGCCTCGTCGGAGCCGTCCAGCGGCACCAGCACACGGGAGACGACGTGCTTATCGTCCGCCATCACAGCCTCCGACCTGCACCATTTGCCCGATTCGACCTCGTGTGTTGGGTAGGGTAGTGATCGTATGTCGACGCCGGAAACCGTGGAGCTATGAGCATTCAACTACCTGCCGACTGGTGGATCCTGCTGGTTGCGGTGCTGTTGGTGGGTGGTGTTCTCGCGGCCGGGTTCGCCAACCGGCTGCGGTTGCCCGGTTTGTTGCTGTTCCTGGTGCTGGGCATGGTCATCGGTGACGATGGGCTCGCATTGGTCAGTCTGTCCGACCCGCGGGTCGCCCAGATCGGGGGCACCATAGCGCTGCTGTTGATCCTGTACGAGGGTGGGCTGACCACCAAACCCGGTGATCTGCGGCAGGCCGCTCTGCCCGGCTCATTGCTGGCCACCGTCGGAGTGCTCATCACAGCCGGCGTGGTGGGCGGCGGTGCGTATCTCCTGCTCGATGTGGAAATGTTGACCGCGTTCCTGATCGGCGCGGTGGTGGCCTCGACCGACGCCGCCGCGGTCTTCGCGATGCTGCGCCGGGCCCCGCTACCGCGCAAACTGGCCTCACTACTGGAGGTCGAGTCCGGCGCGAACGACCCGATCGCGATCATGCTCACGATCGGGTTGATCGAGACCTGGCGTGCCGATCCCGGAATTGGCGACTGGGTCACGTTCGCGCTGCTGCAACTGGGCGGCGGCCTCGGTGTCGGCGCACTGGCCGGTCTCGCCGGTACCTGGATGCTCATGCGTCCCAACCTCGGACCCGAAGGCGCCTATCCGGTCCTCGCGCTCGGCGTTGCCGGACTGTCCTACGGAGCCGCCGCCGCGGTGGGCGCCTCCGGCTTCCTCGCCGTCTACGTCACGGGACTGGTGGTCGGCGCCCGGGTCCCGCTGCACCGCCGCGGGATCCGCACCTTCCACCAGGGACTGTCCAGCACCGCCGAAGTCGGGCTGTTCCTCATGCTGGGCGTGCTGGTCTTTCCCTCACAACTGCCGTCGGTCGTGGTTCCCGGACTCGCCGTGGTGTTCGTGCTCGTGTTCGTGGCCCGCCCCATCGCGGTCCTGCTAACGCTGGGCTGGCTGCGGTACCGATGGCAGGAACTGCTGTTCACCAGCTGGGTCGGGCTCCGCGGCGCGGTGCCGATCGTGCTCGCCACCTTCCCCTTCGTCGCCGGCCACCCCGACGGCCCATTCATCTTCAACATGGTCTTCTTCGTGGTCCTGGTCTCCGCAGCCGTACAGGGCGCCAGCATCAGCACCGTCGCCGGCTGGCTCGGACTGCGCGGCGAGTCCCGTGCAACAACCTCAGTGGCCGAAGACGTCCCCATCGGCGACATCAACACCGAACTCATCGAAGTCCGCGTCACCCCCGACCTCCACATCGCCGGTAAACAACTCAAAGACATCACCCCACCACACGGACTCATCACCGCCATCATGCGCGGCAAACGAACACTGATCCCCACCCCACGCACCCGGCTCCGAGACGGCGACCTCGTCATCGTCGCGATCCCCCGCCAACCCGACGCCTCCAAACTCGTCACCACCTGGGCCCGCGGAGAATAACCGGC
This sequence comes from Saccharomonospora marina XMU15, assembly GCF_000244955.1. Taxonomy (GTDB): domain Bacteria; phylum Actinomycetota; class Actinomycetes; order Mycobacteriales; family Pseudonocardiaceae; genus Saccharomonospora_A; species Saccharomonospora_A marina. Next base: position 84,181 of record NZ_CM001439.1, on the reverse strand, counting down.
GATCAGGCAACGCCGACACAGGCGGCGATAGCCAGGATGATCGCAATATCGCGGGAACACGTACAGCTCCAGGTCAGTCCTTCCTGGCCGGCACGACGAGCACATCCGATGCCGCGTCCCGCAACACGTGCTGGGCAACGCTGCCGAGCAGGACGTAGCCCAGCGACGAGCGGCCGCCGGTACCGACGGCGACCAGATCGGCGGCGTGGTGGCGGCTCAGCTCTGGCAAACGCGTCTGCGGACGCCCGGACGCGATCACCACCCGCGACGCAGCAGGCGTCAGCTCGGCGGCCACGCGCACGATATCGACGCGAACCTGCTCGGTGCTCACCTCGCGCAACTCGGCCAAGTGTTGCTCGCTGGCGCCGTGCATGCGCATCAACGTCTCGCCGACAACTACGGCAACGTGCACGACGATGTGGTTCGCGTACGGCGTGAGCGCGCACGCCGTGTGCGCCGCCGTTGCCGAGACAGCTGTGCTATCGACGGCGAGCACGACCGTGCGGTACTCCCCATCGGGTGAACTCTTGACCACCAAAACCGGAACCGGGCTCGCCCGCACCAGGTTGCCGGGAGTGCTACCCAGGACCGGGCTGGTCGGCCGATGGCCGCCATGCGCGCCGACAACCAGCAGGTCCGCGTCGCGATCAGTGACCTCAGCGAGGATCTCGTCAGCCACGTGACCGTGGCGGACGACGGCCTCCGTGACCGTGGAGGTGATGAACCGGTCGAGGTGTGAGCGCAGGCGGGCGTGGGCGAACTCGCTCAGCTCCTCGTTCAACCCGGCCGGCTGCACATTGACGGCGCTCAGCCGGGCGTCGCGTTCGGCGGCCAGCTGCGCCGCCCTCCGCACAGCCAAGCCCGCCTGCTCAGACAAATCGGTGGCGACCAACACCCGGCGGACTGGTGCGGCGGCCATCGACATCACACTCCCTCCTCCCTGCGAATAATGCCCCTCCGACCGTCCGGCGCCCACGACCGAAGTCGAACCGGGCCAATGCATCGGCAAGCCGATGGCGGCAGGCGAAGGATGTTTCCTCGGGCATTCATAGTAAAGCGACGTCTGGATGGGCCGCCTGTGCGAGCGGCGCCCCCTCATGACCAACGGCGCCAGCGAGATCCACGCGCTGAACGAAGCAGCGTCAGCCCGCACATCGAATTGCCCAAGACCAAACGCGTCCTGCACGGACCGAAGAGATGATGTCGACGCCGCAGCTAGCCCTCGACGTACCCGCCAGTTGAGACAGCAAAAGAGTGAGACCGCCAACTGTTCCTAACACCTGGCGGAACCGTCGAGCCGGGCGAGACGCCTCGAGCCGCAGCAGCCCGTGAACTTTTCGAGGAGACCGGCCTGCTGGGCGCGCTGCTGTCAGTGCCGGCGGCCGTCGCTGTCCGCTCTTTCCGCGCAGACTGGGCTCCAACGCTGAGCCTGTCCTACGGAGCCGTCATCAGCCGCGATGCGCCACTCGGTGGGGAGAAGGGACAGCCGCCGAAGTGGGTCGACCTGAACGAATCGTGGGAGAGCGTGTTCCCCGAGGATCGCGACCGAATCCGCGCGTATGTGCGCAGGCTCGCGGCAGAGCACGCGGTCGAGGCGCGCTGATCCTGCCGGCGGGGCTTTAGTTGGTTGGCGGCCCCGGCGGACAAGCACAGACCGTCCCAATCACCATCCCGCCCTGGCGCTTTCATGGCGGTCTGGGTCGCACGTCTTCATGGCGGTCTGGGCCGCACGTCCGGACGTGCGCGTCCGCCGTTTCGTCGTTGACATGGCCGCTGACCAGGTCCGATCAACGCCGGGTAGCGTGGGTGAGCTAGCGAATCTGGGAGTGATCATGGCTATACGACGAGATGCCCTCGCAGCACGGCGTGAGGCTCTCGGCTTCACCCAGGAAACCCTCGCCCAAGAGCTTGGGGTGGAGCTCTCGACGACCGGGCGGTGGGAGCGCGGAACGCTGACGCCCCAGCCCTGGAGGCGTCCGGATCTAGCCAAATTGCTCAAGGTGTCCCTGGATGAACTGGACATCCTGCTCAATCCGCCGCAGACAACGACGACAGGCCGCTCCTCGGCGACACGACGCGAGGTCATGGTGGACGCGGCCCTTCTCACCGGCGTGATCGCCGCCGACCACATGCTGGGCACCCACAGCGAGGAGCCCCTGCGCCAGCAGGCAACCCTCGTGAGCGCGTCAGCGGGGGTTACAGATCTCCATCGGAAGTATCAGGCCGCCCGCTATGGCGACGTTGCCCGGCGATTGCCTGAAGTCAATGCGGCAGTTGACGCCCTGGTAGCCGGCGGGCCAGCGCGACAACGACGAGAAGCGCTCGGCCTGCAGTGCAGTGTGGCAATCGTGGCGGCCAAGCTGGCGACCAAGGCTGGCGACGGTGAGGCGGGTTGGGCCGCGGCTGAGCGGGCTCGGGAGGCGGCTGAGTCGGCCGAGGACACCTTTGGTCTCGCCGCGGCGGCATATCAGCGGGCGTGCGCTCTGCTGCGCGCGGGCGATAGCGAGAACGCCGAGCAGATAGCGGTCTCCGCCGCCGCCGGTCTTCGAGGCCAGGATCCGCAGAGTGCAACCTGGCGAGGCGCGTTGACCCTGATCAGCTCGGTCATTGCCGCACGTCGCAACGACTTTGCCGCAGCGCGCGAGCGGCTCGATCACGCCGACGAACTGGCACGGTGGCTCGGAGCCGACGACAACATCGGGTGGACCGCGTTCGGCCCAACGAACGTGCTGATCCATCGCACGTCAGTGGCAGTCGCCTTGAATGATCCCCGAGGTACACTCGCGACGGCAGAGCAGTTGGACATCACCGCGTTGCCGGTCGGCCTGAATGGACGCCAGGCTCAGTTCCACCTGGACAGCGCGTGGGCGCACGCGCAGCTAGTCGAAGACCCGCAGGCGGTGATCCATCTGCTGGAAACTGAGCGGGTTGCACCCGAGTTGGTCCGGGCCAACCCGAACGCTCGCTCATTGATCGAGGACTTGCTCGCCCGCGAGCGCCGCCGTGACGTGCCGGCCTTGCGCGGTCTCGCCTTGCGCACCGGAGTGGCCGCGTGAACGTCGATCCGCGGTGGATTTACCTGGTGACCTCAGCTGCCCCGCCGGTGTTGCGGCTCGAGGACTTCATTCCAGCCCTGTACGCCGACGGCTGGGCGGTGTGCGTGATCGCGACACCGACTGCTGCGACGTGGATCGACCTAGACGCCTTGGCCGCAACCACTGGGTGCCTTACACGGGTGCACCCGCGACCGCCCCGGCAGCAGGAGGAATCGCTCCCGCGAGCCGAAGCGGTCCTGGTGGCCCCGGTGACGTTCAACTCGATCAACAAGTGGGCATCGGGCACCAGCGACACGCTCGCGCTGGGCGTGCTCAACGAGATGCTCGGTGCCGGAGTCCCGATCATCGCGGCCCCGTGTGTCAAACCGGTACTTCGTCAGCATCCTGCTTACGCCGACAGCATCGCCCGGCTTGCAAATGCCGGCGTGGTGTTACTCGATCCAGACGCCATAACCAGGCGCGCTGAGGATGGTCTGGCGACATTCGACTGGTCGCAAATTATCGCAGCTCTGCGCGACACAACCGGTTCTGTTGTGGACAGGTAGCGAGGCGCTTGTGCTGCGACGGTTAGGCTTTCCGTTGTCGTCGCGCACACTGCGCCGACCGTCCAATGTAGATCAACGGTGCCTCAATCACCCAGTAGCTGTTCTCGATCACGCCAGCCCAAGCGGAGCAAGGTGAGTGCACTGGCTGACAACCGGGGGCCAAGCCGGTCGATGGCCTCCGCTGTGAACGGCATGTCGGTTCGCCCGCCGCGGCCGATCACCCGTCCCTCGTCGTTGGTGTCCACGAGGTCGGCGAACAGTCGGTCGAATACCACGTCGTCGACCACAGCCACGGTCATCTGGACGGCCCCGAGCTCCAAGGGCTCCATCGCCAGGCCGTAGTGCCAGAGTCGAAGCCCACCCTCGGCGCGTGCTCGATCGAATGATCGGAAGGGCTCCTCGTGTGCGTAGTCGATCGGTCGGGAGGTAGAGCCGTCGTGCTCGGGGTTTCCGAGGAACTCCTCGGAGAACTCGCGCATGATGTTGCGCCACAACGAGAAGTCGTTGCGCACGTCGGCCAGATCGACCGAGGACGGCTGGAATTCACCGGCTGGCATCACGTGGCACAGGCCGCCGCCGTCCGCGACCTTTCCGCCGTCGCGCTCGTGCAGCACGAACCGGTGCTGACCGTCCGACCTGTCACGCCGGATGGTCAGCGTGCTGATCCCCGGCGACATCAGCAGCTGCTGAGGGTCGAAAGGATCACCGATCGCCGCGCGCAGGGGAAGAGCGTTCCAGCCGGGCACTGAGCGGTTCGAGGCCAGCCACGCAGCCTTGAACTCGTGCGCGAGGGCTTGCTTGACGTCGAACACCTCGAAGAAGGTGGTGGTCCCGAAGCTCATCGCCAGTCCGTGATCGGACTGCAGGCCAAGTAGCCGGTAGCTCAGCCGGTTCTCCAGCAGCCGTGGTCGGACGAGGTCCCGCACCGCTCGGCTGTAGCCCGCGTACAGCTCGCCCCGCTCAGTCAGCGGCAGGACGTGCTCCAAGGATCGCAATGGGCGAGTCGGCCGCTGCTGGTCTGACCACGCCAGCCGCACCGATTCCAAGGGAACTGGCTGCTCGAGCAGCCAGCCGGGTCCGGCGAGTACGTGGCCGCCGGGTGCCCGTTGTGATTCCGGATAGAGCCAGGCGGCCAGCTCGGTCAGCTCGCGACCTCGCACCCCTGGCGCGTTCCGCACGTGGAGCCACTCCTGCTGGCTGCGCCGTACGTCAGCTGAAGCGGTCTTGTTCGACGTCGGGGTGGTTGATCTGGAGTCGGTCTGGTGTTTCGTCCGGTGCAGGATGTCGTCGAGTTCAGCGAGGGAGATCCGCAGGCTTGTCGCGAGGTCCGGTCGTTGCCATGGCTGGGGTGCTTGGGTACCCCGTTCCCATCGGCCGATGGTGCCGCGGTCGATACTCAGCTGCTCGGCGAGGCTCTCCTGCGTGAAGCCAGCGGCCAGGCGGTACGCGGCCAGCGGACTCACCGAGTCGACCATCAGCAGACCACCTCGTCAGTCACCGTCGCATCGTAGCGAAATCTCACATATGCGCAGGTCACAGGGCCTGCGCGGCGTCCCTCGATCGGAGCCTGGTCACAATGTCGACGCCGCTGGGAGGCGTCCGAGGATGGGCACCGGTACGAAGTTCTCCGCGTAACGCACTCCGATTCGGGAGCCCCATAGCCGGGCGAGGGTCTCGGCCATGGGACCGAAATGGTCGGTGATCGGCTGCGAGGTGTGGGCCGCGAGCGCGCGCTTTTTGATCTCGTAGGTGTCGGTGATGTCGATGGTGGTGTGTGCGGGTACGGGGCCGTCGGCGGTGAGGCTGTTGTAGGTGTCGGCGGTGTAGACGCGGCGTGGGTGGCCGGTGGCGATGACGACGTCGGGCAGGGCTGCGACGAGCGTTTCCGCGAGATTCCGGTGGTCGGGGTGAACGTCGCGAAGGGGGTGGGTGATGACGATCTCGGGCCGGACGGCGAGCAGCAGTTCGCGCAGGGCCGTCGCCGTGGGTTGGTCGTACTGGTACAGCTTGGCCCCCAGGATCGCCGCTCCGGCCGCTGCTTCGGCATCCCGCACTGGTTCGGGGTGATGCGGAATCGCGACGGTGACGGCGGCCCCGGAGGCGGAACAACGGGCGAGTGTTCCGCCCGCCCAGAGTTCGGCGTCGTCGGGGTGTGCCATCACGGTCAGCACGGACGCCGGAGCGGTGAACGGCGGGGCGGTCACCAGAGTCCGAGTTTCTCGATGACGTCGGCCGGCTTGGGCAGCTCGCGCGTGGGGTGGCCGGTCGGGTGGTGTGGGAGGTCGAGGTCGGTGCGCATCCGGATGAGGTCGCGCCAGGCGAGCACCTGCTCCCAGACGTCGGTGACCTTGGTCTTCTTCGCCCCGGTCAGTCGTCCGGAGGCGAGAAGCTGGTCGAGGTGCAGCCCGCCGGCCAGGAGCTTGGCGGCCGTGCCTTCACCGATTCCCTTCACGCCGGGGATGTTGTCGGCGGAGTCGCCCTTCAGCGCGCAGAAGTCGGGCCACTGGTCCGGTGTAACGCCGTAACGGTCGGCGACCTCGGCCGGGCCGATGTGTCGTCGGCCGCGTTTCATCACGGTGTTGAGTGCGTGGACCCGGTCGTCGACGAGTTGGTAGAAGTCGCGGTCGCCGGACATGATCCGCACATGACGCTCGGGGTCCTGATTGCGGGTGACCTTGACGAGGGTGGCGATCACGTCGTCGGCTTCGGCGGTGTCGATCTCGATCCAGGCGATGCCGTAGTCGGTCAGCGCTCGCTGGACGTGCGGGATCGCGCGCAAGGGTTTGAGCGCGGCTTCGTCGAGGACGCGGTTGGCCTTGTAGTCGGCGTCGCTGTCCTTGCGCTCGGCGGCACCGTGCTCGCCGTCGAAGACCACGAGCACCTCGGGTGGCTCGGACAGTTCTTCGCGGATGGCGACGCGCAGGAGGGCGAAGAACCCGAACTCCGCGGTGAGGTCGCGAGTCTTGTCGCGGGAGAGGATCGCTGCGGGGAATCCGAACGCCGCGCGCCAGAGGAGGTTGTGACCGTCAACCAGGAGCAAAGGGACGCCAGCAGGCATCACCGCACCGCCTTTACGAATGTCTCGGCGACTGTGGTGGGCAGATAGTCCCGCGAGCGGTAGTACGCAGCCCTGGATAGTTCGGCGTAGCGTATCGGATCTTCGAGCAGTTGCTCGGCGGCGCGCCACAGGCCGTGCTCGCCCCACGATCGGGGGACGATCACCCCACCGGCCCCGTCGCCGGTGCCGACCAGGTCGGGAAGGTTGCCTACGTCGAAGGCGACCACCGGGGTGCCGACGCTCATCGCCTCGAGCGCGACCAGCCCGAAGGTCTCGCGCAGCGAGGGCACGATCACCACCGCGGCCTGCGCGAGCCAGGACGGCACCTGGTCCCAGGTCAGGCCGTCGCCGTGGATGGTGCCGAGCTTGAGGTGGGCCGCGGAGTAGCGGGCCTTTTCGAGTTCGGCCGCCTGGCCGCCGGCGGCGATCTCGAATCCGGCCTCGCCGACGATCACCTCGATCGTCCGGTCGACCAGGCGCCCGGCGTCCAGCAAGGCCCGGATGTTCTTCTCCGGCCCGAGCCGGGCCAGGATCCGGATCGGGCCGTGCCGACGCAGGGCTTCCCGTCGTGAGTCGGGTGGCGGTGCGTGGTCGTGGAGCAGGGCGTTGGGCACGATCTGCCAACGGTCAGTGTCGTAGCCGCGATCGTGTGCCTGGTCGAGCACCGTCGGGGACGGCGCGATCACCAGGTCGGCGCGGTCCAGGGCGGGCTGGAGATCGTGGTCGTGGCCGACGACGTGCATGGCCAGTACCGAACGCGCCCGGCTGACCGGCGCGGCTCTGCCGAGGCCCCACAAGCCGTCGGTGTAGACGGCGACGTCGACCCGGTGCTTGCGGTACAGCTCGCACAGTTCGGCGGCGAGCAGGGCGTCCTGGCCGTGGGTGCTGATCGCGTCGCGGAGTTCATCGTCGTCGCAGGGGAAGTCGACGCCCACCGAACACACCCTCACCACGTCGTCGTCAGGGGTGGTGATCGGGGCGGCGGTCAGGATGAGGCTGCGGTGGCCGAGCTGGCGCAGTCCGTGGGCGAAGGCGGCGGTGGCTCGTTCGATCCCGGCCGGCGCGTTCGGAGTGTAGGAGGCCAGGACGAACGCGATGGTCAGCGGAGGCGGGCTAGGCATGGCAGAGCGCCTCCTCCGGGCGTGGCAGAGGGGTGGTGTCCTGGTCGGCGGGCGGCTTTTCCCAGGGAAAGACGACCCAGTCCGAGACGGTCCAGATCGAGTAGTCGGGCAGCGTTGCCGCCCCGGTGTTGAGGCACAGGACTGCGGTCAGGAGCTCCGCGCTCGGGCTGAGCAAGGGCGTGAGGTCGTGTCGGAGGCGGCGGAGGGTGGCGCCGCTGCCGCAGATGTCGTCCACTAGCAGCACCCGGCCCTTCATTCGTTGCCCGTTCAAGGCGCGTGTCAGCGGATCAAGGTCGAGCGTCACCTTGCCCGTGGCCTGCTGATAGGTCGCGTCGCCGGTGTTGTGGCGGGCATGGACCATGCGGGCTTTCACCCCGAGCGTGGAGGCGATCATGCGGGCGGGCGCGACGCCGCCGTTGGCGATGCCGATGACGTGCTCGACCGACTGGTGATCGCGCAGGATCGCGCCAACCAACAGGGTCGTGGCCTCGCGGAGCGAGTCGGGAGTCAAGCGCCAGATCTGGTGGTGCTCGAAGACGCGGCGTGCAGTGGTCATTCGTGGTCCATTCTTTGAGGGGCAAGGGATGTCGCGTCAGTGAGGCGATCGCAGGTCCTATGCGCCTTGGAGCTCACGCAGGGCTTGCACGAGGTCGTACATGGGAGATCCGGCGATCCCGGCAAGTGCCGTCAGTGCGTGGGCGTCCAGTTCTTCGACGGGGGTACGTCCGACCGGGCATTGGCGGGCTCGGACCGTCGCCCATCGCTGGAGGGGCTGCAGTCGGGGGTCGGTCGTATGAGCGAGGGCCGACAGGTCGACCTTGACGCGACCGTCGTGATCGCTGCCGAACGCGAGGGTGGTCGCGCGGAGCAACAGCTCGTCGGGCCGCTGCTTCAGCACGGCGCACAGTTCGACCAGCCGCTCGACGGATATGCGGCGTGTGCCGAGTTCGTAGGTGGCGAGAGTTTGCAGGGACAGCTCGTCCTCGTCGTCAGCGCCCATTTCGGCGCGCATCTGCTTGCGGGTCCAGCCGCGTTCTTTCCGGGCGGTCCGCAGCAGGTCTCCCAGCACCCGCGCGAACTGCTCGAGTTGTTCGCTCGTCGGCGTGTTCATCGCCCTTCCTCCTGCAATGCGATGCGTACTTTCAGCCGGGCTACGCCGGAGCGGTTCGAGGAGTCGTTCATGCCGAGCCGTCCCTCGCAGTCAGTGCGAGGTCGTTGACCCCAAGCAGCGGGCGCAGGGAGCTGATGGCCTGCGCGTCCGGCTGATTGCGCCATACCTGGCCGTCGGCTCGGATCACGGTGAAACCCCCGGCTGCTTCGCGAGTGCGCAGGCGTACGGGTACGGCCGACGTGGCGCTCAGCTCGGCAAGGAGGTCGGTGGCCTCGTCGTCGGTCAACTGCTCGGTGCTGGCCAGTGCGGCACCTTCTCCGATGGGGAGCATCTGCAGGAAGGTCACCCCGTGCACACCGAGCGCGGCGGCCAACTCGACCAGCGGCCGGACGCTGGCCCGCGCGGTGGAGCGCAGAAGCACGGTCTGGATCTGGGTTGGGATGCCGTGGGCGACCGCTGCGCGGATTCCGGCGACGGCGCGCTCGAAACTGCCCGCGCCGCGCCAGCGGTCGTGGCGTTCGGCGTCCGGGCCGTCGAGACTGACCCGCACGGCGTCCACGCGGGACGCTAGGGCTTCGGCACGGCGGACCAGGTGCGTTCCGTTGGTGGTGACGCTGACCGCGCAGCCGCCCGCGACGAGTACGTCGATCAGCTCGGGCAGTTCGCGCAGCAGCAGTGGTTCGCCACCGGAGATGTCCACGCCCAGGATCGCGGACTCGGCGACCAGCCGCGCGATGCGGTGCCGGTCGGGTCGAGCCAGTTCGGGCACGGACTTGTCGTCCAGGCAGTGGGGGCAGGCGAGGTTACAGCGCACCAAGGGCGACCAGCACACGCTGATCGGTACGTCGGCGTGCAAGGCCGCCGGGTGGATCTCGGGCCAGGAGAAGAGGGCGTCGTCGGACAGCCGGATCCGGCCGGAGGCGAGTTCGGCACCAGTGCGGTGGGTTAGCCCGGTCAGCGGGTCATGGACGACGAACCCGGTACCGTGTGTCCGCGCCGTGAAGGTCCGCGTCATGGCGGTACGTCGCCCGATCACAGCGTGTCCTGCGGTGGCAGCATCGGCGGGGCGTACAGCTCCTCGAACGGCTTCGGGCCGACGTACTGGCGGCAGGTACAAGGCACCCACTGGTTTCCGATCCAGGTACCGTCCTCGGTGCGCGCATCCTTGTGCAGGATCTGGCCGTGGCACTCGTTGGTGTCAGGGTCGTGCTGTTCCAGCCCATGCGAGCAGCCGCACAACGGTTTCGGCGTGGTGTCTGCGGGTGCGCGGCGGCGAGTCAGCTTGCCGGCCAGCAGCCCTGTGGCGAACAGGCCAGCGCCGACCGCGAGGGAGATCGGGTCGATCATCGGGCAGTGTCTTCCTTCTCGTCGTTGTCGTCGTTGCGGCTTTCGATGCAGGGGTCCGTCGCTGGCGCTAGTGGGGTCGCAGCACCTCGCAGGTGCGCAGCAGCTCGCTTACCTCGGCGATGAACGAGTGGGTGCGGCCGGTCGGGGCGGGCCGTCGCATCAGGTCCCAGTAGCGGGCGAGGGTGCCGGGCCAGGTGGCGAGCTTGCGTTGCCATTGCTGTTCCGCGTCCGGTGGATCGAGGTGGAACCCGACGACTTGCCGCAGCGGGATCACCAGCAGCCCGCTCGCGATCAGACACGCGCCGAGGTACGTGTCTTCCATGCCCCAGCCGATCCGTCCGAACTCGGGATCGAACCCTCCGACGTTGAGGACGGCGGCGCGTGGAACGGCGACGAGGCAGGTGACGACCATGCGGGGCAGGTCCCAGTCGACATAGCGCTGGCCGTAGCCGAGGTCGACGAAGTCGTGGGTGTGGTCCAGCGGACGGCCGTCCAGGCGCTCGGTCAGCGTGACGCCGGTGTAGAGCAACGGGCGGCCGACCGGTGGCCGCCATACGACCCGATGGTCTGCGCCGAGTTGGGGATGCTCGGCCAAGACGCCGCGTCCGCCCTGGTGCAGGTCGTAGGGCAGGTTGTGGCGGAAGCCGACGAGCACCGTGGTGTCGGTGGCGCGGGCGGTGATGTCGGTGATCACGTGTGGGGGCAGGACCATGTCGGCGTCGAGGTAGAGGACCGTTTGCCCGCGGGCGAGCGCGGTGCCGAGGTTGCGTGCGGTGGCCCCGCCCGCGCGTTCTGGGAGCCGCAGGACGGTGGTGACGACCGGGTGTCGGGCAGCGATGGCAGCCGTGGTGTCCGTGCTGGCGTCGTCGACGACGATGACCTCGAACCCGAGCCGATGGTGCTGGCCTTCCAAGGCGTCGAGCACAGCCGGCAGGCAGTAGCTGACGTTGTAGGCCGGGACGACGACCGACAGGGTGCGCACGGCGGCCAGTGAAAGCTCCGACGGCGTGGGCTCGTGCCACCCGATCCCGGATATGGCTTCCCGGCTGCGAGTGCTGCTGGTGTGGAAATTGTTGCGGCGCAACAGTTCCTCGTGCAGCGTGGTCACGCCCACCCCCACTGGTGGAGGTAGGTCAACCCGTCCCACCATCCCCACGGGTCCGGGATGACCGCAATCTGATCGAACCGGTCGAGGTGGTCGAACACGCGCTGCAAGGCGAGCAGGTACAACGGCTCGACCACGATCAACAGGTGCCGCAACGACGGTGTCTCCGCCAATTCGGCGTCCAGTTGCCCGGAGACCGTCCGCTCGTGCAGACGCACGGCGTCGACCCGGTTCGTGAGCCGGTGGTCGTAGGTGCTGATCGCCTTCTCGGGACGCAGCAGGCCGTGCGCGGCCGAGAGGATACGGATACGGGCTCGGCGAGAAGGATCTGCGGCGAAGTGATCACGCGCCTGCGGAACGCACGCGCCCTGGTAGAGATCAAGCGCCGCAACCGGGGCGCTGGTGACGAGCTTCTCCCGCGAACAGTTGAGGATGATCAAACCCTGGTCGGGCGCGAGGATGCGCGTGCTGGGCGGCCGAAGGGTCATGGTTCGCGCACCACCCGCAGGCCGATGCCGCGCGAGCGCAGTTCAGCGGGCGCGGCGTTGAGGAACGTGCACTGCGCATACAGCGGTGGCGCGGCATAGGAACCGCCACGGATGATGACTCCGTCGCTCATCGCGGTGCTGGCGGTCCACTCCCACACGTTGCCCGCGACATCGAGCAGGCCCTCGGGTGTGGCACCGTCAGGGTGGGTGTCGACCGGGGTGACCGTGCCGTGCCCGGAGTCGCGCAGGTTCGCGAACGCCGCCTGCCACGGTGCGTTGCCCCACGGCCAGCGTCGGCGGTCAGCTCCGGCGGCCATCCACTCCCACTCCGCCGAGCGTGGCAACCGCCCGCCCAATCGGCTGGCGATCTCGGTCGCCTCGGCGTGGCTGATCTCGGCGACGGGGAACCGCGGCCCGAGGCCAGGGTGCTCGCTCGGCAGGTGTCCGTAGGCGATCGGGGTGCGCGTCCACAACAAAGTGGCGACCTGGATAGGGCGGGCGTCGTCCCCGAAGGCGCAGACTCCGCCGGTGACCTCGATCCATTCCAGGTTCATGCCTCAGCCGCCGATCAGGAAAAGGTCTTCGACGTTGGCGTCGTCGCGGATACGGCTCTTGGCCTCGTTGGGCCGCAGCCGAAGCTGCAGGAGTGCGTCGCTGATGGTGTAGAACGCCTCCTGCGCGTCCTCGCGGGTTCGGGCGAAAGCGACATAGTTGTCGGCGAAGCGGACGACCCGAAGCCCAGAGACTCGTTTATCCACTTGGGACAATCGGAGATTGATCAGCATGGGCGCCAGGCCGGAGCCCGGCGCGATGGGGCTCGGCATCGCGGCGAGCGCGGTACGGAGGCGGGCCAGGAAGGTGCCGTCGTGGATGTGCTCGGCATGCCAGTCGATGACTTCGTCGATCGTCGCGCCTTCCGACACCGAGGCGACGTCGAGATCGGCGACCCACCGGAAGCCCGCGCGGCTATACCCAGCGGCCTGACGCAGGGAGGTGATGCGGTTGCGGCGCGGACGGAATCCGGACACCCAATCGCGGAAGGCGCTCGCTTCCAGCACCGGTTCGAGGGCGTTGCGCAGCGCGCGGTGCACCAGTCGATCCCGCACGGTGGGGATGAAGGTGTGCATCTCTTTGCCGGTGTAGGTGGGGAGCCGTACGTCGCGGATCGGTCCGGGCTGCCACGTTCCGCTTGCGAGTTCGATGGCCAGTTGCGGCAGCATCACGCGGGCCTCGCGGCGAAGGTGGCCCCAGGTCATGTCGTCAGCACCGGGTGCCGAAGCTCGCCGGCCGCATTGGCGCAACGCGCGGCGCAGGTACGGCTCGGACAGCAGCGGCATCAACGAGTGTGACTGCGGTCCGGAGGCGGAGGGCGCTGGCGGCGTTGCCGCCTGGTGCGCTACCGTGCTGGGTGCTTGGGCGGCAGGAACGATCCCCTCGCCACGCTGTACCGGTTCGCAACCCAACACGCGCGAGCCGTGGCGCGAGGAACGACGGCCCCGCCCAGGCCCAGTTGGCGAGCCGAGTTCCGCCTCCGTCATCATCATCACCTCGTCACGCGCAGCGGTAGCTGGTGGGGTCGGTGATGCCGTTCTGTTGGAACGCTTCCTTGCGTTCAGTGCAGGTTCCGCATGTCCCACAGTGCGTCGCCTCGCCCCGGTAGCACGACCACGTCCGCTCGAACGGAACGTCCAGTGCCGTGCCAATGCGGACGATGTCGGTCTTGCTCTGGGTGAGAAACGGGGCGAGGATCTCGAAATCGTCGACCAGCAGCCCCTCGTTGGCGGTGCGGACCGACCGGGTGAACCGCTCGACGAACTCCGGTCGACAGTCCGGGTAAACGGCGTGATCACCGGCATGCGCACCGAACGCGACCACATCGGCCTTGCGGGCAACAGCCACGGAGACGGCGATGTCGAGCATGATCGCGTTGCGGTTCGGGACGACGGTGGCACGCATCGACTCGTCGGTGTAGTAGCCGTCAGGCACCGCCACGTCGGTGTCGGTCAGGGCCGAGCCGACCAGCAGCCGACCGAGCATCGAAAGCTCAACGGTCTCGTGTGGACAGTTGAGCAGTCGCGCGATCTCGGCCGCGTACTCAAGTTCGACTCGGTGCCGTTGGCCGTAGTCGAAGGACAACAGCGTCAGCTCGGCCCCGCGCGCGGCTAGCCAGTACGCCAGCACGGTGGAGTCCAACCCGCCGGAGGCGATCACAATGGCGTGGCGCGGATGTCGGTGAGCGGGGGTGCCGATCGGCATGTTCACCACGTCCCGCACAGCGAGGACGTCGAGCGGGCCGCGCCGACCACTGCGGTCCACGGCGGAAGGGTCATGTGTGGTTGCGGTTGTTCAAGCCACCGCACGCCTTCGTCCACGTTGTCCAAAGCGGGAAGCAAGATGGAGTCACCGCGTTGTTTCCAGCCGACCTGGATGCGCACCAGGTCGTCCCAGGACGACTGGCGCAGGGGCGTGCGTGGCTGGGTGAGGAAGATCCAGTCGTTGGGATCGCCGGGAACCACGATGATGGGCGCGCGCAACATGTGCCGCGCAAGGAAGTTGTTGACCTCCCCGGCAAACCCGGCGCGCATGATAAGCGCGTCGACGGTCGTGCCAAGCTGAAGGCGGACATCACCGGTGACGCTGTCGATGGTGGTTGGCCACGCGAACACGTCCCTGTAGTCCCGCGCTCGTTGGTCAGGCTTCTGCTCAGCCAGGGCGGGGTGGTCGTCGATGACGGCGGTCATGAGTCGGTCCTCCTCGAGAGGGGTGGGTGCTGGTGGCGGCCGGGCGGAAGGCGTCGTCGAACCGCTTCCGCCCGACCGCAGTCGGTGTCGCGAGCGCGCGCTCGTCCGAAGGCACGGCGAGAAATCCGGCCTGGCTTCAACATCTGGCTAGACGGCCCCCGCTCGGTGCGGCGGGTGCTCGGCGAGCAGAACGTCGCGGAGTGCCGCCCGGAGCTGCCCGGCCTCGGCGTTGGTCAGCCGCGCAAGCCGTCCGCCGGGCAGCTCGATCTCGACGTCCGCGGGAGTGCGCCGCCGCAGGTGCAGCGCGGACCGCTGGCCGTCGCCGTCGCGGCAGTCGACTTTGCGGTGGTGCCATCCCAGTCGACGAAGCAAGGTCGCGGCGGGCACGGTCGGACATGACCGCCTCATGAGCCGTCGGTTTTTCTGATCATGCCGAGGCCATGTGTTCCGGCCGTGGCGATCGCGTGCCGCAGGACACGGTTCGGGGGCTGGCGCGGCGCGCGGCGATGCGAACCGGCGTAAGCGGATTCGGTCTGCCGACGCCGCCACGCCAGCCGCAGCAGGCAACAGACAAACGCCAGCGCGGCGCTCGCCGTGATGACCACGGCAATCATCCGGCCTCACCCCTGATGGCGGGGATCGCGGCGAGACCAGGTATCGGGGTCGTGGTCCCGCCGCGACATGACAGCAGAGCAGGGCGCCCCTCGGCGGTTGGGGGAAGACCGCCGTTGTTCTGCTCCGCCGTGCCCGCCATGCCGGTTGCCGTGAAAGGGCCAGGTGCACCTGGCGCGGGTGTGGTCGCCACCTCGGTGGCTTGCATGACGGCGGAGCGGAACTGGGCGGTGGCGGCGCGGTCGAGGACCGCGACTTCCCCAGGGGGAGCCATGACCACGACCTCCGAGCCACGCACGACAACACGCAGGGTCCTCTCGCGGCCGGCGACATCACGGCACGCGATGGACCAGGGTCCGGTGTTCATCGTGCGGCACCGCCTCGCGCGGTGTCCCTACTCCATTCCCGTCGACACACCGGCTGCACGAACAAACACGGCACAGCGAGCTGAGTCTGTGGGCATCGCGGCGCGCAGGGCGTCGCGAATCGCTGGGAGAGCATCATCTACTCCAATAGTCAGCGAGTCCCTATTTGGTTTGTTGCGTCGTTTGTCGTCCGCCGCAGGCCGTCAAGAGCGGCCTGCGATCGGCACCCGGTGACCATTCGGTGCGCCAGCCGGGAGGTGCCCGTTGCCGGTTCCAAAACTGCTGGTGGTTGCGGCTGCGAACACCGATCAACTAAACGATCGCCACGGGGAGCGGACCAGAGCGGCGGTGGGGCGGCGATGGGGCGCGGATGGAGCGTCATCCCCGATGACCTGCCCAAACGTTGACCGAGCGGCGTCTACGTCAATCGGGTGAAGCGGGTTGACACCGTGTGTAACCAGGCTTCTCGGCGGTGTCTTGGACGCCGCAGCCCCGAGGAGGCATATTTACTCGCCGCGATCGGACGCGTGAGGGAATGGTACCCACGCCACGCCACAGTCGGTGATGCTTCTCAACGAACAAAAAGGCAGCTCGTACGCGTGTTTTCCGGTCACTCCGCTGATCCGCCGGCCTGCCGGGCTTTTGGTGTCTTGTGGCCCTAGTCTTGACCTGGCCAAACGGCGACGGGAATATCAGGGGCGGTCTAGCCGGACGGGGACGAGCATGGCAGCACGACGAGACGGCCTGGCACGACGCCGCGCGGCGATGGGTTTCACCCAGGACACGCTCGCCGAGCGCCTCGGGCTCGAACGATCCACGGTAGGACGCTGGGAGCGCGGCACGGGCACGCCGCAGCCGTGGAACCAGCCAGACCTCGCCAAAGCCCTCGACTTGTCCCGCGACGCCCTCGCCGCTCTCCTCGGTCCTGATCAACTCGCCAGTCCTCCCGCTGGCCGGACGTCCGAGCTTGAGGTTGCGCGCGACGTGGCCGCTGCGTTCAACTGGCCGGACTGGCACCACGCCGGGCAGGCCAGCGTCCTGGAGCCACCTTGGTCGATCACCGGGACGATGCAGGTTCTTCACGAGGTCGCGGGAGGCACGATGGATCGCCGGGGGTTCTTGATCATCACGGGTGCCGCGCTCGCTGGCGTTGCAGACCGATGGGGTTCAGCCCTGACCGGTGTCCTTCCACCGACCACGGTCGCGCTGCCCGAGCAGCGCGACCCGCGCCTGTCCGCCACGGTCCTGGACCGGCTCGACCACCGGCTCGCCGACCTTCGCCAGCTCGATGACGAGTTTGGCGGACGCGAGCTCCACCAGCTCGCGGTCGCGGAATTCAACTGGCTGACTCGTCTCGCCGATCAAGCGGACTACAGCACCTCCGCCGGGCAGCGGCTGTTCAGTCTCGTCACCGAGGCAGCCCGCCTGTGCGGATGGCTGCACTTCGACGCGGCCCACCATGCCGCCGCCCAGTCCTACTACGTCGCGGCCCTACGGTCCTCGGCCAGCGCGAACGACTCCCTGACCGGCGCGCACGTCTTGGCGTGCATGAGCTTCCAGGCAACGCTGACCGGCCACCACCAGGAAGCCATCGCCCTGATCGACGCCGCCGAGGACCGGACCAAGCACACCGCCACTCCCCGTCTTCGGGCGCTGCTGGCCAGCCGGAAGGCGCGGGCGTACGCGAAAGCGGGCGACGCGGCGTCCTGCGGTCACGCCCTCAACGATGCCGAACGACGACTCGACGCGACCACGTCCCAGAACCCGGAACCTGACTGGATCTACTTCTTCGACGAGTCGGAGCTCGCTGCGCAGGCCGCTGCCTGCTGGGTCGACCTGCGCCAGCCCGCCAAGGCTCGCCCGCTGATCGACAACGCGCTGAGCAGCATGAACCCCCAGTACGTCCGAGACCGCACGATCTACCACGTCCGCAGCGCCGAAGCGCACCTGCACGCCAATGACCTCGACCTCGCCTGCGACGACCTCCACACCGCGGCCGACCTCGCCGCCCACACCGGCTCGGTGCGTTCCATCCACACCATCCGCGAAGCGCGGCGCGCGATGTCGCACCACGACCGGGAGGCTCGGGTCCAGAAGCTCGATCTCCACCTCGCCGACCTGGCCGCCTAACGAATGCACAGCTCTCGCAGGGTCGCGCTCGTGACGGGCGCGAACCGGGGTATCGGCTACGCCATCGCCGGACAGCTCGCCGAACGCGATATCCATGTCGTCGCCACCGCCCGCGACGTCGAACAGGCGAACCGGACCGCGACCGATCTCGTCGGCCGAGGATGGGCCGCCTCCGGCGTACGCCTCGATGTGACCGAATCTGACACCATCGCCGCAGCGGTCCAGCACACCCTCGACCGGCACGGCCGGATCGACATCCTCGTGAACAACGCTGGGATCAGCGACGGAGACCAACAGCCGTCGCACATCGACGTCGACCTGGCCGCCCGTGTCTGGCAGGTGAACGTGCTCGGCGCCTGGCAATGCGCCGAAGCTGTCGTTCCCGCGATGCGTACCGCCGGTTACGGCAGGATCGTCAACCTGTCCAGCACGCTCGGCTCTCTGCATCACATGACGCGGTCCACCGAGCCCGCCTACCGCGTCTCCAAGGCGGCCCTCAACGCCGTCACACGGGTCCTCGCGGCGGAACTCGCCGGCACCGGGATCCTGGTGAACTCCGCGTCCCCCGGCTGGGTCCGCACCGACCTCGGCGGCCCGAACGCTCCTCGCACGGTCGAGCAGGGTGCCGACACGCCCGTCTGGCTCGCCACGCTGCCCGACGACGGCCCCACCGGTGGATTCTTCTACGACCGCGAACCTCTGGAATGGTGATGCACGCTGCCAGAAGTCGGCCGCTCCAGCGACCGCAGGCCCGGCCGCGGCCCCAGAGACTTGGCTACGGAAGATCAACGAGAGATCGAGCCTCGTACACTCCTAGGCTTGACCTGGGCAAATGACGACGGGAACATCGGGGCTGGTCGACGGAACGGGGACGAGCATGGCGACGCGACGCGACGGCCTCGCACGACGCCGCGCGGCGATGGGATTCACCCAGGAGACGCTGGCCGAGCGCCTGGGGACTGAACGGTCCACGGTCGGCCGGTGGGAACGCGGTACCGGCACGCCGCAGCCATGGAATCAGCCCGACCTCGCCAAGGCATTGGAACTCTCACCGGAAGCGCTCGCCGATCTCCTAAACAACGTCGGCCCGATGACACGCGCTCCCGCTATCAACGAGTTGTCCCCAACCGCGATCGGGCAACTTTCGCTGCGGGACGACCACGGCCTTGGAGTCGTTGAAAGAATCCAGGTAACCGCCCAGGCATTCCAGACCGCCGACCGGCGTGTTGGCGGCGGAGTGTTGTACCCGTCGGTTGTGCGATACCTCAACCTTGAGATCGGGCCACGCCTGCTCGATCCGGGAGATGGAGTTCATGGCTCGGCTCTGTTCGCGGCTGCGGCGTCAATGACGGAGATCGCGGGCTGGATGTCACATGACGGCGGGCGAGATGCCCTGGCGCATCAACACTTTGACCGAGCCTTTCGGCTGGCGACGGCCGCCCACAATCAAGCGTTGGCTGGAAACGCTTGCGCTTCGATGGCACATCTTGCGATCGAGCTCGACCAGGCGAACAACGCCCTTCGGATCGCCACTGTCGGACTCGACCGAACCCGCGAGACGCCAGGCGCCGTGCAGCTATTGGCCCGCCTGCACGCCATGCGAGCACGCGCCTTCGCGCTGCGAGGAGAACGAACAAGTTGCACTCAGGAGTTGGACACGGCTGAGCGCATCTTGACCGGCGCGAACAACGAACCTGCCGCCGACTGGATCGCGAATTTCGACGATGCTTCCCTTGCGAGTGAGGCTGCCCTGTGCTTCCTACGGTTGACGGAGTACCGGGAAGCCGAACGCCAAGCCAGAGAGGTGATCCGGCTCAGGTCGGGAGATCGCGTGCGTAGCCGTGCGTTCGGTCAGCTCACCCTCGCGAACGTCCTGCTTGAAGCAGGACGTCCGGATGAGGCCGCGTCGCTGGGCCAAGAGGTGTGTCAGTTGACCACGTCGCTCAGCTCGGCCCGCGTGGTGCAGCGCCTGAGCGAACTCGGCCAATCCTTGGCGGCGGTTCGACGCCTGCCCGAAGTAGCGGCATTCCTGACAGCGCTGGCCGCGATGAGCCACGTCCCCGGTAAGCAGGAAGGGCGCACTGTCACGTGGCCGGTCTGACAGACGACGAGGCCCGTTTCGCCTACCTCGCCGAAGGGAACGCCAAGCAGGCCCGCAAGCGCGTGGCTGCCGACGTCTTGCTTCGTGACGAGTCAGGTCGAATCCTGCTGGTGAATCCGACATACAAGGAGCACTGGGACCTGCCCGGCGGGATGGCTGAAAGCAACGAGCCACCCCGCAAGGCAGCAGAGCGCGAACTTGTGGAGGAACTCGGCGTCACCATCACCGCGGGGCGGCTACTCGTGCTGGACTGGGTCGGCGCCCACGGTCCATGGGACGACCAGCTCGTGTTCATCTTCGACGGCGGGACGCTGACTGGAGATCAGTTGGCCAACGTGCGCGCGATCGACCCTGAAGTCAGCGAGTTCGCGATGTTCGAGCCCGAGGAAGCCAGTCGAAGGCTACGGCCGGACATGGCCCAGCGCCTTTCCCGTGCACAGCAGGCGTTGTCGAGTGGGGCCGTCGACTACTCCGAGGTGCCATCGTGACGGCAGGCGAAGCTTCAGCGAACGTCACCCCGGAACGCCCACGATCGTGATCAACGCCCCGACCAGGAGAAACGGTCCCATGGGCACCAGTGAGCCCTGCGGTCTTCGTCGGGTCGCTCGAACCAGGAGCCACACCAGGGCGGCTGCGAACCAGCCGAGGACGGTTGCCGTGACGAGTGCCGACCAGCTCAACCAGCCGAGCGCGAGGCCGAGTAGACCGCCCAGTTTCACATCGCCGGCCCCCAGCCCGCCTCCGGACACCAACGCAAGTACCAGGTAGAGGATGGCGATGACTGCCATGCCGACCAGGGCGCGCACGAAGTCCGGGCCTTTGGAGTGCAGGATCGCCGAGGTCGCCAGCATCGCGCCGACGATGGCGACGCCCGAGTAGACGAGCACGCTGGGTAGTCGTTGCTCGAGGACGTCGATCACGCCGAGTGCTACACCGAGTGCGGCGAGCACGCTGTACGGCAGCAAGTCGAACTGATGACCGAAGCGCCAGGCGAGGGCGCCGAACATGAGGGCGGTCAGGAGCGTGGCGGTGAGCCGCATCGCGAGGGCTGCGATCGGAGGTGTCGTGAGCAGGCGTTGGGAGCCGAATGCCAGGGCGGCGCCAACGAGGATTCCCACCCCCGCCCACGCCGTGATGAACGCGGCGGACATCAACCGACACCGACACTTATAACGTTCTGTAGTCGATTTGCCACTGCCTACCCCCAGAAAGTGCTGGTCGCGCCTCCAGTGTCACGCAGGCAACCTCAGACAGTGATGCCTATCGCCCAAAAGAGTGAAGATCTATAGAAAATGCCTTTCCGACTTCAAAGTCAGTCGCCTACACACTTTGCAGTCGGTGGGGGTGGGTGGTGTAGACGTGGTGTGTATCACGAAAACGATAGACGATCTTCACTGATGTCTGGGGGGTGGGGTGTGGTAGCCCGCAAGGTCTTGATCGTTAGTGGGCGCCGAGCCAGGGCGATGCTCGGCCTGGGAGCCACGTTGGCGATCCTCGCCGCGTGTAGTTCCGGCACGAACACCCCATCGTCCGGCACGACCCAGCCGACCGGGCAGGCGTCAACGACTTCGGTTCCGTCGACCACGGCATTGTCTGTTGTGGACAAAGCCAAGCAGGACGCCCTCGCGTCGTACCGAGGTATGTGGCAGGACTTCGTCGCCGCTGGGACCACATCGGACTGGCAGTCGCCGAAGCTGGGGCGGTACGCGACCGGGATCGCGCTGACGAACATGTCACGGGCCTTGTACGCAGATCACTACAACGGCTTGGTGACCAAGGGCGAACCCACCTACGAGCCTTCGGTGTCCTCCGTCGAGCCTCCTGACAATCCGAACAAGATCGTGATCACGGACTGCTCCGATGATTCGCGCTGGTTGAAGTACAAGGCCGACACCGGCCAGCTCGCCAACGACACTCCGGGCGGTCGGCACCTGATCAACGCCATCGTCCAGAAGCAGGCGGACGGATCATGGAAGGTCTCGGAGTACGGCGTTCACGAGGCGGGGACATGCTGAAACTACGACGCGTTTCAATCGTGACAGGACTGGTGGTCGTCGGCGGCATATTCGGTGTGGCTCCGGCGCTCGCCGACGGCGGCTATGGCAGCACGACGTGTGACCAGACGCCGGCCCCGGTCTGCGATCTCGGCGCGGGCAAAGGCGGCGACAACAGCAAACCGGGGAACCCAGGCAACGGCAACAAGCCGGGACGTCCGGGCACCGGCAACCCAGGCAAGGGCAACAGCAACCCCGGCGACACGATCATCGGTGGGAACTCGAACCTGGCCAAGTGTTCCTACGTGAAGAGCGACTACCAGCCGCCGTCCGGTGGTGTGGTCACCGCCGCCTTCACCAAGCCACTGAACACCGGCGGCGCGACCGTGCAACCCGCTGTCTTCACTCGCCCAGCAGCGGGTGGAGTGGTCCTGGCGCAAGCCGCTCAACCAGCACAGGGCCAGCAAGGTTCTTGGTACGTATGGCAATGCTCGACCGCGGGCGTCACCGACGGGCTGTACCGGCCACCGGTGTGGATCGCGGATGGACAGCAACCCGGTGCGGCGCAGTTGCCCTCGCCGGCCGAGTTGGCGCAGATGGCGCGCAAGCAGTTGCGGCTGCCCACACCGACGATCGCGGCGAACCCTGTCGGCGATCAGCTGGTGAACTTGCCGACGTGGATGTGGCTGTCGAGCGGGTGGGGGCCGGTATCGGCGACAGCCTCCGTGCCGGGCGTATCGGTGACGGCCACCGCGACGCCGACGTCGGTGACTTGGTCCATGGGCGACGGCAGCACGGTGACGTGTACCGGGGCGGGCACACCGTTCCGAGCCGGTAGTGACCCGAAGGCGCCGT
Source organism: Saccharomonospora marina XMU15 (assembly GCF_000244955.1). GTDB lineage: Bacteria > Actinomycetota > Actinomycetes > Mycobacteriales > Pseudonocardiaceae > Saccharomonospora_A > Saccharomonospora_A marina. The sequence continues at coordinate 61,552 of NZ_CM001439.1, read as the reverse complement.
CGCCGGACTGCGGCCACACCTACCGCACCTCGTCCGCGAAGCAAGCGGGGCAAGCGTTCCCGGTCGCCGCCACGGTGCACTGGACGGTCACCTGGGCGGGCGCGGGCCAAGGCGGAACGTTCCCGGACCTGACCACGACCGGTAACGCGGCCTTCCGTGTCGCGGAGTCCCAAGCCCTCAACAACGGCGGCGGCTGACCTCTCTCGGGCAGCACCTCCTTTCATAACAACACAAACAACTGACCCGTCCTTCCGCTCGCTGAAGAACCTCAGCGACGCGGCGCACTACCCCCATGCCTGGAGGAGGTACCGGCGTGACCACGAACATCACGACTCAGCCGGACACCGACCGATCCACGAAGTCGGCCAGCGGTCCCTGGGTCGCGGACGGCAAGAAGCCCGCTTCGCGGCTGCGTGGGACGAAACGACGCCGCAGCATCCCGCATCTGCTGCTGGGTGCGCTGCTTGTGCTGGCGTGTGCCGCCGCGTTCCTGGTGGTGTCGCTGAACTCCGGGAACCGGGAAACGGTCTTGGCGTTGGCGCGGCCGGTGGCGGTCGGGCAGGTCCTGACCGCGCAGGATCTCAAGCAGGTCAACGTCGCCGTCGACCCCGGTGTGTCTGTTGTGGACGCGAACCAAGCGGCCAGCGTGGTGGGTAAGACGCTGTCCGCGAGCTTGCCCGCCGGCGCGCTGCTGACCCTGGACGCGGTGAGCGGTGCCGGTGTTCCCGTGGCAGGGCAGGCGATCGCGGCGTTGTCGTTGAAGGCGGGTCAGTTCCCGGTGGAGGTGTCGCCGGGCGCGCACGTGTCGGTGGTGTTCGTGCCGGGCCAATCAGGCGCCGCGCTTGCCAGCCCGCCGACGCCGGACTCCACGACGGTGTGGCCGGCGGTGGTCACCAGCGTGACCTCGCCGCCGAATCAGCAGGTCACGGTGGTGTCGGTGCAGTTGAGCCAGGCCGCCGCCCGCCAGATCGCCGCCGTGCCCGCGGGCCAGTTGTCGATCGTGATGCTTCCGGGAAGTGGTCAGTGATGTTGGTGGCGGTGCTGTCGGTGAAAGGGTCGCCTGGGGTGACCACGTTCTCGGTCGCGCTGGCCGCGCGCTGGCCATCGCCTGCCCGCGCGCTGCTGGTGGAGGCCGACCCGTCCGGCGGGGACGTCGGGACGCGGTTCTCGCTGGAATCGGCGCCGGGGCTGGTGAGCTTGGCGGTCGCCGCCCGGCGTAGCGACGACCCGGCGTTGCTGTGGCAGCACGCGCAGACCCTGCCGGGCGGGCTGCCGGTGGTGGCCGCGCCACCGGACGCCGACCGCGCGCGAGCGGCGTTGTCCGCGCTGGCCGACCCGACCACTGGCGCGGGCGTCCTGCGGACCGCCGCGAGCGCGCCGGATGCCGTGGTGATCGTCGACTGCGGTCGGATCGATGCCGGGTCTCCGGCGATGCCGATCGTGCGCTCGGCCGACGCGATGGTCTTGCTGACCCGTGCGCACGCCGACGACCTCGCGCACCTGGCCCGTCGCCTGCCGGCGATCGGCCGTTGGACCGCGCATCCGGCGATGTTGCTGGTCGGCGAGGGGTATTCCACCGCTGAAGTCGCTCGCGAACTCGGAGTGCTGCCGCTGGGCCGCGTGCCTGACGATCCGCACGGGGCGGCCGTGCTGTGTGGACGGCCCAGCACGCTGCGGTGGGGCCGCAGCGGACCGGCCCATTCGGCGCTGGGGCAGGTCGCGCACAAGGTGGCGAAAGTGCTCATCGCCGAACAGGCACCGCCGCCTGCGTTGCCCCGGCAGGCACTGGCCGACAACCAGCCGATGCAGGTGCTGCGCGCGGTGCCCGGCGTGCCCACCAGCCCGGTCTCGGCCAACGGTTTGCGACTTGCGCCGGCACCCCTGCCGCCGAACACCGAGAACACTTCGCGCGGAGGGCAAGCGTCATGACGTACCCGCCCAACACCCCTCCGCCTAACGGGTATCCGGCTCCGGTACCTCTGCGTCCGCACCAGCAGCAGGGACAACCGTCAGGTTGGCAACCGGCCAACACGTCCGGCCACCCCAGCTGGGCGCAGGCGACCCCGCAACCAGCGCCGAGCGGCCCGGAACCGGTGCAGGCGACCGAGGCCGTCGGGCGACTTCGCCAGCACCTGCGCGACACGCTCGGCACCGAGCTGCCGCTGCGGGTCGATGCCCAGCAGCGCCGCACCGGCGCCCCGGTCACCAGGGAGGCCCGCCGTGAGCTGGCGCGGGCGATCCTGGAGGATGCGGTCGCCGCGCACAGCGAGAACGAGCTGATGGACAACCGGTCGCTCGTCGGCCGGGATGTCGAACAGCGGGTGATCACCGAGGTCATCAACGAACTGTTCGGCATGGCCGGCCTGCAGCCACTGCTGGACGACCCGACGGTGGAGACGATCAACGCCAACCGCTACGACCGGGTCTTCGTGCAGTACAACGACGGCCGCCGCGCGCGGGTCGCCCCGATCGCGGGCTCGAACGAGGAGCTGACCGACCTGGTCCGGCTGCTCGCGGCCCGCGCGTCCAGCCAGGAACGCCGCTTCGACTACGGCTCCCCGGCGGTCAACCTCCAACTCCCCGGCGGGGAGCGGTTGTTCGCGGTGATGGGCCTGACCGCAGGCGGCGTGACCTCGCTGTCGATCCGCCGGCACGGCTACCTCACGGTGACCCTGCCCGAACTGCGCGCCCGCGGCACCATCGACCCCGGCCTGGAGCAGTTCCTGCGCGCGCTGGTCCGGGCGCGCAAGAACATCCTGATCACCGGCGGCACCGGCGCAGGCAAGACCACCCTGCTGCGAGCGCTCGCGTCGGAGATGGACTCGATGGAGCGGATCGTGACCATCGAGGACGCCTTCGAACTCGGCCTGGAACTCGACCCCGACGTCCACGCCGACGTGACCGCCTTCCAGGCCCGCGAAGCCAACGTCGAGGGCGAAGGCGCGATCTCCCAGGCCGAACTCGTCCGGTGGGGCCTGCGCATGTCGCCGGACCGGGTGATCGTCGGCGAGATCCGGGGGCCGGAAGTCATCCCGATGTGCAACGCGATGTCGCAGGGCAACGACGGCTCGATGGCGACGCTGCACGCCTCCAGCTCACGGATTGCCTTCACCCGGCTGGCCTCCTACGCCGCGCAAGGCGTCGAACGCCTCCCGCTGGACGCGACGAACCTGCTGGTCGCCTCGGCGGTGCACTTTGTCGTGCACCTGGCCCGCGGCACCGACCGGACAACCCGCGTCGTGTCCTCGATCCGTGAGGTGGTCGGCGCCGACGGCCCGCAGGTGGTCTCCAACGAGGTCTACCGGCCCGGCGCGGACCGCCGCGCCCGCCCGGTGGCCGGGGCGCTGCGCACCGACACCCTCGACGACCTCGTCGATGCCGGGTTCGACCCCGGCTTGCTTGAGCAGCCGGAGGGGTGGTGGCCGCGGTGAACATCACGATCAGCGCTACCACCGCCCTCTCGGCCCTGCTCGGCGTCGGCGTCGGTGTCGGATTGTTGCTGGTCATCATCGGCTGGCGCGGTGTGAACGTGAACCGGCGCTCCGGACTGTTCCGCCGCGGGCAGACGCGCCGCGCCCAAGCCGCGCCGCGAGATCAGCGCCAGGCGCTGCGGATCGGCCTGGCGATCGCGGTGGGTGTGCTCACTGGTGTGGCCACCGGCTGGGTTGTCGGCGCCGTGCTGGCTGGGCTCGCGGTCTGGGCATTGCCCCGTGTCCTGGGCCGCGACCCCGAGCACGCACGTCGGGTGGCGCGGATCGAGGCGATCGCGACCTGGACAGAGATGCTGCGTGACACGCTCTCGGCCGCCGCTGGGCTGGAGCAGGCCATCCTCGCGACCGCGCCGCTGGCGCCGCCGGCCATCCGCGGCGAGATCACCGACCTCGCGGTGCGGATTGAGAACGGAGACCGGTTGGCGCCCTCCCTGCGCCACCTGGCCGACCAGCTCGCCGACCCCACCGGCGACCTCGTCATCGCCGCGCTGGTGCTCGCGGCCGAACAGCAGGCCCGCCAGCTCGGTGACCTGCTCGGCTCGCTGGCGCACACCGCCCGCGAGCAAGCCTCGATGCGGATGCGGGTCGAAGCCGGGCGCGCCCGGACCCGGACCAGCGTGCGGGTGATCGTCGGCACCACCTTGTGCTTCGCCGTGGCCGTGGTGCTGCTCAACCGCCCGTACCTGTCCGCCTACGACTCCGCGACCGGGCAGATCGTCCTGCTGGGCATCGGGATCCTGTTTGGACTGGGGTTCGCGTGGCTTGTGCGGGTCGCCAGGGTCGCCGAGCCCGAACGGTTCTTGTCCCTGGCCGCCGACTCCGAGGACCAGCCCGCGCTCGTCGCCGAGAGGCAGGTGTAACCCGTGATCACCGCACTGATTCTGGGAGCCGGGCTCGGCCTGGGCCTGTGGGCGCTGGCGGTGTGGGCGTTCCCGCCCCGGCCCGCACTGGGCGCGGTCCTGGCACGCAGCACGGCGGCGCCAGCGCCGACACCGATCCTGGCCACCGAGGACACCGGGTGGGCGGCCAAGCTCGGCCGCCCGTTCATCGCGCCGCTACGCGCGCTCGGTCTGCCCGGCGAGCGGCTGGCTCGCGATCTGGCCGTCATCGGACGCCCGGTCGCGACCCATCTGGCCGAGAAGGCGACACTGGCGATCGCCGGTCTGCTCGCCCCGGTTCTGCTGCAACTGCTGCTCACCTTGGCCGGATTGTCGCTGGGGATCGAGTTCCCGATCATCGCCGGACTCGTCCTGGCCGCTGCCGGATTCTTCCTGCCCGACCTGCAAGCGAGGTCCGACGCGGCGAAGCTGCGCACCGGGTTCCGCCACGCCCTGTCCGCCTACCTCGACCTGGTGTGGATCACCCTCGCCGGTGGCGCCGGGGTCGACAGCGCGCTCAACGACTCAGTCGCCATCGGCCGAGGTTGGGCGTTCGAGCAGATCCGCCGAGCCCTGGACACCGCCCGGCTGACCCGCACGACACCGTGGGCGACGCTGCGCCAGCTCGGTGAGGAACTCGACGTCACCGAGCTGTCCGAGCTCGCCGCCTCGGTCAGCCTGGCCGGCACCGAGGGCGCGAAGGTCCGCACCTCGCTCGCGGCCAAGGCCGGTGCCCTGCGCACCCACCAGATCACCGACGCCGAAGGCGACGCCCAGGCCGCCACCGAACGCATGTCGCTGCCGGTGATGGCGTTGTTCCTGGGCTTCTTGGCGTTCATCGCCTACCCCGCACTGACGCTAGTCCTCAATGGACTGTGAGTTGCGGGGCACGTGGAAATGGGAGGAGAAGCGCGATGCACCTCTACCTGGTGGCATTGTGGACGACGGTGAAGGCGCGGTGGGAACTGCTGCGCCGGGAACCCGAGGCCGGGTACTCGACCGAAACCGTGCTGGTGACAGCGCTGCTGGTGGTGGCCGCGTTGGCGATCATCGCGATCATCATCGCGAAGGTCACCGCCAAGGCCAACGGCATCAACCTGTAGCCGTGATGCGCGGGGAGCAGGCACAACGGTGGCGCCGCCGCCATCATCGTCACCGCGCCGACAGAGGCCGCGGTGATGGCCGGCCGCGGCCTGCGCGCGGGAGGACGGTCTCGCGAGGCCGTATCCGGCTGCTGCTGCGTGGTGACCGCGGCGCGGTCAGCGCGGAGCTGGTGATCGCGGCGCCGCTGCTTCTGTTGATGCTGCTGGCGATCGTGCAGTTCGCGCTGTGGTCGCATGCGACTCACATCGCCCAGGCCGCGGCGTCCCAGGGGCTCGCCGCGGCGCGAGCCCAGAACGGCACCGCGGCCGCGGGCAGCGCGAGTGCGCAGCAGATGCTCGATCAGCTCGCGCGCGGCCCGTTGACCGGCACCAGTGTCGGTGCCGACCGCACCGCGAATTCCGCGTCGATCCGGATTTCCGGGACCGCGACGTCGGTGGTCCCGTTCCTCAGCTTGCCGGTGCACGCCGAGGCGTCCGGCCCGGTCGAACGGTTCGTTCCCGATCTGGCCAGTGGCAGGTGATCGGACGCCATGACGACCACGAACCCGCCCGCCACCTGGACAGCCGAGACGTGCCCGTCCGGTGGTCCAGAACGCCCGCTGGGGCGCTATCGCACCCGCTGGGGTTGGTGGGTGGCCTGGTGGCGCGCGGACCGTGGCTCAGTGGCTGCGGAAGTCACCATAGCGGCGCCGTTTCTGGTCATGCTGCTCGTGTTCGTCGCCGTGGTGATCCACCGAGGGGTGGATGCCCGGCTGCGGCTGGACGACGCCGCGCATCAAGCGGCCCGCGCGGCGAGCATCGAACGCACCTCGGCCACCGCGACCGCGGCGGCGCAGTCCACCGCCACCAACGCGCTGTCCTCGGCCGGAGTGACATGCGCGTCGCTGAGCGTGGACACCGCCACCGGCGGGATGCGACCGGGCGGCACGGTCAGCGTGACGGTGTCGTGTGCGGTCGACTTCGGCGACGCGCTGATCCTCGGTGTTCCCGGCCAGAAACGCTTGTCCGCCACCGCTGTCGAACCAGTCGACACCTGGCGCTCGGTCTCGGGGAGTACGTCCGGAGGCGGCGCATGATCCGCCAGGAACAGCATCATCGGCCACCCTGGCGGACACGATGGAGCCGCTGGTGGCGAACACAGCGGCGGGCATGGTGGCGGGCCGACGACGGCAGGGCGACCGCGTTCGTCGTGGTGCTCACCATCGGGATCCTCGCGCTGGCCGGACTGACCCTGGACGGAGGCTTGGCCTTGTCCGCAAAGGTCAAGGCGAACGGCCAAGCGGAGGCCGCAGCCCGCGCGGGCGCCCAGGCCATCGACCTCTCCGCGTACCGCAGCACCGGCACGCTGCAACTGGTGCCGGTTCAGGCGGTCGCCGACGCGCAAAGCTATCTCGCCACGGTCGGGGCCTCCGGAACGGTGACCGTCTCCGGCGACACGGTCAACGTCACCATCACCGCCTCCCAGAACACGCAGCTGCTGGGCATGGTCGGGATCTCCAGTCTCACCGTCCACGGAACCGGCAGCGCTCATCCCCAGCGCGGGGTGGTGACCATCGACCCATAGAGCACCCCACGCTCGCATCGGCATGTCAACGGAAAGGAGAGCAGGATGGCTACGACCGACATCGCCACGGCCGAGGAGATCGATCGCCGCGTCGAGGCGGCCGACACGGCCCGGCGCGCGAAGCGTTCCGCTGCGGCCAAGGAGGTCGGTGAACTCGCCCAGCGCCGGACGGTGCTCGCCGAGCAGCTCGCTGAGGTGGAACGGCAACTCGGTGAGGTTCTCGCTGACGCGAGCGACGTGCTGGAGATCGACGAGCTGGCACGGTTCACCAACATTCCGGCCGCCGATCTGACGGCGTGGCTCACATCCCGGAAACCACCCCGTACCGCCAAGAAGAAGAGGCCCGCCGCGACTGCATCGAGCGGAGCACCGTCGGCGGCGAAGACATCGACGAACGGCCAGGCGCCCGTGCCGCCCCAGCCCGCTGTGCCTCGCACCGACAGCGCAGACGCGCCCGACCGCGTCACGGCGGGAGTGACATGACAACGCTCGAGCGCGTCGGCGGCTGCCGCACAAACCGCACCCCGGCTCGCCTGCTTCCGATTCCTCGCGGAGTGGTGAGGATCGAACCCTAAAGCCCTGTAGCGCCAAGGAAACGAGCCAGCTGTGACCTCGACATCGCACCAGTCCGACCGGGAACCGGCACGGCCACCGAGCGCGGGCCGCCGCGTCTGGTGGGCGCTGGCCGGCATGTTCCGGTTCGTCGGCCGGGTGCTACGAGGTCTCGTCGCGGGCACCGTGTTGCTCGCGCTGGTGGCGGGCTTGCCCTGGGCGTTGTGGCACTACATCGGCTGGCCGTTGCCGAACCACGTCCCGACGTGGGCCGAGGTCCAGGGCGTGCTGCTCGGCCCGATGACGACCACGTTCCTGCTGAACTTCCTCGCCTGCTTGTGTTGGATCACGTGGGCCGCGTTCACCATCGACGTCCTGCGTTGCACGGTCGACCTGGCCCGCAGCGGATTCGACGCGGCCCGGTTGCCGGACTTCTCCGCCGCCGGTCCGGTTCACGCGCTGGCGGGCGTCCTGGTCGGCGCGGTCCTGCTGGCAGTGCTGGGCAACCGGCCCGCACCAGCACCGGTCACCTCGTTGTCCACAGCGCTCGGGACCGGATCGCAAGTCGTGGCGACCGCCCCCGCATGGCAACACCAGGCCCCCGCCGGGGAGACCGTGGTGGTCCGCAACGCGGTCTACTCCACTCAGACCATCACCAAAGACAGCACCGCCACCGCTCCCGCGCATCCGGAGTCGGTGGTCGTGCTGGCACCCCAGAACGGAGTCCACGACTCGTTGTGGCGCATCGCCGAACGCACCCTCGGCGACGGCGCACGCTGGCCGGAGATCTTCGACCTCAACAAGGGAAAGCCGCAGCCGAACGGCCACAGCTTCACCAAACCCAGCCTGATCTTCCCCGGCGAGGAACTCGCCCTGCCGCGAGAGGCGAGCGCGCCAGCCGTGCCGCCGCAGCAGCCGGCCGACCCACACCAGACGACTCCCGCCCCGCCGACCACAGCCCCGCCGACTTCCGCCGCGCCACCGACGAGCATCCAACCGTCCACACCAGCGCAACCCGCACCGTCCACCCAGCAGGCACCACCGGCCGCGACCAGCACGAACACCCCTCCCGCGACGGGCGACCCCGGCGTCCGGTGGGGAACGGAGCTGTTCGTCGGTCTCGGGCTGGCCGCCGCGGTCAGCGCGGCGCTGATGGTCGCCCGCCGCCGCTATCGCAGCCGGTACCGGCCCGGCAGCGGTGACCGCGACGACCTGCCCGTCGCGCCGGTGGTCTACCAGTTGCGGCTTGCTCATCTGCGCGCCGAGGCCGACGACGAGATCGACCTCGACGAGGACTACCCGGACGAGGAGGAACAGCGGCGTTCGCTACGTGTCCCGCCTGCGCCACCGCTCGTGGTGGGCGCACCCCAGACCGGCGCCGGCCGACCCCCCACCGTCGCGCCAGGTCTGGGTGTCCGCGACGGTCGCGAGGTCGCCCTCGACCTCGCGACCGCCCGCGGCCTCGGGCTGGTCGGCGCTGGCGCCCCCGCAGCGGCCCGCGCGCTGCTGGTCACCGCGCTCACCACCTCCGCAGGCCACCTGGCGACGTCGGCCGGGGCGGTTGTCATCGTCCCGGCCGACGACCTGGTCTCGCTGCTCGGACGCGGAGCAGCCCAGGGACACCTGCCCTCGGCCGTGCGGATCGTCGCCGACCTGGACGACGCGCTGGACGCGGTAGAGGCCGAGACCCTGGTACGTGCCTCGGCAAGCCGTAAGCCCGACGCCGAGCCGGGAACCTGGCCGCCTCTGGTGCTGGTGGCACGGCCACCAGCACACCATCAGCGGCTGCAGGCCGTCTTGGACAACGGCGCGCCGTTCGGCGTCACCGGGCTGCTGCTGGGCCAGTGGCAACCCGGCGTCACCTGCTACATCCGCCAGGACGGCACGATCTCGGCCACCGGCCCCGGTTTGGGCGAGGCCCTGCGCGGCACTCGGATGTTCCGCCTCGGCGACGACGACACCGCCGAACTGCTGACGCTGCTCCGGGACGCCGAGCCGGACCCGCCCGTGGCTGCCGACGACGTCGTGGTCGCGCCATCGACGCCGCGCCCTCGCATCGTCAAGGCAAGCCCCGCCGGCAGCAATCAGATCTCGCCGGGCGAGGCTGACCTGCTCGAGACCGGCGGTTCGGACGCGGGCGAGGTTGAGCTGGAAGTCACGGCTGCGGTCACTGCACCCGCCCCGCCGGACACCGAGCTGGAGATCCTCGCCCCCGCCGATGTTCAGCCGCCCGGCGTCCGTCTGCGCCCAGCGGCTTCCAGCGACCAGCGGCCGGTCCCGTCGCGCCTGGCCAACGACGAGACAGAGCACCGCGGCGAAAGCGAGACCAACGAACCGGCGTCCACCGGCGAGCCCGCCGAGCCCGTGGCCGAGACACCGCCAACCACCACCAGCGGCGCTGAACAGGACACCAGCCCGGCGCTGATCACCGTGACCGTGCTCGGTGACCTGCGGGTGCACTGGCACCCCGAACCCGGCGCCACCGGCGATGCGCACGAGATCACCGGCACCTTGCAGCCCAGGACCAAGGAGTTGCTGGTGCTGCTGGCGCTTCATCCTGACGGTGCCACCCGCGAGACGCTCGTGTCCGCCCTGTGGGGCCAGGACCCGCCGGCGCGGCCGACCAACGCGCTGCACACGGCGCTGTCGCGGATGCGCAGCGCGCTGGCCACCGCCACGAACGGCACGGTGACCGACATCGTCTCCGCCAGCAACGGGCGCTACCGGCTCGATCCCGCGAGCGTTCGCAGTGACTACTGGCGCTTCGCGCACGCCGTCGCGGCTCGTCGCGCGGCCTCGACCGACCAGGCTCGTGTCGAGGCGTACCGGGAGGTGGTCAACAGCTACGGCGGACCGCTGGCCGAGGGCATGTCGAACGAGTGGATCGAGCCCGCACGTGAGGCGATCCGCCGCGACGCCATCGACGCCGTCGCCGCGCTGGCCCGCGCCCTGGTGGACTCCGATCCCCAGCAGACCCTGGATCTGCTGGAAGTCGCGCGGGCCTTCGATCCGCACAACGAACTGCTCTACCGCGACATCATGCGGCTGCAGGAACGCCTCGGGCAGCTCGACGCCATCCCGCGGACGCTGACCTTGCTGACCACCCGGCTCGCCGAGGTCGACGCGACGCCGACTCCGCAGGCTCGTGGGCTGGCTGCCCGGCTGGAGCAGCGCCACGAGGGCAGCTCAGCTGACGACGCGAGTGCACAGGCCCAAGGCGAACGTGGTCGCATCGCGGCCAGCTGAGGCGATGGGGCAACGGCGGCGAGGGCTTGTCGTTGCCGGCCCGGACCGTGCGGGCGTGTGCCAGCTCGGCCTATTCGTCGTCCACTTCATCGCCGAGGCCGAGTTCGTCCAGCTCGGCAATTTCCGTCAGCGTGCCCATCTCGTCGCCATTCCGGCGACTGTATGCCTGGGCCTGCGCGATGAGTTCCTGATGCTCATCAGCCCAGGCCACGAGCGTCTCAGTCAGCGTCAAGAACTCCAAGACTTCCGGCTTCAACTCGTAAGTAACCGTGACCGGAAAAGTCTTTGTGCATCGAACCCGCTTCAAAAGACCTTCTTCGGTCATCTTTTTCAATGTGCGGGCCAGAATGCTATCGTGCAGGACGGCGTGTTTGTCCGACCATTCTTCACCAATGGAATACGAGCTGATCGTGGAGAGAATTTCTTTTCGCCGCATGGGGCCGCCCGAGAGCGTGACCAGGATGGCCGGTGCCCACTTGTCCCCGAAAAGATACTTCAGGTCGTACAAACCCCGAAGGAACCTCTCGTCCCCGACCTTCATAGCGCCTCCCCGTGTGCACTGACCCGACCCTCGCGCCGCGCCCGTCGTCCCCTCGTCCGGCGACGTGCCCCCTGCGGCTGCCACCTAAACGGTCGTGCCTGGTCAGCACGGCCGCAGAGCCAGTCCTGGCCTCCTCGACTCGTAGCAGTAGAGCCCTCCACGTTACGCCGAACGGCGGAACCGGCCCACCGTATTCCTACTCAAAGCGAACCGTGACCGAATGTCACGCGCAGTAGTCGAACTGGAGATCATCTACACGCACAGTGGCTTCCGTTGGGGGTTCATACGGGGGTTCATGATGGGGTTCATACGGGGGATCAGGTTAGAGGACCACCCCCTGCGGCCTGCGGAGATGCTGGTCAGCGACGCCGTAGGGGGATCCGCTGGTATCCCAGACTCGCTTGTCCACAAGCCGGTAGACACATCGGGGCGGGCTGGGTGGCCGGCGCCCTCATCGCTCATCTGTTCTCACCTTTTGGCTATCTCTCACCTTCACCCGTACTCACTTTCCCTATTGTTTTGTTTTATTTCTTATCCTCTGCCGATGGCATTCCTTGCCCCTTACCTTGCTATTCCCGTCCGCGGTGGCCGGCGCACGACACGGTCGCTGACCTGCGAAAACTGGCGCAACGACGGCCGGAATTGTGACCGTACGGACGGCTTTCTATTTCCCCGCGACGACCACGAAAAGAGTCTTGAAAATGGGGGGCCATTTCTATTGCGCGCGGCGCGCGGCAGAGTCATAATTGAATTACCACCGGGGGAACCGGAAACCACACCGAATACCACACCCGGCGCGAGCTATGTCCGACGAATGGGGCCGATTATGTGTTACGCCGACACCACCACCGAAACCGACAACACGGTGACCGCGTTTTGTTACTGCGGGTGGGTCGAATACGGCCACACCCAGGAATCGGCCGACGCCGCCGCCGAAGCCCACCAGAACGCGCCCGACGCCATCGACGCCGCCACGGTCTGACCGTTCCCCGCCGCCCGCACTAGATCGAAAGGACCACCCCGCGATGACCACGCCAGCCACGCCGACGACCGCCCCGGCGGCATCCGGCACGACGACCACCGCCCCGGCGGGCGGGCGGTTGCCCAACGGCGAACTCCGCCGACAGGTGGCGCAAGTCCTCACCGATCAGGCGGGCACCGAACTGACCCCGCGCAACATCGCCGCCGCACTCGGCGGGAAGTCATCGGGCGCGATCGGCAACGCACTCGCCGCGCTGACCGCCGGGGGCTACGCCGAACAAACCTCGACCAAACCGGTCCGCTACCGGTCGACCCCGACCACCGCCGACGCCGCCGCCGCGCCCGTGGCGGTCCCGTCCGGCACACCCCGCCGCCCCCGCACACCCCGCCCGACGACACCGCCCGCGACGACCACGCCGACCGCCCCGACGACTCCGGCCGTGACCGGTCCGGTCACGCGCCCGAACGGGCAGCTCTACCACCCGCGCAAGCTGTCCGGGCTGCCCGACGTGACCGCGTTGCGCAAGTTGCGTGACGCTGGGGTCGCCGCCCTGATGTACGGACCACCCGGAACCGGGAAGACCTCGGTCGTCGAGGCCGCTTTCGGTGACCTGGTCACGATTCAGGGCGACGGGGACACCACGGTCGCCGACATCGTGGGCGAGTACACCCAGACCCCGGACGGGAAATTCGTGTTCGTGCACGGTCCGCTGGTCCGCGCGATGCGCGAAGGCCGGACCCTGTTCATCGACGACGCCACGCTCATACCGCCGACCGTGCTCGCCGTGGTCTACCCCGCGATGGACGGCCGCCGCCAAATCATGATCAAGGCCAATGGCGGTGAGGTCATCGACGCCGCCCCCGGTTTCTATGTGGTGGCCGGACACAACCCCGGCGTGCACGGCGCGGTGCTGTCCGATGCGTTGGCGTCGCGGTTTTCCGTGCAGATCCAGGTGTCCACCGACTACGACCTCGCGACGCAACTCAAGATCGACACTCGCGCGGTGTCCGTGGCGCGCAACCTGTCGACCCGGCAGGCGGGCGGCGAGATCCGGTGGGCACCGCAACTGCGCGAACTGTTGGCATTCCAGAAGATCGCCGACGTGTTGGGCACCGACGCCGCCGCCGGGAACCTGATCGGCACCGCCCCCGAGGAGGACCGCGACATCGTGGCCACCGCCGTCAAGATCGCCTTCGGTAAAACCGTTGCCCCGCTGGCACTCGGTGCACGTATCTGACCGCCCGCCACCCGCCCGAACCGTCCGGAAAGGACACACCGCGATGACCGCGCACATGATCGCCGACCCCGCCGCCACCGCGTCGGCTGTGTTCCCCGCCGCCCCCGGATGGGACGCGCTCTCCGCCGCGCTGACCGCCGAGGTCCCCGCGATCGCCGACCGGGACGACCTGCTGGTCACCATCGCGCCCGGTGCCGGACAGGGTGCCCCGGCGTGTTTCCTGCCCGCCACCGCCATGATCGAAGTCGACGGTACGCACCTGCACCCGGTCGACCCCGCCACCGCCAAACCACACCGGATCAGCGACCGGAAACGCTATGCCCCCACCTGGGGCGCGCTGACTCACGAATGCGCGCACAGCAAACACACCCGGTGGCTCGCCGACGTGCCCAAGGACGCCGACCCCGGCGCGGTGGACGCCGCGCTGCTGCTGGAAGAGCCCCGGATCGAACGGGCACAGGTCCGCCGCCGCCCCGACGACCGCCACTGGTTGCGCGCGTGCGTGAAAACCATCGTCACGGGCGGCATGAAACTCGACGACCCCGCCTTCGCCCCGAAAATGACCCCGCGCGACGCCGCGCACACCGCCGCCCTGTTCCTGGGACGCACCGACGGCGGCATCCTCACCCGTACCGAAACCGCCCCCGTCGCGCGCACCGTGGAAGACGTGCTCGGCGCGGAGAAACTCGCCAAGCTGCGGGCGGTGTGGCGTCAGGCGTTCCGCACCGCCGACGACGACACCGCCGCCATGATCGAACTCGGCCGCCAGTGGTGCGAGATCATCGGACCCGACCCCGACACCACCCCGCCGCACCTCGCCGACCCGTCCGCCACCCCCGACCCGTCCGGCACCCCGTCGCCGTCCCCACTGGCCGACGCGATCGGCAAGGTACTGGGCAAGGTGACGCGGGCGGTAGCGCGTGCGAAGTTGCCCGAGGACCCCGCCGAGATCGCCGCCCGCGAGAAGGCCGCCGCCGACGCCGCCGCGAAGAAGGCCGATGACGCCGCCCGCACCGTGTTCACGGTCGGCGGTCCCCGCGACGGGCGCACCGAAACGATCGGCACCCGCCCGCCGACCACGGGCGAACGCACCGCCGCGCGGGTGCTCGGGCGCGCGCTGACCACCGCCGGGGTCCGTGACCGGGTAGCGACCAAGTCGACCTCGCCGATTCCGCCCGGACGCCTTCGGATGCGCGGTGCGTTGGCACGCGAGGCACAACTGGCCGCCGGGGCGATGCCGACCGCCGAACCGTTCACCCGCACCACCCGCACGACGGTCCCGACCCCGCCGCTCCGGTTGGGCATCGCGTGCGACGTGTCCGGGTCCATGGGCAGCTTCGCGAAACCGGTTGCCTCGACCGCGTGGATTCTGGCCAACGCCGCCGCGCAGAGTCCGGTGCCCGCCGAGACCGCCACCGTGATCTTCGGGCACCACGTCCGCCCGATCACCCGCCCCGGCAAGGCCCCCGCCGCCGTGACGGACTTCGCCACCCGCGACAACTGGGAAGCTATCGACACCGCGATCGACGCCCTCGACGGCGCGCTCGGTCTGTCGCGCCCCGGTGCCGCGCGGTTGTTGGTCATCGTGTCCGACGGGAAGTTCCGCGATGCGCCCCGCCGCAACGGGCAGCAGCTTCTCGACCGGTTGCGCGCCACCGGTTGCGCGGTGTTGTGGATCGCCCCGGACGTCCCTGGGCGCAAGCCGATGACCGGGGCGACCGTGCACGTGATGACCGACCCCACGACCACCGCGCAGGCCATTGGGCGCGCCGCCACCGCCGCCCTGCGTGCCACCCACTGAACAACCGATACCCACCAACACCGAGAGGTGATCACGTTGTACGACACCACCATTGCGACGGTCGGCGAACTGGTCGCCGCGCTGGAACACTACGACCCGGCCACCCCGGTTCGACTGGCCACGCAACCCGGCTACCCGCTGGAGAACCTCCTCGCGCGGGTCGCGTGCACCCCGGACGACGCCGAGTACGAAGGCCCCACGCGTACCGGTCCACCCGTTGTGTGGCTCGGTGCGGGCGAGCAGGTCGGGTACCTGCCCGCGCTCGCCGCCAACGCCCTGGGGTGGTCGTGATGACCACCGCCCCGCCCGGACTCACCAGCGGACTGGCCGAGCGTGCCGTGCACGCCGCGCGCGCCCACCGTGCCGCCGACCCCGACGGGTTCCGCCGTCGCCACGACAACCCCGACCGGTGGAACCGGTGGGCACGCCGCGCCCGTGTCGCCCGTACCATCGCCGCTGCCCTGCAGGTCGGTGTGGACGGCGTGCTCGTCACGGACGACCCACACCGCCAGTACCGCACCCGCACCGGACCGGTTCCCGGTGACCTGATCACCGTCACCGACCCCGTGACCGGGCGCGCGTGGCGGTTCATCCCGGACTTCACCACCCCCGGTGACGGGTGGCTGCTCCTCGACCGCTGTCCCGACTGTGAGAACGAGGTCCCGGTCACCCGCGTCGCCACGTTGGCCGACCTCGGCGAGTACCTCGACCCCGACGGCGACAGCCCGATCGCCGACGAGGCTCGCGACGAGTCGATCCACCAGCCCGGCTGTGCCTTCGGCTTACCCACCCTGGGCGGCTAGCCGCCGCGAGTCGACCAGCTTCGCACGTCCGGAACTCGCTACCCGCACACCGAAGGAGGTCACGTCGTGACCAGCAACGCCCACGGCATCACCACACCGACCAACCACGCCCATACCGCTTTTCCGGCCGAGTCGGTGTTGATTGCCCTGGCACCGCCTTCCGCCGTGCCGTTGCGTCCACCCGCCGGGGTATGGGGGCTGGTCGTGGTGGCGATACGGACCACCGACACCGCCGGAGCCCCGATTCGGCTCACCGGGGACGCGCCCGCCCCCGACCCCGCGCTCACCGACACCACCGACCTGCTGGCAGGGGTGTGGCTGCCCGCGCCACCGCCCGCCGCCCTACACACGGGAGACGTCGTGGTGCGCCTCCACCCGCCCACCGATGACGACCCGGCGGTGGCCGACGTCGAGGTCGTCGCTGCCTCGCAGGGCGAGTGGTCCACGGTCCGCACGTGGCAGGCGGTGGGCGCACGCTGGCCGCACGAGGTGGCGATGTCGGTGCTCGTGCACATGCGCTACCTCGCCGATGTCGCCCTAAAGGACGCCCAGTGGGCGACGCTGACCGGGCCGATCGCCGCTGCCTTGCCCCTAGGACTGCTTCCTGCCGGACTCGCCGGCGAGTCCGCGGTGGCCTCGCCGCCGGCGCCTCGCCGACCGGACGCCCTCGCCGCGCTGCTGGAGGCCGGATTGGTCGAGGTCGGCGAGCAGCTGGTGTGGAACGGACACACCGCCACCGTCCGGGAGGGCGGTGTCCTGCACGACGGCGGACCGCACGAGTTCGCCGTCTCCACCGTCACCGCGCTGGCCACCAGCCTCGCGGGCTACACCGTCAACGGCTGGCACCTCTGGCGACGTGCCCGCGACGACCGACCCCTCTCCGAGCTGCGCACCGCGCTCGGCACCCACTGAACCCCCGACCAACCCACCGACACGACGGAGACCGCCATGACCGCCTCAACCATCGAACGCGACCAGGACGCCGGAGCCACCTCGACCCGCTACCACTACACCCGCGTCGTCGAGATCGCCGGGCGCACCGTCCGCGCCCGCCTCGAGCGCGGCGTCTACCTCAACCACAGCGGTGCCGTCGCCGAGGTGCTCACCGACCACACGGACTGGTCCACCCTCGCCGCCGACGACCTCAACAACTGGTGGCACGACACCCCGCCCCCGAGCGTGGAGGTCAACGCCGCCGCCGTCCTCGGCCCGTTCGCCGAGCGGCTCCTCCATCGCGCCGCTGAGATTCTTGCCGCACCGCCGCCCACCGTGACCTTGTCACCTCACCTCTACCGCGCGGTGAGCGCGTTGCTGGCCACCAGCATCGGCTACAACGCCGAATGCCGCATCGACCCGAACGACATCACGTGGGCAACCGACAACGGCGGAACGCTGCACATCTTCGAGCACCCCGACGGCAGCGTCACCTTCACCAAAGCCCACCGCGACGAATGCCCGTTCGTGGCAAGCAAAGGCGGTCAGGACTGCGACGACGAATGCTACTTCGACCTTCCGAGCCGGGTATAGAAACGCCTCACACCACAGGAGATCACCATGACGCCCTACGAAGTTCCCGAGACCGTCATCCGTCGCTTCACGGAGAACGGCTGCGAGGTGACCGCGATCGTCGCCGACCCCGCCGACGCACAACAAACCTTGTACGGCACCGTCACCCGTGACGGGGCACTCGTCGGCAGCTACTACTGCGCCGACCGCGTCCGCCAGTCCGAGTGGCACATCGTCACCGCCCTCGGCCTTCCCCTCACCCTCGACGGCCAACCCGTCAACCCGGTCTCCGAGGGTGCCGCTGTCCTCGTGCTGACCAGCATCCTCACCGCCCGCGACAGCTACGAGGTTGAACAGCGGCTCCGCGACGCGACCCGCCCGCCGCAGGGGTGACCGTGTCCACCACCGCCGACTTCTACGACGGGCGCGGACCGCGCGCTGTCTGGCTCGGCTCACTCCAGGGCGACGCCGACCCCGCCACGGTGCGCGGCGTCGCATGTGGACGGCTGCTGCTGGACGCGACCGACCCGCCCACCTACACCGACGCCGTAGCCGACCTGCTTGACGTCTGGGCCGACGAGGACCACGGGCACGGCTTTCAGCCCGACGGCGGCTGGCCGTGGTTGTGGCCGGACAGCCGCGACACGGACTGGGTGTTCACGTTCGCCCACGGTCGGGTGTGGATCACGACCGGGCGCGCGTGGCTGCGTGTCCAACAACGAGTGTCGCAGTAAGACCAAACAAGGCCCTCATCCCTACGACCAACGCAGGAGTTCACGATGCCGGAAGCCGTTTCAATCGAAACACCCATCGCGCGCCAGATCATGTCCGCCGCCGAGCATTGCGCCGCCGCCGAGGATGAGTTCGCCAACGCGCAGCGCGTCCACTCGTCGGACCCGGACGAGTACCGCCGGGCGATGGACTCCGCATTGATGCACCTGCGGATCGCCGAGGTGATGACTCAAGGGTCCTCGCTGGTCACCGAGATCGCGGTTGCCGAGACGAACCCGGCGTGGAAGTCGATCCGGATGAACGCGGCGCACGAGGCCAAAGCGTGGAACGAACTTCTCGGACGAGTCCGACGATGACCCCGATTGCTGGAGAAAACGCGATGAACGACAACAACGAAAGCACTCAGGGCAAACAGTTCCGCGTCCTGGATTTCGAGCCGAACTGCCCGGACTGCGCCGTGGCGGTCGGCGAGCCACACGAATACGACGAGTACGACGGCGGGTGTGACGTCGCGCGCTGCCTGGTGACCGGGCTGCAGCGGCTGATGTGCGACCTCGACCACGACCATGGGCGAGACGTCTGGACAGGGTGGTGGCCCGGATTGCTCGACTGCGAGCAACTCGGCTGGATGATCGGCCCTGGGCTTCCCGACCTCAACCGCCTCTACACCGAGGCGACCTGGGATCCCGCACGGTGCGCCTGGGTGAAGCCCGGCTGACCTCGGCCGCGTTCAACCCGGAGGTATCCACGGATGACCCGTGATCACGCAGACTTCTACGTCGGCACAGGACCGACAGCCCGCTGGCTGGGCTCGCTGGCCGAGGCTGGCGGCCCGGTCGAACTGGCCCGGCTCGGCGCGGCGGGCGATGCCGAGCCGACCGAGGTGCTCTCCGCCGCCGACCTGGGCACCTACGAGGCGGCCGTCGCCGCGCTGCTGACTCGCCAGCGAGTCGTCGAGACCGGTTTCGTCGCCGCTCCCGGCCCAGATTGGGAAGCGGGCTGGCCGTGGCTGGCCACCACCAGCGGTGGCTGGTACGCCTACGCCTTCGTCGACGGGCACGTGCGCGTGTCGACCCACGGCGGTCCGTGGTTCCGCCCTGACCTCGATCGTCCCGACGGCGGTGCCGGGGTTGCATCCGGTCCGGACGCCGATCTGCCCGTCTTCGGTGACACCGCGCCGAAGACCGCGACGTTCACCTGGACCGGCTTCCGGGGCCTGCCAATCCCGATCCGAGCCACCTTGCCGCCGGTTCCGCCGGCCTACCTCGCGCACCGCGGCGAGGTCGCCC
Organism: Saccharomonospora marina XMU15; assembly: GCF_000244955.1. Taxonomy (GTDB): domain Bacteria; phylum Actinomycetota; class Actinomycetes; order Mycobacteriales; family Pseudonocardiaceae; genus Saccharomonospora_A; species Saccharomonospora_A marina. Next base: position 41,827 of record NZ_CM001439.1, on the reverse strand, counting down.
TCGCCGTGGCCGGCGCCGCGGAGTACGTGCTGGGCCGGCGGTGGCCTCTGGCCGACCTCGCCACCCCGGCGATCCGCGAGATCCTGCACAGCTTGCTGCGGCCCGGCCCCGCTCGTGGCCTACACGTGCTTCCTGCCGACGCGCCGTTCGCCCACGAACGTGTGGTGACCGCGCTGCGGTTCGTGCTCGACGCCGACCGCTACGCCGAGGGCAACAACCCTGACCACGCCCGCGAGCTGCTGGAGTCCGCCGCAGACGTCGCCGCGCAGGCCGTCACCGCCCACCGCACCCACCAACCGCACCCGTGGCCACCGCGCTGACCACCCGAACGACAAGGTTCGATCATGGGCTTCACTGGCTCGCTCATCCTCGCCCGCACCCCGGACTCGCTGCTCGACATGGACCTGCTGACCCCGCACGAAGCGGAGCTCGTCGGCCGCCATGACGACCACTGGCAGCTCGCCGCCGTGCTCGGAGACTTCCCAGACATCCCCGGCTTGGCCGCCGCACTGGTCGACGCCACCGCCGCGCCCGTGCTAATCGCGGTCGTCGACGACAGCGACACCGCGCTGCTGCTGGCCGACAGCCCAAACGGGCACCGGTGGATCACGGTGCTCAACGCCCCGGCCGACAGCGCGGGCCGCGCAGCGGTCGCCGACACCAGGGCAATGACCGCGATCGCCGAGGCCGCTGTCGCCTGGGCCACTGAAGCCGGACACACCGTCGCCACCGATGCCGTCCTGACGGCGTTGTGCGAGGCCGACCGCGACAACCGCGCCGCCGACCAAGCGTTCAGCGACGCCCTGGACGCAGGCGATTTCGCGGCGACGCACGAGGTCGTGCGCAACCAGATCTCGTTCATCGAGGTCTACGTGCTGCGGGTGCTGGCCGCGCTCGGGGTTGCCGTGTCGGTCCAGGGCACCGATTCCTGGTGGGCGCATCTCGCCGATCAGGCACACGCGCCGTCCCCGTATCCCGGAGACCTGCCGACCCGATAGCAACGGAGGCCAACGTGGTTGTGTCCCAACGGAGTTCCGTTGGGACACAACCACATTGACCATACCGTCGGGGCGTTAGTTGGTCGGCGCGGCGGCGGCCTCCTGCTCGGAGGGGGCGAGCGCGAAACGCCTCGGCTTGTCCTGAGTCTTCGCCGCCACGCCGACCTCGACCAGCTTGTCCAGCGCGTTGCTGACCGCGCCCGAGGACTTCCCGCCCAGCGCGTTCGCGATCGCGGTGGGACCGAACTGCTCGCCGGGGTGGTCGCGCAAGTAGTCCTCGACCATCCCGCGCAACCCGCCGGGTGCCAACCGTGCCTTCTTCTCGCCCGTCGCGTCCGCGCCATCTTCCGGCGTCGCGTCGCCGTCTGTCGTCGCGCCGTCCGCGCCGTCGGCAGGGTCGCTCACCTCGGCGGCGACAGGCGCGGCTGCCACGGGGGCGGCTGCCACGGGGGCGGCCTCGTCGGAGTCGGCCGGGTCCTGCGCGCCGTCGGCTGCGGTGTCCGTCTGCTCGGCGGGGTCTTCCTCGGTGACGGCGGAGTCGTCGGCGTCGGCCGGGGTACCCGGTTCAGCCTGCGCGGCGTCCGTCGCGTCGGTGTCCTCCGCCTCCGAGGTGTCCGCCGGGGTCGGGTCCGCCGGGGTCGGCTCGACCTGGGTGGTGTCGACGTCGGTGATCGCCCACAGGTCGGCGGCACGCCGCCCGCCCTCGGCGATCCCGGCGGTGCGGGTGACGCTGCCGTCGGCTTCCCACTTGACGAGGATCTTCTGTGCGGTCGACTTCCCGATCTTCGCCGCTGCGGACAGGTCGGCGGCGGTGCTGTTCGGGGCGGCGTGCAACGCCTCCCACAGCTTGTCTTCGGTGTCCGTGCGGACCTTCGCGGTGACGGTCTGGTCGGGAACCGACCGCAGTGTCCGGGCGGATCCGGTCGTGCTGGTGGTGGTGCGGGTTTTGCGGTTGCGGGGCTTGCTGGACATGACATCCCTCGATTCGGGTTCGTGATCGGTGGTGGGCGGTCATGCCCCGGCCGGAGCGGGTGTGGCCCCCGGTGCGCTGCCGGTGTGTTCGGGCTACACGACTATGGACGCTTCCTTCGGCCCATGAAGTCAAGCGGGTTCGGCAAACAAGACGTCTGTCTCGTGTAGACGGTGGCGTGGAGCTGGGATTTCGTTGCGCCACATGGGTCCACTTCGCCCCGGTGGCGCACACACGCGTTGACAACCACGCGTTCACGAAGCGTCCATACACGTCGGCCGCCCGGCCAATACACCCGGAAACCGAAGGGGCGCATAGGCAATGACCACCGACCGCGATACTCACGAACCGCCCGAACTGGCCGCCGACGCGGCCGTAGACGCATCACAACCGGACCCCCAGCCCGATCACACCACCGCGACCGCCGGGGCGTCACAGCCGCACGACGAGGCGGCGATGCGGGCGTGGGAGGGGTTGCCGCCGGACACGATGATCCTCGCCCCGGCGTTCGCCACGCCGCCGATGCGATGCCCCGATGATGTGTGGGCGATGCTCGTGACGGCGGTCGACATCCTCGGCGACGCCGATCCGGACCGTGCAGGCGAGGTGGCGTTGTTCGCGGGCAACTGGGTACCCCAACAGCCCCCGGCCGACAGCTTGTATGACGGCGACCTCGTCCTGCGCCTGTCCCGCCCGGCCGACCCGACCTACCCGTTGCCCCGCGATCACGCCACCGATGTCGAGATGCTGCTGGCATACCAGGGACGTTGGCAGCGTGTCGGTCAGTGGCGCGGGCTCGACGACGGCTGGCCGAGCCTCATCGCGCCGACCGCTGCCGCCGTCATGGGCCTGCACGGCGACGCCACCGAGGCGGCGATCTGGTCGGAGACCCCGCCGCCGTCGACTTCGCCGCCGCTGATCAAGTGGGCGCGTGGCGGCATCGCCGAGCTGCTGGACGCCGGGCTGGTCACGGCGGGGCGAGGAACTGGTCTGGAACCGCCGCAACCTCGGTGTCCGGCACACCGCCCGCGTCCGGGTCGACGGCACCCTCATCCTCGCCGACGGCCGGGTGTTCGCCAATCCGTGCGGTGCCACCACCGCACTGGGTGGCAACCACCAGAACGGCTGGAGCGCGTTCCGGCGCGCATCCGACGGGCGCACATTGGGTGATCTGCGAACGGAGCTCCGCGCACGGCGCGGAAAGTAGCCCGTCCACCTTCGCACATTGGCTAGCCGGAGGAATCTTGCCATGACCCCTTTTGAGTCCACAGTGGATCATTTTGTGTTGTGGGGCGCGCGAGCCGGAGTCGGACTCGGCTACACCGTGGAAGCTGTGGCAGTACGGCTGGCCGACGACATCGCCGAGTTGCGCAACGACGGCGGAATCCCGGAGTACGTACGCACCGTGATCACTGTGCTGCCACAGCAGCGGGTGCTGGAGATCCGGGTCGAGGGCCTGTCCGTCGAGGCCGACCCGGATCGCACCACGATCCGCGAGGTGACCCACGCGCTCTTCGAACTGGCCAGCTACCACAACATTGTTGCACTCGACGCCACCACGCCCCCGCTGTTCACCCAGCGGATCCTGCTCGTCGACAGCGACGGCCGACCGTTCTCTGCTATGATCGGTTCCGGTGTTGGCGACGTAGACTCCGTTATGCCGCAACAGAACCGGCGGGACGCGTAGCACCTGCGTAGTCATCTCCCTTGTACCGGTAGGGTTGCACCTTCACAACCTGACCGAAGTCCGGCGCGTCCACCATGGAACCTCCACCAATGTAGAGACCTACGTGGTGGATATTGTTGGGTGTGCCGTAGAAAACGAGGTCACCCGGCAACAGCGGCTGTCCGGCCGGAACGTGGGGGCCAGCGTTGAACTGGGTCTGGGCGGTGCGTGGCAGGGTTACTCCGGCGGCGGCGTAGGCCGCCTTCGTCAGGCCCGAACAGTCGAAGCCCGCGTGCCCGCCATCGGGTCCGTTCCCGCCCCAGACGTACGGAAGTCCTCTCTGCCCGCAGGCGTAGTTGATCGCGGCCACCGCGACCGCGTTGGTGGCCTGGATGGCGTTGCAGTCGCCTGTGCCGACCGTCGCGGCGGCGTCGGCGTATTGCTTGGCTTGGTCGAGTACCTGTTTGACGTACCAGTCTGCGTGGTTGTAGGCGAAGATCGCCGCGTGGAGATCACCTCGCCGCACTCCGTCGTCGCAGAGCATAAAAGCGGCGGCGTAGATGGCGTCGTGCGGGTTGTAGCGCGAGGGTGGGGTGGCGCCGCCGGCCGGGATCTCGTGGCGGGCAAGCACTCCGTCGAAGGTGGCGGTCTTGAACTGCATCGGCCCGCCTGCCCCATAGCCATTCTCCCCGCTGTGCACGCCCGGAAGGGTGGACCGGCCGTGGTTGGACTCGATCTTGCCGATGGCGGCCAGAATCGACCAGTCCAGCCCTGGACATACCCCGGCCGCCGCGCGGTACAACGCGAGGTAGTCGGGTGGGATGTCGGCCAGCGCGGTCGCGCTGGGCTGACTTCCGCCACTACCGAATAGGGCCGAGATCGCCCCCGACACCCCGTTCCCGATCAACGTCGGGATGAAGAGGATCACGCCGATCACGATGGCGCCGACTTTCAGGATCATCGGGTGCTCACCGCCTGCCTGTGCTCGGCCCGCGTGAGATGGCGGCCGGCGGCATCGGCGCGGGCGCCGGGGTCATCTGCGCCAGCGTCGAGTCCGGCCCGAGAGCCGACTCGCTGCCCGCGTCGGTGCTGGGTGGCGGGACGTGCGGCCAGGCGTCGAGCAACCGGTGCAACTCCCGCCGGGTGCTCGCCGCGTTGCCGCTGGTGGTGTCCAGGGGCAGCCAGACCTCGTCGGCGGGACTCGGGTGCGCTGCCTCGGGGTTGAGCAGTTCGGCCGCGGCGGTGGCGACCGGGACCGAGCGCGGGTTGTCGAGCTCGCGCCAGGCCCGCGCCAGCAGCCGGCGTGCGGTGGCCTCGCGCCGCGAGGTCGGCAACCACACCAGCAGCGGAGTGGTGATTCCGGTGGCTTCGGCGAGGGCGGCGTAGCCAGCCAGTTTCCCGGCGAGTTTGGCCAGAACTTCGGTGCCGAAGTCGTACTCGAGGAAGAACTCGATCTCCCCAGCTGCGCTGGCCCACCGGCCGTAGGCGTCAGGCTTGATCAGATCCCCGAAGTGCCGCGCGCAGCGGGCCTCCGACCACCACGCACCGAGCGTGCTGTGCTCGTCGGCGCCACTGTGGCGAGCGCGGTCAACCAGGGCGGTGAACCACTCGGCGACACCGACGGTGTGCGCGAGCCGCAGCGAGTGGGCCACCCCGAAGGCGCGGTCGTGGCGGTAGCCGAGTTCCTTGACGTCCAGACCGTCCTCGGCGGCCAGCACCGCGGCCCCGGCGGGCGCGAGGACGTAGTGCATCGGCGCGGTGCCAACCGAGATGAACGGCTGGAACCGGTCCACCACCCCCCATTGGAACAGTTCCCGCAATCGCATCCGACCCGATCGGAACGACGGGAACGCGAGCGCGGTGATCTGGTGGGAGGTGAGCACGCGGTGCTCGTGCAACATCCGGATGATCCACCGATCACGCGGGGTCAGCCGCCACGCCAGCACCGCCTGGTGATCGGCGTTGTTCGCCGCGCGCGGCGTTGGCCGCGTCGCCTTGTGGCCTCGAAGAGCGCGCTGCCTGGTGGGATTGGTGATCATGACGCGAACCTCCGGAAAGTGGTGTGCTAAAAGGACTTCCGCCCGTCTTTGCGGGTGCGGCCAAGTCGAGTCAGGACTGCTGGCGACGCGGGTCGGCGCTCCGCGCCCGGACGCCGGACTGGCCCCGGCGATCGCCGCTGGTTGGCCGCGTCTGCCCTGCGGTCCCGACGGGCCGCTGCGGAGGCCGGGCTGGCGCCTGCGCACCGGACGCGGTGGCACCAGGAACTCGGTTGCGCAAGGCACGACGGGCGATACCGCGGATTTCCCTTGCGCGGCCGGGAATCGCACGAGGAAGCGGCTGGGTGCGCATGGTGAACGGCTGTGCCTCTTCCCCGTTGAGCACCAGCCGTACGGCGGCGTGGTAGACGCCCAGGTGCGCCAGGTCGTGATCGGACAGACGGGGCGCGGTGTGCCGGGACAGCTCGCGAGAGTCCTCCGGGGAGGCGTTGAAGAAGATCTTGCTGCGAGCGTTGGTGGACATGCCTTCCCTCAACTCACGCGGAAGCTGGCCAAGATGCTGATGCGCCAAGGTCATCGCGACCCGGAAGCCCCGCGCCTCGGCCAGCATGTCCTCGATCGGGTAGGGCAAATTCAAGAAGTTGTGACACTCGTCGATCACCATCGACGCGTCCCGGCGTTGGCGTTGCGGCGTGCGCGCACGGGCGGTGGTCGCCTGCCAGGTCCGTGCGACCACCAGCGACCCGACCAGCCGGGTGGTTTCCTCGCCCAGCGAGCCTTTGGGGATACGCACCAGGCAGATCCCGCCGTCGAGCACCTCCGCCATGTCCACTGTGGAATGTCCGCCCGCGATGGCGTCGCGCACGAACGGCCGCAGCAGGAACGCCCGCAGCTTGTTCATCAGCGGGCTGATCACCTGGCTGCGGGAGGAGTCGGTGAGTTCCTCGTACCAGGACCAGAACCCCCGCAGCACCGGGTCGGTGATCCCGGCGGTGACCCGTGATCGGAAGGCGGGATCGGCCAGCAGCTTGGGCAGATCGGCGAGGGTGGCGACGCCTTCCTGGGTGCGCAGGGTCAGGCAGGCGGCGCGCATCACGTCGTCGGTGCGCGGACCCCAGAAGGCGCTGTAGACGCGCCGGAACACCGAGACGAGGTTGTCGACGGTCAGGTCGGTTTCCCCGCCGTCCAGCGGGTTCAGGCACGGCGGCCGGGACTTGGAGTCGGCGTCGAAGATCACGACACGATCCGCTACCGAGCGAGGCAGGCGGGAGAGCATGTCGGTGACGAGGTCGCCCTTGGGGTCGATCAGCACGATCCCGCGCCCGGCCTCGGCGTCGGCCAGGATCATGTTGCCCAGCAAGGTGGACTTGCCGGAGCCGGTCGCGCCGATGACGTGCAGGTGGTGCCGCGCGTCCGGGACGCGCAGCGCCACGGGGCGTTCGTGGCCGGTGTCGGTGACCCCGATCGGCTTGGCCTCCGGGCCGGGCGTGGCGATGCCCGGTGGCGGGGAGATCGCGCGGGCGCCGGCACGCTGCACACCGGGGATCGCCTCGTCGGTTGGCAAGTGCGCCAGCGCCGCCAGTTCGGCCACGGACAGCAGGTCGCCCTTGCCGAGGCGCCGGTCGGCCAGCACGGGGCCGGGGTGCCGGACGCGGTGACGGGTGTAGTGGTTGTGCTCGGTGTAGGAGGCGAAGCTCGCGGCCAGCGCGTGTGCCCGGCCGCGGGCGACATCCCGCGCCTGGCGGACCTCGCTCTCGGTGGCGTCGGCGGGCAGGAGCGTGGCAACGGCGTAGCGGATGACCGTCTCGTACTGAGAGCCGCGCTGTTTGGCGACGATGGCGCGGTTCTGCGCCGCGTACTCGAGCGAGGTCTGCGGATCGCTGTGCAGTGCCCCGGACTTCGCCGTATGCCGGGCGGCTCCGGACTTGACGCCGGGCGTGACGAGGTCGAGCAGGCGGCCGACCACTCGGGTGGAGCCCCCGGTGTGCACTCGCCGCGCGGAGCGCCGGGCTTTGGCGACCCGGCGACCGGTGACCGGGCGCGCGAGGATCTGCACGCAGGCGTACTCGTCGCGGCCGAGCCCGACCGGGGCGCCGATCAGGGCACGGAGCGGGTCGGCGTCGAAGTCGGTGCGGATCGGCAGCGCCTCGGAGCGGGCGAGACGGAGTTCGCCGCCGACGATCAGCCGCCGCTGCCCAGCTTCGGACGGTGGCAAGGGCGGGTCGGCGGTGCCAACCCGCGTGTGTGAGCCGGGCCAGGCGGCTTCGATGGCACGCTCGACCAGGCCGGGCGGGATCACGCCAGGTACCCACAGCCGGATGCCGACCCCCGCCTCGGAGAACGTGTACTCGCAAGCCACATGGGGCTGCCCGGTGAACCACCGACGCCAGGCCGGGCGCAGCAGCCCGACGAGGTTGGACCACAACGCCGCGCCGCCCGCAGGATCGACGGTGGGCGGGGCGAGCACGGTGACCTGGCGGGCGTCGGCGAGAAGCCTCGCGTGGCAGCGCCGCGCCCACCGGCGCCGGCCGACCACAAAGCCCGCGATGCCGACGGCGAGCACCGGGCCGACAAACGGCCCCCAGGTGATCGCCCAGTCCCGCAGGTGACCCAGCAGCCTGAGCAGCGCACCGCCGGGGTCGCGCAGGTAATCCCCGAGCCAACCATTCGACAGGCCCATCCGCACGATTCCGTGAGCAGCCAACACATGGGACAGCTCGGGGTGGTTGAGGGCAGCCGGTATCCAGGAAAGCATTACGGGTCCTTCCAAGAAAGTAAGAAATGCGCAATCAAGAAAAGGGACGGCCCGCGTCAGGCAGCATCGAGTTCGATGTCCTCATCAGCACCGAACGAACCGAACTCATCGCCCTCAGCCGCATACGCCTGCTCGCTGGCAAAGCCCAAGTCCACGAAGGACTGCTCCTCGGCGTCAGCCTCGCCGGGGTCGACGTCCGCGGCGTATCCGGCGAGTTCGGCCGGATTACTCGTGACGAGGTAGTGCTCGGTGGGTGAGGCAATGCTTTGGAACGCGACGCGCTGGGTGCCCGCTGACAGCAATCCCTGACCTCGGTCCGCCGACAGCAGGAATTGCCGTTCCCCGGCCGACAGATCGAAAGTCTGGGTGATCTCGTCGATGGCCTGCGACGCCTGCCGCAGCAGCACTTGGGTCGCGGCGTTGGCCACCACGGCTTTGCCGAGATCGTTACCGAGAACATCGGCGGTGTCCTGGGTCGCGACGGTCAAGCCTGCCCAGTGTTTCCGAGAGGCTTTGGCCATGCGGAACAGGAACTCCGCGCCCGACTTTTCTTTCATCAACAGCCACGCCTCGTCCACGACCACCAGGCGCGGGCGGCGAATCGCGGGGTTGGACACTCGCCGCCAGACGGCGTCCAGGGTGAGCAGGGTGCCGATGGCTTTCAGCTCGTCGGGCAAGTCCCGCAGGCTGAACACCACCAGGTGACCTTCGGGATTGGTGGTCGTCGGGCCGTCGAACAGCTGCTTGAACGCGCCCTCGACGAACGGGTGCAACCTCGCCGCGAGCTCGGCGGCGGCCCGGTCGCCGGCCTGGCCCGCGGTGGCCAGCTGGTCGCGCAAGGTCCGCAAGGTCGGTGAGGGACGAGTCCACGTGCGGGCGTCGGCGGTGATCCCCACCGACTGGTAGGTCGCGGCGATGCCCCGGTCCAGCGCGGCCCGCTCGGCGGCCTCCAGCTCACTGCCGACGAGCACCGCGATGACGGTGTGCAGGAACAGCGACCGCCGCACGAGGGCGTCTTTCGGTGCGGTCCGGCGGCCGTCGGCGCGGGTGTGGATGGGCAAGTCGAACGGGTTGAGCCGGACGTCGCGGGCACCGAGATGGACGTAGGTGCCGCCCACGGCGGCGGCCAGGCGGGCGTACTCGTCCTCCGGATCGACGACCGCGATCTCGATTCCCCGGTACAGGCTGCGCAGGAGTTCGAGCTTGACCAGATAGGACTTGCCCGCCCCACTCCTGCCCAAAATGACGGAGTTGTGGTTGTGCATCCCCTCGCCGAAACGATCCCAGTGCACCAACCCCTGCGATCCGACGTTGTAGCCGTAGAGCACTCCCGACGGCGCGGCCACCGACGTCGGGTCGGCCGCGGGCAGGTCGGGCGAGGTGAACGGGAACGCCGCCGAGAGCGCGGAGGTGTCGAAGGTGCGGCGCATCCCGATCAAGTCCAGGCCCATCGGCAGGGTCGACACCCAGCCCTGCAGCGACCGGTAGGTGGTGTGCTTGGCGTCGAGCAGCAGGCTCGCCGCCAGCGAGCGCAGCGCCGCTACCTCGTCGGCCAGCGCCCGCTCGGACGGGGCGTGGATCGTGAGGTACAGCCCGACGCGGAACAGCTTGCCTTCGCCCCGCGCCACGCGGGAGGACAGGTCGTAGGCGTCTTCGGTGGCGGCTTCGACCTGCGGGTCGTGGAGGCGGCCGTGCTCGGCGGTGTGCCGCCGGCCCGACTCGAGTTTGGCGAGCTGTTTCTTCAGCCGCGCGGCGGCGGTGGCCGGGTCGATCGGCTCGACATGCAGCGCGACGTCGAGGCGGCCGGGGTAGGTCAGCAGGGGCGCGAGCCAGCCGGGGTGGACCTCACGCGGGAACCCGGTCACGGCGAAGCTGGACACCCATTCGTTGCCGACTTCGAGATGCCGTGCGCCAACGGACAGGGCGTCCGGTGTGAACGCGGCTGCCCGGTGGTGCGCGGCGGGCCGAGTGTTGGGACGGCGCTGGCCGCGCCGCGTTCGGGTGGTCATGACAACCGCCCCCTCTCCGGGTAGTCGTCGTCTTCGTCCTCGTAGTCCCAGTCGTCGACCTCGCCGTCGTCCGGGCCGTACTCGTCCTGGTCGACCGCGGCACGGTCGTCGCCTTGCCAGAACGGGCGGTCCTCGGCGAGGTCGCCGTCGTCCGGGTCGGTGCTGCCGGCGGTGGTGATGACCTCGTCGGCACCGGCCAGGGCCGCCGAGGGCGGCAGTAGGGTGTCGGGGTTGCACGCCGAGGCGAGCACGGCGGTGGCCTGCCCGGCGTCCAGCGGGGTGACCACGATCCCGGCGGGAGCGAGCAGCTCGATCGCCTCACTGAGGCGGCGCACCAGCCGTGACTCCGCCGCCCGCCGCGCCCCGGCGCTCGCCTGTGTGGTCTCGGCATTCGCGCGGCGTTTGCCGCGGGTCAGCGAGGACAACACGGCCAGCGGGCCGGGCCCGCCGAGCCCGTCAGTCGGGCCAGCGGCACCCATCGGCTCGCGCAGGATCAACAGCACCTGGCGCCGCAGCAGGTCGGTCTGCTCGCCGAGCTGCACCAGGTAGTCGGCGTGCTCGACGGCGGCAGCCTCCAACGCAGGGTGCGGCAGCCCGCCCGCGCGCGCCCGCAGCTCGGCGATCTGGCCGGACAGGTCGAGCCGTTCGGTGCGCACCAGCACCTGCACCGGGGCGGTCAGGCTGTGCAAGTAGCGGCCGAAGGACGCGACCAGAGACTCCTGCTCGGACGGCGTCCGCAGCGCGAAGTTCACCGTTGAGGCGACCGCGACGACGGCCAGACCGTCGGTGCCCAGGTCGACCACGCCGGTGTCGGTGACCGCTTCGGCGGGTAGCCGCAACGCCGACGGCGAGATCTGCTCGGGCACCGCCGCTTTGCTCCTGGCCTTGGCCGACTTGCCCTTGCCAGCGGTCCGGTTCGCACTCGAGGAGGCGGTCTGGCTGGTCAGCCATTCCGGCGCGGGGCGAACGCCTTCGGGGGCGGCGACCCGGTGGCGCGGTCCCATGCGTTGCCGGATCGCGGCGACCAGCAGGCGGTCCATCGAGATCCCATCGCGCTGACCGAGCGCGATGACGGCCGCGCTCACCCCGATCGGGATGGCCAGCGCGAGGAACACCGGGAGCGGCACAACCGCTCGAGTGGTGGTCCACCCGGCGTAGAGCACGAGGCCGGTCACCGCGAGGATCGCTAGTTGGCGGGCGGTCAACGGGCCGATCACTTTGTCGGCCATGTCGACGTCGGCGGGAATGCGAACGGGCGAAGTCACGACTTACCTCCGGGCTTGGGTGGTGGCGGCGAGGTGCGCCGCGGTGGTTTCGGCAGGTCCAGCGGGAGCCGGAGCTGCTGCCCGGCGGGCGAGGCGGGTCGCGGTGGTGGCGTCGCCGGTGTCGGGGTCGACGGGCGCGGTGTGCGGCGCACGCCGTCCAGCGGGAGCGGGAACTGCCCGGAGCGGGTGGCCCGGTTGCCCTTGTACGGATCGAAGGGCAGCTCCATCTGAGTGCCGCGCGACCGAGCCGGGGGTGCGGCCGGAGGCGGCGGGCTCGACGGGCGCGGCGTGCGGCGCACACCGTCCAGCGGCAGCGGGTACTGCCCGGAGCGAGTCGGCCGGTTGCCCTTGTACGGGTCGAACGGCAACTCCAGCTGCTGCCCGCCCCGACGCCGACCGCCCGGCTGGTTGGGTGATGCCGGAGGCGGCGTCGGCTTGACGCGCTCGGCGTCCAGCGGCAACCGGTACTGGCCGTCGCGCCCGAGGACCGGCTTGTTCTCCGGCCAGTCGTCCCCGAGTGGCAGCGCCAGCTGGCGGCCCGGCCCGGCCTTCGGTTTCGGCGCGGGAGCGGGCTTGGGTTTGGCGGCCGGACGGCTGCGGCGCACACCGGCCAGCGGCAGCATGTACTGGCCGTCAGCGGTGGTGCGGGTGTGGGCGTAGGGGTCCGTTGGTCCGCGACCGCCGCCCCCGTTGCCTCCGCGACCACCGCCGCCACCGGACGGGCGCGGCTTGCGGCCACCGCCGCCTCGGCCACCGAGCAGGCCGAAGGTCTTGTAGGCGATGAAGCCGCGCACGATCGAGCCGAGGATCGAGCGACCGCCGCTGCCTTTGACCGAGGACAGCACCCAGAACGGGATCTTGAACAGGATGTACATCAGCGCGAGCGCGACGAGCAGGTTGACCAACCCGCTGACGGTCGGGCCGAACAGGGTGAACCCGCCGGGCGCGAGGAACACCTTCATCGCGGTGATCAACGTCAGTGACTGCACAACCTGGATGGCCAGGCAGCCACCGAACGCTTTCCACCACCAGCGCGCGATGCCCTCGGTCTGCGGGAGCGCGTGGAACATCAGCGCGATCGGTGCCCCGGCGATCAGGATCACCGTCAACGCGACGCGCACGACGTAGGTGACCAGCAGGACGATCAGCATCCCGGCGAGGAAGATGCCGATGAAGATGATGAAGATCCCGCCGTTGAGCGACCCAAGAACGAGGTTCTTCAACGTCTCGCCGGCCGAGCTGACGTCCAGGCCGCCGCCCATCACCGCCTGGGCAAGTCCGTTGGCGATCTGGATGCCCTTGGTCGCCACCCACAGCGACAGGGCTCCGGCGAGGAACCCGACCACGATCCGGGGCGCGATCTCCTTGATCGAGTGCCGGGTCTGCAGGGTCTGGTAGCCCATCACCAGGATCCCGGCGATGAGGATCAACATCCCGTAGCAGGCGAGCAGGATCTGCCAGGAGTTCGTCCACAGCTCCCCGATCCGCGGCAGCGAGTCGGGCGTCGGAGTGGTCAGCAGCGTCTTGGACAACAAGTCCAGCAGCGGGTTGAGCGCGGCGGTGACGATGCCCCGGAAGAACGCGTTGATCGCGTTGGTGATGCAGCCGCCGATGTCGGTGATCCCGCAGTCGGCCTCGCCGTCGTCACCGCTGCCAGGCTGGCCGGTACCGGGATTGGTGGGCGGTGCCGAAGTCGGCGGTTGTGGGATGCAGCCCTCCCCCGTGCACGGGGGAGGAGCCGGCGTGGTGGACGGGTGCGTGCACTCGTACTGCAGCGAACCGGGGAAGCACGTCACCGGCGTGCTCGGCCCGGTTGGGATCGGCAGCGGGACGCCGGTGAGCGGCGGAGTGGTCGTGGGCGCGGGCAGATGGCAGACCGGCAACGGCGAGTCCGGTGTGCACGGGTCGACGGTCGGTAGCGGCAGGGGCGGGGGCGGCGCGGGCTGAGCGGCGGCCGGACCGCCGGGGGTTGCGGCGGCGCTGACGGCGAGGGTGCCGCCGAGCAGGACGACCAGGCTCAGCGCCAGCATCACCAGCGCTCGGCTCCGCGTCATGCGCAGTCGCCGAACCCATCGTCCGGGCCGGGTGCGCCGGCCACTGGCACGCCGCGTGCTCGCGGCCGGAGGCGCGAGCAGTTCCCGGCTGGCGCCGGTGGCCTCTGGGCGAGCCGGTGCGGGCTCGTCGGAGCGCAGGCTGTGGACGGTCGGAGCGGTCGATGTCCGACGACGGGCGGGCCTGGTCGTGGACATGGCTCAGGCCCCCACGATGCCCTGGAGCACGGTGACGACCAGGGGTGCGAGCGCGGCGAGGCCGTAGCCGATTGCGGCGGCCTTGAAGCATTCCTTGGCCTTCTCCTGCTCGCCCGGATCGCCGCCGCCCATCACCCGGCGCACCCCGCCGATGGACAGGAAGACGGTCGCCAAGCCGGCGAGGATGCCCATCACCCAGTTGCGGATGTTGGTCAGAACCTGATCTACAGATCCGGCCAGGGCGACCACCACGGTGTCCGCGTGCGCGGCCGAGGCGGGCACGAACAGCGCGACGACGGCCACGCCGGTGAGCAGAGCGAGGTTCCGCCGAAGTGTGGTCCGACGACGGCCGGCCGACAGGGAAGACATCCGAGGTGTGGTGTACGCAGGAGTGGTCGGCCGGGAGGTGCAGGAGGTAGCCCGGCGGGCTCGGCGAGCCGCTCCGAGCGGGAGGAGGACGGGTCCACGGCGAGGCCGACGGTCGCTGCTGCGACGGTCTGGCCGGCGGCGGACGGGCGAATGGGTCAGGCGCATCGCGGCACCTCCGGAGTCGTGCTCGACAGCTGCCGGGGTGTTCCGGTCGAGCGGTCGAGCGAGGTGGTGTGCGCGGGAGCGGCTGGGGTCCTCCCGCAGCCCTCGACTCCGGATTCGGGGGCCTTTTTCCAGGCGCGTGACCGAACCGTGACCAACGACTTTCCGCCGATCCTGGTCACCGTGCGTGACTTCCGGGTCGGTCGGCGCGGGGCACGGCTGGCGTCGCTCGCGGCGGCGGTGATGGCTGTGGCGTTCACCGCGCGGATCTCCACGTCGCGCTCGCGGCGGTCGGCGGGGTCGTCGTGCGGCGCCTGGTCGGTGAGCCAGGCGAGCAGGCGCGCTTCGGCCTGGCTGCGGACCCAGTGCAGGGCGGTGACCTTGACGCCGCGGTCGGCCGCAGCGGCAGTGAGTGTGTAGTCCTCGAGGCGAGTGGAGCCGATCAGTTCGGCCTCGTCGCCGGTGATCGCCCCATCGGCGACGGCGCGGGCGAGGACGAAGTCCGGGTGCCCCCACGGCGGGGTGGGTTCGCTGGAGTGGAAATCCTCATCGGTGGGCATCGGGCGGTCGAGTGCCTCGCGAATGAAGAGGTGTCCCGCGCGCAGGCCCGCGCAGCGCAGCCGCCACATGACCCACGGCCTGGCGAGGTCGATGCTCGCCAGCTCGGACAGGAAGCCGGTCAGAATCGCGGCGTGGATGTCGCGGTGGTCGTCGGCGTACGGCGCGGACAACTCGGCGGCAATGGCGAACAGCGCGGGCAGGGCGACGCCGACGCACGCGACGGTCCAGGTTCCGCCCTCGTCGCGAGAACGGGTGACCAGGTGGACCCAGATCGGGTCCACGGTGGACATCGGAAGGTTGGCGTCGAGAAGCAGGTCCCGCAGCTCGTCGAGGGGCACCCGCCGCCGGGGCAGACCGGGGAAGAGCCAGCCCTCGATGGAGACCGGGCTCGGCCCGGTGACCAACCACTCGAACGCCGTCCGCGCGGAATCCAGCGGAAGCGAGTCACGCTCGAAAGACGTGCGGCGGAATATGCGATTCGGGGCCATGACGGCTCCTTTTCGTGGTCCGGGAAACAGTGACCACGCAAGGAAGCCAAATCAGGTCCACCAAAACGCCACGAAACCGCCACCAAATGGCCTCCAAAGCGCCACCGATGATCTTGAACAGCCGCCTCCAAGCGCCACAAAGATCATCTACAGCCTGGAGCAGCACCCGCCGCGAAGGTCAGACAAGATCATTTATTGATCGTCGGTAATAGGCCCTGAGCTGTAGTAACAGTGTTTTGGTGGCGTTTTGGTGGCGATCCGGTAATAGGCCCACGGGACGCAGGGCAGGCCGCGAGGCGGCCCGGACTGTCGTCGCGCGTTGAGGTTGCCGGAAAAATTTTGGAGCCCGCGCGACGGACGACTCAACACAAGCTCTACGCGAGCACGCGCGCGAGCCTCATGTGCATTATTTAACCCCGAATCGCGCCGAATATTGACGATAAAGATTAGGTAACAGCCCTGGAAAAGTGGGTCGTTTTTCGGAGTCGGGGGGTGTCACAGAGCGCCACGTATCGCGGCGCGCACCCCAGAGGTTCTGCGAGGATTCCATGACCCAGTCCGACCGCCCCACGAGCCGCGGACCGAAGCGGCGCGGTGACACGACTCGCCCAGCGAGCACCCGCTCCGGCACCCGCCGAGGCGGGGATCGCCGCCCCTATCCGACCGCGTCGACCACCACCAGGGTCAGTCCCGCCAAGCCCGGTTCGGCGAGCACTCGCTCCCGGTCGCGCGGGTCCACGGCGACGCCCACCCCGGCGACGGTCTGGACGGCCGGCCCGGCTCCGATCGAGCTCGACACGGCCTGGCCGGAACCGATCGTCAGCAAGATCGTCAGCTCGTTCAGCGAGTCCGGCGGGCGGGTCGCCCTGCTGCCCTGGCCGACCTCCGGTAGCCGTGCGCCGCTCGCGTCGATCGGCGCGGACGGGGTGATCGACCACGCCCCGGCAACCGAGCCGGACCACGCGCTGGCCGACGCGCTCGCCGCCGTCGAGGCGCTTGACCGGACCGGCCGCGTGGTGCGCGTCGCGGTGGACCCGGCCGCCACCGGTCCGGGTGCGCGACCGTTCTGGGCGGACCTTGTCGGCGACGCCGATCGCTCGGCCGTGACCGCCTTCCCGTCGGTGCGGACGGGCATCGGCGACGGGGTGTTCGACGGTGCCGGGGACGCACCGGCGGACACCGACCTGATCATCACGAGCCTGCGCCCCGAGCACGGCGGCGACCAGTCCAGCGACCTCGTGGCGTTGGTCGCGGCGCGGCTGCTGCGGGTCGGCGGCATCCTCGTAGTTCTCACTCACTGTGACTGGCCCGCCGGTGAGCTGATCGACCCGACCGGCGCGGTCGTGGCCTCCGCGCAGAACGCCGACCTGCTCTACCTGCAGCACATCGTGGCCCTGCACGCGCCGGTGCGCGGCGGCCGGTTCGCTGCCGAATCCCTCGCCGAGCCCGACGGTCCGACGGCCGGGAACGAGGCGCGGGCTCGACACCGCGCGGTCGTGCGCGGGCTGCCCGCACCGCATCGGCGGATCCACTCCGACGTCCTCGTCTTCGCCCAGCCGCACGACTACGAGCCGCCTCGTGTGAGCCCGGCGGACGCGGCACTCGAGAGCGGAGTCATCCGATGACCCACGCCCAGGTGCCGAACCCCGCCCAGCCCGGAGACCACCGCCAGGAAGGCACGCCCGTGGCTGACGACCGCTTCCCGCGCGCCCTGTCCAACGCAGTTACCGCCCCGGCCCCGGCCCGTGAGGAGAACCCGGTGGACGAGCCGACCCAGCGCGTCCCGCGCGCGCTCATCGACGACCTCGACGGCACCACCGGTACACCGCCCGTGCGGGTCGCCGACGACTCGGCGGGAGACGTGGCGGTGTCGGTGTGGACGACCGCGCAGACCTCACCGGCTGCCCAGCGCAAGGGCCGCTACACGCCCGAGTCGACCGCGCATCCCGCGAAGATGCTCCCGGCCGTCGCGACGCACGCGATCGCCCACTACACCGAGCCGGGCGACCTGGTGCTCGACCCGATGTGCGGGATCGGCACCACCCTCGTCGAAGCTCTGCACGCGGGGCGCCGCGCGGTCGGGATCGAGTACGAGCCGCACTGGGTCGACGTCGCCCGCGCCAACCTCGCGCTCGCCCACGACGCCGGGGTGGAGCACGAGGGCCGGGTGTTCCACGGCGACGCCCGCCAGATCGCGTCACTGCTCCCGCCGGAGTACGCCGGGCAAGCGGCGCTGGTGGTCACCTCGCCGCCGTACGGGCCGTCCACGCACGGGCAGGTGTCGGTCGCGCCGGGCGCAGGGGTACAGAAGTACCACCACCTCTACGGCAACACCCTCGACCGCGGAAACCTCGCCAACATCGGGCACCACCGACTGCTGGCCGGATTCACCCGCATCCTCGCCGGACTGGTGCCGTTCCTGAAGCCAGGCGGGCACATCGCCATCACCATCCGGCCCTGGCGCGAACACGCCGAACTGATCGACCTGCCCTCGCAGATCCTGGCCTGCGGACTGCACGCCGGCCTGATCCCGGTCGAACGCTGCGTCGCGCTGCTGGCGCGGGCAGCCGAGCACGACCTCGTCGCGCGCGGCAGCTTCTTCCAGCGCGACTTCATCCGCAAACAGCGCGAAGCCGGGCTACCGCTGCACCTCATCAGCCATGAGGATGTGCTGATTTTCCGCACGGCCCTGCGCCGCTCGGCGGGTTCAGGAATCTCGACGGAACGCCAGGATTACCGACGGTTCCTCACCGGTCGAACGCGGCACGCCGAGAACCCGAGGGGCGAGTCGGGTGTGTCGGAGAGCTGGGCGGCATGACCACCCGGCCACCCCGCACCCGAGCCCGGTCGGGGCGCAACTCCGCCCCCGCCCTCGTCGCCGTCACCACGACGGCGGCGGGGGCGGTGCGGGCGGCCACCGCGCAGACCGTGCCGGACGAAGTACGGCAGAACGTGTCGATCGGCGCGAGCCCCGGACCTGTCGTCGGGTCGGTCTGCACCGGCTATGGCGGACTGGACCTCGGGGTGATTGCCGCACTCGGCGGGGGTCGGCTGGCCTGGTGCGCCGACCCTGACCCGCACATCGCCGCGATCCTCGCCGCCCGGTTGCCGGGCATCCCCAACCTCGGCGACGTCCGTGCCATCGACTGGACGAACGTCGAGCCGGTCGACGTCCTGACGGCCGGGTTCCCGTGTCAGGACATCTCCGCCGCCGGGCGGCGCGTGGGTATCGAGAAGGGCCATCGCAGTGGACTGTGGACAGACATCGTGGCGGGCGTTCGCGTACTACGACCCGCGCTGCTCGTCGTGGAGAACGTCGCCGCGCTTCGCTGGCGCAACGGAGGTCTCCACCGTGTACTCGGCGACCTGGCCGAAGCGGGGTATGACGCGCTCTGGCGTAGCGTCCGCGCCGCCGACATCGGCGCGGCACACCGCAGAGAACGGGTGTTCCTGCTCGCCTGGCCCCGCTTCGCTTCCTCCCCGGATGCTGCCGACCCCGCAAGCGCGCGACGGCGACAATCGAGGTCCGGCGGATCCGGTGCGGCGTCGAGCTGGTGGGCATCAAGTGAATCTGCACGACGCGGTGGACGCGGTGATGAAGCTGCTGCCTACGCCGACCGCCTCGGATGCGAAGAACTGCACTCGCAGGACGCAGGGTGGTGGTCCGTCGCTGCCCGACGAGGCGCGGCTGCTGCCGACGCCGAGGGCCTCGGACACGGGCACGGCAGGACGCCGGGCGGGTGCGGGTTTCCGGCCGCCGCTGTCGCAGCAGGTGCTTCCGCTGGTGGATCCCGAGGCGTTCCTGCCGACGCCGCGGGCGACCGACGGGACGAAGGGCTGTCCGGCGCAGCGGGGGTCCAAGGGCGACCTGATGCTGCCGTCGGCGGTGATGCGCCTGCTCGTCCCGGAAGCGGGCGGCGGCATCTCGTAGCCGTCGCCGACCCGGATCTCGCCTCGCCAGCAGCCGTGCATCCCGAGGTGGACTGGGGCGACTACGCGCCGGCCGTTCGGCGCTGGGAACAGGTGCTTGGGCGACCGGCACCGTTTCCCACGCAACCGGGTGTCCATGGGCGTCCCGTGTTGGCTCCTGTCTTCGTCGAGTGGCTCCAAGGGCTCGAGCCGGGCTGGGTGACGGCTCTTCCGCTGCCGCGCACCGCGCAGCTTCGTGCGTTGGGCAACGGTGTCGTCCCGCAGCAGGCCACGTACGCCGTCGGGTTGCTGCTCGACGACCTCGCCGCGCTCCTCGGCGCCGGTTCCACCGAGCCCTCCGGATACGCAGAGGAGGCGAACGCGGCATGACCAAACCAGCCTCCACTCACGACGCCGGTCCGGTCTTGCGATGCCTCTCGCTGGGCGCCGGGGTCCAGAGCAGCGCCGTCCTGCTGCTGGCCTGCGAAGGCGTCATTCCGCGCTTCGACGTCGCCCTGTTCGCCGACACCGGCTGGGAACCACGCGCCGTCTACGCGAACCTCGCCCGGCTCCGTGCGCACGCCGCAAAGTTCGGCATTCCGGTGCGCACGGTGTCGGCGGGCAACATCCGCGACGACGCGCTCGACCCGGCCCACCGGTTCGTGTCGATGCCGCTGCACGTGCTCAACCCCGACGGCAGCCGAGGCTTGGCGCGCAGGCAATGTACTAGCGAGTACAAAATTTCGCCGCTGAAGAAGGCGGCGCGTGAACTGCTCGGCTACCCGCATCCGCGACGGGTGCCGCGCGGGCTGTATGTGGAGCAGGCCATCGGCATCAGCACCGACGAGTTCACCCGCGCCAAGGACTCCGGCGTCAAATACCTGCGCAACGTGTTCCCGCTGATCGACCTCGGCTGGGACCGCGCCCGGTGCGCCGACTATCTCGCCGAACGCGGGTTCGGCGAAACAGTGAAAAGCGCCTGCATCGGGCGTTCCACGGCAACGCGGGCTGGCGCTGGCTCCGCGACAACGACCCCGACGGCTGGGCCGAAGCGGTCGAGTTCGACCGCGCCATCCGCGACGGCTACCCGCACGCCACCCGGCAGGGCCAGGAACTGCGCGGGCAGTACTTCCTGCACCGGTCTTGTCAGCCGCTCGACGAAGTCGACCTCGACCCGCCCGCTCCCGGAAAGCGCCACCTGCGGCTGGTCTCCGCCAAGGCGGTGGAGGAGGACGATCCCGACGGCTGCTCGCCGTGGTCGTGCCGGTCCGGCGACCCAGTCCCCGCGGAGCGTGCGGCATGACCGGGCTGCCGCGCTCACGCGCGGAGGCAGGGCATGGACTCCGCTGGTCGGGGCTGGCGGTGTCGGCCGCCTACGTCGGCTCGGTGGTGATGGCGAACTGGGCCTCCACGCACTGGGCGGCTCTGCTCGTCGGCTCGCTGATCGTGCCCGCCGGCACGCTGTGGGCCGGGGTGACGCTGACGCTGCGAGACCTGCTGCACGAAGCCCTGGGCACGTCGGGCGTTCTCGCCGCGATCGTGGTGGGGGCATGGCTGTCCTGGTCGTTGGCCTCACCGCAGATCGCCGTCGCGAGCGTCGTCGCGTTCGCCGTGTCCGAGTGCCTCGACTCAGTCATCTACGGCCGGATTCGGGTCCGGTCACGGCTGGGCGCGGTCGTCGGCTCGAACGTCGTCGGACTGGTCAGCGACAGCGTCCTGTTCGTGCCGCTGGCGTTCGGATCCTTCGCCGCAGTGCCCGGTCAGATCCTCGGCAAGACGGTCGCGACCGTGCTCACCGTCGCGGCATTACTGGCGGCGAAGCTCGCTCGGCGGGCGGTGTCGCGATGAGGTTCTACCTGGGCACCCATCAGCCGTCCTGGCTCACCCGCGATCTCGGTGTCCCGCTGCTGGTCTCCCACCGCAGGCTGGCCAAGCGGCGCAGCCTGCCGCGCGCGACCGGGCCGTGGGCGTGCGACCCAGGAGGCTTCACGGAGTTGTCGATGCACGGCCGGTGGCGCATCGACGAACGCGGCTACGTCGCGGCACTTCGCCGCTACGCCACCGAGATCAGCCACCTCGAGTGGGCCGCGCCAATGGACCACATGACGGAGAGCCATGTTCTGGCACGCACCGGCGCGACGGTGCGCGTCCACCAGAACCGCACCGTCACCAACTACCTACGGCTGCGCGATCTCGCGCCCGAGCTGCCGATCATCCCCGTGCTGCAAGGCCAGTCCATTGCGGACTACAACCGGTGCGCCGATCTCTACGAACGACATGGCGTCGATCTCGCCGCGCTGCCGCTGGTCGGGGTGGGCAGTGTGTGCCGTCGTCAGCACACCGCGGAAGTCGAGCAGATCATGCGATCGCTGTCGGCTCGCGGGTACCGCTTGCACGCTTTCGGAGCGAAGGTACTCGGGCTGGGCCGATATGCCGACGCGATCTCCAGCAGCGACTCGGCAGCCTGGAGTTTCCGGGGCAGGTATGTGCCCGGCTGCACGCCCAGCCACCGCAGCGAATCCAACTGCCTGCGCTTCGCGCTGGCCTGGCATACCCGGCTTCTGACCTCCTTGCGCGCCGAAGAACCAGGCCACCAGCCCGACCGCGGGCCGACTTCCGCGCGCGGCAAGGGACCGCGAGCACGCGGCCAAAGAAACGGACGCACCCGCCCTGGCTCGCCGCGTCCGCGCCAGGCTGGAGGCCGGACGCCCACTCGCGCGCAGACCTCGCGCGCCTCATAGCCCTTCACGGAATTGGAGAACCGCCATGCCTTCGAACAACACCGCGCAGGATGAGTCCAGCGACCGCATTCCGCGTTGGGCTGCGACCGCCGGCCGCCAGACCTTCGGGCAGCGCCTCACAGCGATGGGCGCCCGGCTGTTCGGGTCGGCAACAGAGCCGGACACCGGTGAGGCCACGCCGTCGTGGCGCGTGCGGCAGCGCGTCCTGCGCGACTACCACGCTGCAAACCTTGCTGCGGCCCGCACCGTGTCCGAGGAATTGGTGCGCGCCGGTTTCAACACCGGAGACGTGCCTTATGGCTATCGCGCCCGGCGGGTCCGGGTCACTCCGGCTGGCCGCCGAGCGCGCTGGCGCACTCGGCTGCTCATCGAACCGGTCGAAGCGTCCACGGTGCGGATGATCTTCGTGTGGAGAGGCGAGGATCGCTTGTCCACCACGGAGATCCGTCGCCGACTCGCCGCGTCTCGCTACCCCGCGCCGTTGGACCCCGAGACGGGCGAGCCCGGCGTGTGGACGGTGGCGATTGTGCGGGCGATCCTGCGCAACCCGAAGTACCTCGGCCGCCAGGTCTGGGGGCGCACCCACCACGGAAAGCCGACCCCGCGAGCCGACTGGGTCTGGTCGGAGGTGTGGGTGCACCCGCCGCTGGTGACCGTCGAGGAGTTCGCCGCTGCCGACCATCGCTCGTGGGGTGTCCCTGCCTCGGCCGAGGCAGGCGACTCCGCGAATGCGCTGTCGCCCGATCACCGGAGGGCCGCGTGATGGCCACCAACCACTACCCGGACGGATTGACGATCGAGGCCATCACCGCACTACAGCGGGAAGTCAACGATGAACTCCGGCGGGAGGGCTATCCCGTTCGGCCGGAACAGCCAACCTTCGTGTCGGCCCGCCCAACCTCGGCCCGCAGGCTCCAGGCTAACCGCTCGTCAACACGACCCAACGGCTCGCCAACGCGGTTGCTGGCGACCGGAGATGGCCCCGCCCGGAGCCTCCGCGGTCCGGCGGACAACGAAGGCGCGCGGCCGTCCAGTTCCGCAGCGGGGTGAACTATGGCTCCGCAGAGAAAGAGAAGGCAGAGAAACCGCCGCGCCGCCAATACTCAAGGCGTTGTGATCCGAGGCATTCGCCACGATCCACCCGATATTCGCAAGCTCGCAAAAGTCATCGTCAGTCTCGCAACAACAGCAACACAAGACGAAGATGCGCCTCAAATCGACCGCCCAGAAGCGGCGTAAATAACTGCGGCATATCGAGGTAATATTTTGAATTAAACAAAAGGAGATGCCGACGTTTCGAGGCAAAAGCCATTTGTGGCGATCTCCCATTCCGAACTAGACGAGAAGAGCGTGGGATGACCGGCGCGACCGCAGAACCTTCCGACAACTCGTGCGAGGGTGTTTCCCCCGCAGTGCTATTGGCGGCCTCGACCGCGGTGGAGCCGAAGCTTCGGGTCGTCACCTATCGGCGCGTGGCATCACAAGCCCCGGCCACGGCCGCCTCCCTGGAGGCGCAGCGCGCGGCGTGCCAACGCCTTATCGAGCAGCTCGGCCTTCACCTCGTTGACGTTTTCATCGAGCCCGAGCACTCGGCGACCGAGACGAGTGTGCGATGACCAGTGCGTACGACGATCTCGTCGACGAACTGCTGGGAGATGATGAGTTGCTGGCGGATGGCGCTCTTCCGGCCGTCCTGTCGACCGTCGCCGAGGCAGTAGAGCCGGGCAGCCGGGCAGTGATCTATCTGCGGGTGTCATCGGCTGGCCAGGTCAAGAACGACTACGACCCGGAAGGCATCTCGATACCCGCCCAGCGCGTCAAGTGCCAGCGCAAGGCCGAGCAACTCGGCTTGACGATCATTGATGAATACGTCGAGCCGGGTCGCACGGCAACCGAGATGTCGAAGCGAGTCGAGTTCCAGCGGATGCTCACGCGAGTACGCAACGCCGGCGACGTCGACTACATCATCGTCTACAAGCTGTCCCGAATGGCGCGCAACCGGCTCGACGACGCCATCGTCATGGCTGATCTCCGCAAACGCGGCGTCACCCTCGTCTCGGCCACCGAGTCGATCGACGACTCGCCCGTCGGTCAGCTCATGCACGGCATCCTGGCGACTTTCAACGAGTACCAGTCGCGGGAGTCCGGCGCGGACATCGCGTACAAGATGAAGCAGAAAGCCAAGAATGGCGGAACGATCGGCCGCGCGCCTCTGGGCTACCTCAACGTTCGCGACCGGTTCGACGGCCGCGAGATCCGCACCATCGCCGTCGATCCCGAGCGTGCTCCCTTTGTCCAGCTTGCCTTCGAGCTCTACGTCACCGGTGACTACTCGTTGGAAGACCTGTCCGACGAGCTCTACGATCGCGGCCTGCGCACCCGGCCCACCGGTCGCCATCCCGCCAAGCAGGTGTCGATCAACAAGCTCTCGATGATGTTGCGGGACCGCTACTACCTCGGGTACGTGGAAGTCGATGGCGAGGAGGTCCAAGGTCGTCACGAGCCGCTCATCGACGATGACCTCTTCGATCGCGTCCAGGATCTCCTCGAATCCCGCTCCACGGCAGGAGAACGCCGCCGCGAGCACCCCCACTACCTCAAGGGCTCGCTGTTCTGTGGACGCTGCAAGCGAGCGGGCATCACCCAGCGGCTGATCGTCCAGCACACCGTCAACTCACGTGGCAGCGAATACACCTACTTCTTCTGCCGCAACAAGCAGAACGGCAGCTGCGAAGCCCCGCATATCAACGTCGCCCTCATCGAAGACGCAGTGGAAAACCATTACGCGACGATCCGCTTCAGCGCCCAGTTCGTCGCCACCGTGCGCGCCGAGGTCGCTCGCGCCATCGACGAGCAGGAAGCCTCCGAGCGTCTGCTCCACAAACAACTCACCACCGAGTTGCAAGCCCTGGACACCCGCGAAGA
Organism: Saccharomonospora marina XMU15; assembly: GCF_000244955.1. Classification (GTDB taxonomy): domain Bacteria; phylum Actinomycetota; class Actinomycetes; order Mycobacteriales; family Pseudonocardiaceae; genus Saccharomonospora_A; species Saccharomonospora_A marina. Next base: position 16,763 of record NZ_CM001439.1, on the reverse strand, counting down.
GAACCTCATCGAACTGGCGGCCGACTCCACCATCGGGCAGGACAAGATCAAGACCAAGCTTCGCGAGATCGCGCGTCAACGACGACGCCTGACCGAACGCCTCACCACCACGACCGAGAACCTCTCCGACAGTGCCCGGCTCATCGAAGCCGCGCTCACGCTGCTGGAGAACCCCCAAGAGCTCTACCGCCGATGCGACGAACAGCAACGCCGCATGCTCAACCAAGCGATCTTCCACAGCATCTACGTCGATGACGACCAGATCGCCGACCACAGCCTCCGGGAGCCCTTCGCACACCTGCACGCCGTCCAGAGCGACTGGCAGACCACCGACGTGACTCTGCCGGAACCACGAACCGACACCCGGCCCCGAAATGCCAAAAGGGCCGCCTCCCGAAAGGGAGGCGGCCCCGTGGCTACCAACGGTGTCCAGGTCCTACTACGTGGCGTTGTTTCGGTGCCGTGTTCTAGTAAGACCCCTAGGGTGGAGCTGAGGGGAATCGAACCCCTGACCTCCGCCTTGCAAAAGCGGCGCTCTACCAATTGAGCTACAGCCCCGCACCGCGGGCGGCTTCGGCTACCCGCGGTGAAGTTCAGTTCTTGCTCGCGGAATCCGAGCTCGCCTTCGCCGGTGTGCTGCCGTTAGGAGACACACCGCTCATCGGACGCTCGGTAGGTGCGGTGGCCTCGCGCCAAAGGTCCGCCTCCGCCTTGGCGTCCCTGTTGCGCTTGATCACGAAGAACACGCCGCCCGCGACAACCGCGAGTGCCAACAGCTTCTTCACGGTGAAGCCCTCCTCGACGACAACCTGCTGACCGTGCCATCGCGATGCTACTGCACCCGCTCACCCTTACGTTTATCCGGTACGGGTCACGGGTAGTTGCCCTGCACAACCTTTTTGCGAGAGCGAGGCAGACCCATGGCTGAACGCGACGAACGCCAGGAAGGCATCAAGGGCGCCGTTGAGGATATGAAGGGACGGGTCAAGGAGACCGCTGGCACGTTCTTCGGCCGAGACGACATGGAACGCGAGGGCAGCGCCCAACAAGAGAAGGGCCGTGCGCAGCAGACGGCTGCCGAAAAGGAGCAGGAGGCCAAGCGCGCCGAGGAGCAGGCGAGCGAGGCCGAAGCCCGCAAGCAGCGTTGAGTCGCGGTTCCACGTGGAACAAGTCAATACGCACCCTGCATAGCCCCCTGTTCCGGCATGACAGGTAGGGGCAGGCGGCCCAGCGACCAGCCGGCCACGTCGACAATGAGCCCACGCCAGTGAATCCCGGGTTCCGGGCCCAACATGCCGGAGCCGGTCACCCATTGCGCGTCACGCAGGTGGATGTAGGTCACCTCACCGAGCACCTCGCCCCGGTTCTGAGCACGCCGCCTCCGGTAAAGCCCCGCCTGCTCTCTGTAGACGTTCGCCACGTGATAGGCAGCTTCTGACCCGTCCATCTCCACCAAGGTCGCCACCTCGTTCATCCATCTGGATGCTGTAACGAGGTCACCCGTCACGATGCCGCCTGGCACGCTAAGGGTGAGTGCCATGCTGAAGTCGTCCATCTGGTTCGCCGCATCGACGAAAGCCTGTAACAGGAAATCCGCGCGCCTGCCGGTCATCTCCTTCATCTCCGTTCACCTCATGTCACCAATTCGTAGCTACCCGCTGAGAGCGACCCGAATCCCCCAGCTTCGGCAGCAGTGCTCGTGAGTGACATGGCGTGGCGAAGCGGTCAGGAAGTACCGGCCTGCCTGGCCACTTGTTCCAGCCGCAGCCGGTAGGACTCCCACCAGTCCCGATCGCCCTCGAACATGTTGTCGCGGTCGGGGCGCAGGCCGACGGCGCTGTCGATCAACTCGCGGACGATGTCCGCATGGCCTGCATGTCGGTTCGTCTCCGCAATAACGTGGACGAGGATCAGGTGCAACGTTGCCTCTCGCAGCTGCGGCGGCCAGTGCCGAACATGACCCACCGCATCGAGCTCGTGCCCCTCGATGGTTGCGTCCGCGTGCTCGGCCGCCCGCTTGTACAGGCCGACGATGTAGTCACGCGACTCGTCAGCGGTGGCCCACATGTCCGCGTTGGTTTCCGCACTGCCTTCCAGCCAAGGCAATTCCTCGTGGTCCGGGCGGCCGAAGGTCTCGCCGAAGTAGCCGTACTCGACCCCGGCGAGGTGCTTCACCAAACCCAACAGGTTCGTGCCCGTCGGGGTCATCGGCCTTCGGATGTCGTACTCCGAAAGCCCCTCGAGTTTCCACAGCATCGCCTCGCGTGCCGTGCGCAAGTAGCGGTGCAGGTCTGCCTTCGCCGTCTTGGTCATCGTTGCAGACTAGTCCGGCGACCGGCTCGACCTGCACAGCAAGACCAACCGCGACGCCCTCAGGAGGCAGTGATCTCAGCGACGCGGAGCCGCACGATCTCAGCTACCACGTCTTCAGGCAGCGGATCGCGGGTAGTGAACCGGATCGTGCCCTTCGAGCAATCGAACCCGTCGAGCCTGCCGCGTACGGTCGCCACGATGTCACCGCTGAACGGGAAGATGCTCAGGTGCGTCTTCGCTGCACGCAACGCCAGCAGTGGCTTGCCGTGAAACGTCAGCGCCGCCATGCCGTAGCTCTTGCCCTGTGCTGCCGACGGCACAACTGTCAGTGCGATGTCACGGATGCGCTCGAACGCACTGCGCGAAGGCTCGTCCAATGTGGCGAGGTAGGCGTCGACTTCGTCCGTCACAGAACCGACGCTACGCCGGGGCAAATCTCGACGCAGGAAACCGCACTCCGTTGCGGTGCCGCTTGCTTGCCCGGCTGTCACCCTCTCGACTGCCGCAGGCAGGCTGCCTGCTGAACTCACCGGGCGTCGCCAGAAGGTGGAGCACGGCCAGAAATCGCGGACACTGAAGATATGGAGATCGAACTGGCCGTCGTGCCGGATTGCCCCAACGCGGAGGCGGCGAGGCAGGTACTGCGCCAGGCGCTGGCGGAGATCGAACTCGACGGTGCTGCCCTGGTGACGCGTGTCGTCAGCTCGGAGGCGGAGGCGCGGGAGATCGGGTTCGTCGGATCGCCGAGTATCCGGTTCAACGGGCAGGACCCGTTCGTCGAACCCGGCCAGCAGGTAGGCCTGAGCTGCCGGATGTATCGGACGCCCGCGGGACTTCGGGGTGTGCCCGGGGTGCAAGCCGTACGGCAAGCGTTGCTTGATGCGCTGACCGCCGAATCCCCGTAGTCGCCGAAGTTGTCACTCAGCCCACCGGTTCCCCCGGTTGAAGACCTGGGGCTGCGTGAGCGTGGGCCCGGTCAGTACTCGACGACGAGGTGCCTCATCAGGGATCAGACGCTTCAGCAACCGGCTGTCCAGCCGCGCGATGAGTTCCCGCTCCTGCTCAAGTCATAACCCGCAGGACTGGCAAGAGGCCGGCGCTGTCGTATCCGGAGGAAGAAGCATGGCAAAGCTGATCTACTCGATGATCACCTCGCTTGACGGCTACGCCGAGGCAGCTGAGGGCGACCTCGGCACCGGTGCCGACGACCAGGAGGTGCACACCTTCATCGGCGATATCTTCCGCCCGGTCGGCACGTACCTCTACGGCCGTCGGATGTACGAGACGATGGTCTTCTGGGAGACCGCGCACGAAGGGCCCGACGTGCCTGCGCACATCCAGCAGTACGCCCGAGACTGGCAAGCCGCCGAGAAGATCGTCTACTCCACGACGCTGGAGTCGGTCTCCAGCGCGAAAACCAGGATCGAGCGGGCCTTCGACCCGGACGCCGTCCGCCGACTCAAGGCTGAGGCCGATCACGACCTCACCGTCGACGGCCCGAACCTCGCCGCCCAGGCGATCGCGGCCGGCCTTGTGGACGAGTACCACCTGTTCATCACCACGAGCGTGGTCGGCGGCGGCAAGAGGTTCTTCCCCGACGATGTGCGTCTCGATCTCGAACTCGTCGAACAGCGTGCCTTCGACAGCGGCCTGATCTACGCGCGCTACCGGACCCGCTGAACCACACCGGTCGTTGCGGCTGCCGACGGCCAAGCCGGGGAAGCAGGGCGTTAGTCGCCCAGAATGGCACCCAGCCCCCGTTTCCCCTGGTGGGGAGACGGGGGCTGATCTGGTGTGGGCCCAGGAGGACTTGAACCTCCGACCTCTTCGTTATCAGCGAAGCGCTCTAACCGCCTGAGCTATGGGCCCGTGACGCTTAGAAAGCGTACAGGAGACGGGAGCGTGAGAACGCACCGGGTCACTCCCGCTCGGAGAGCGTCACCTCCAGCCCGCCCGACAGGTCGGCGGACACGTTGTAGATGAACGCGCTGACCGTGGTCAGTGCCGAGATCAGCACGATGTTGATGGCGCCGATGATGGCGGCGACACCGAACACCCTGCCCGCGCTGATGAGCGGCTCGCCGCCCTCGGGGCCGTCACCCTGCACCAGCGAACTGTAGGTGCCGTTCAGCTTGTCCCACACGCCCATGCCGTCGAGCACCGTGTACAGCACACCAACAGCGACCAGCCACACGAAGAAGAGCGCGACACCCAATACCAGCGAAAGCTTCAGCACCGACCACGGGTCGAAGCGCTTCACCTGCAGGCTGGCCCGGCGCGGCCCGCGGCCCGGCCTGCGCAACGCGCTCACCGGCTGCGCCCGGCCCTCGCCGAAACCGGCACCACCGCCGAACCCCGGCGTGGGTGCGGCCACGGGCTGTGTCCGCATCCCCTCGGTCTCGTGTACGAACACCGGGTTCGCCGAACCGGTCGGCAGGAACTGCGTGTCGGCATCGGCATTGCCCACGCCGTGCTGCGACTGGTCCTGCTGGCCGCCTTCCTCGGCAGGCAGCTTGCCCGCCGACCAGCGGTCACCGAAGCCTTCGCTCTCCTCGGCGGGAGGCCCGTCATCCTTGGCCACCCGCTGCCACGGCGGGTTGCCGTCGTCGGTGTCCGTGGTCCCGCTCGAGGCCGGCCGTTCGGTGTTGTCAGGTGGTGTCACAAATGGTCAGTCCCTTGTGAGTCGCACGCCGTTACTGTTGTTCCGTCGGCTCATCAGCCTCCGCGTCGGCTTCCCCGTTAGGGACGTCCGACGGCCTGTCCGCGTTGCGCGCCACCGCCAGCAGCGTGGTCCCCTCATCGAGGTTGATCAACCGCACACCCTTGGTCTGCCTGCCCGCCTTGCGGACTTCGCCCGCCGGTGTCCGAATGACCCCACCACTGGAGGTGATGGCGTACAACTCGTCGTCGGCTTCGACGATGAGCGCCCCCACCAGCCTGCCACGTTTGTGGTCGTGCTGGATGGTGAGCACGCCCTTGCCGCCCCTGCCCTGCACCGGGTAGTCGTCGATCGGCGTGCGCTTGGCGTACCCGCCGTCGGTCGCGACCAGCAGGAACGTGCCTTCCTTGACCACGCTGATGCCCAGCAGTTCATCACCCTCGTTGAACCGCATACCCAGCACACCCGACGTCGCACGCCCCATCGGACGTAGCGTCTCGTCGCTGGCACGGAACCGGATCGACTGCCCGTCCGACGACACCAGCAGCAGGTCGTCCTCCGCAGAGGCGAGCACGGCGCCGACCAGCTCGTCTCCCTCACGGAGGTTGATGCCGATCAACCCGCCTGATCGGGGCGAGTCGAAGTCGCTGAGCCTGGACTTCTTGACGAGGCCCTTCTTGGTGGCCAGCACCAGGTAGGGCGCCACGTCGTAGTTCGGGATCTGGATGACGCCGGCGATGTGCTCGTCGGGTTGGAATGCGAGCAGGTTCGCCACGTGTTGCCCGCGCGCGTTGCGGCTGGCCTCCGGCAGGTCGTACGCCTTGGCCCGGTACACCCGGCCCTTGTTCGTGAAGAACAGGATCCAGTCGTGCGTCGAGCACACGAAGAAGTGCTGCACGATGTCGTCCTGCTTGAGCGTGGCTCCCTGCACGCCCTTGCCGCCGCGCTTCTGCGAGCGGTACAGGTCCGTTTTCGTCCGCTTGGCGTAGCCCGTGCGGGTGATGGTGACGACGACGTCCTCGACCGCGATCAGGTCCTCGACCGAGACATCTCCGTCGAAGGGGATGATCTGGGTACGCCGGTCGTCGCCGTACTTGTCGACGATTTCCTGCAGTTCGGCACGGACGATGGCCCGCTGCCGCTGCGGCTTGTCGAGAATGTCGTTCAGGTCCGCGATCCGCGTCTCGATGTCGGCGAGCTCGTCGACGATCTTCTGCCGCTCCAGTGCGGCCAGCCTGCGAAGCTGCATGTCGAGGATCGCGGTCGCCTGGATCTCGTCGACATCCAGCAGCTCCATCAGGCCGCTCCTGGCCTCCTCGGCGCTCGGCGAGCGACGGATCAACGCGATGACGGCATCCAGCTGATCGAGCGCCTTCACCAAGCCACGCAGGATGTGGGCGCGCTCTTCGGCCTTGCGCAGCCGAAACCGCGTGCGCCGGACGATGACCTCGATCTGATGCTTGACGTAGTGACGCACCAACTGGTCGAGCCGCAACGTTCGCGGCACGCCGTCGACCAGCGCCAGCATGTTGACGCCGAAGTTGTACTGCAGCTGGGTGTGCTTGTAGAGGTTGTTGAGCACCACCTTGGCCACCGCGTCGCGCTTCAGCGCGATCACGATGCGCATGCCGCTTCGGCTGTTGCTCTCGTCGGCGATGTCGGCGATCCCGGTGAGCTTGCCGTCGCGCACGAGCGCGGCGATGTTCTCCACCAGGTTGTCGGGGTTGACCTGGTAGGGCAGCTCGGTGACCACCAGGATCGTGCGTCCCTTGGTGTCCTCCTCGACCTCGACCACCGCGCGCATCCGCACCGAGCCCCTGCCCGTGCGGTAGGCGTCGGAGATGCCCTGCGTGCCGAGAATCAGGCCATTCGTCGGAAAGTCCGGCCCCTTGATGCGCTGCATCAGCGCGGCGAGTAGTTCGTCGTCGTCGGAATCGGGGTTGTCGAGCGCCCAGACCACACCGTCGACAACTTCGCGCAGGTTGTGCGGCGGGATGTTGGTCGCCATGCCCACCGCGATGCCCGAGCCGCCGTTGACCAGCAGGTTGGGGATGCGACTCGGCAGGACGTCCGGCTCCCGCGTGCGACCGTCGTAGTTGTCCGAGAAGTCGACGGTCTCCTCTTCGATCTCCCGCAGCATCTCCATGGCAAGCGGGTCCAGGCGCGACTCCGTGTACCGCATCGCGGCTGCCGGGTCGTTGCCCGGAGAGCCGAAGTTGCCCTGCCCGTCGATGAGCGGGTAGCGCATCGACCAGCGCTGCGCCAGCCGCACCAGTGCGTCGTAGATCGCGGAGTCACTGTGCGGGTGGTAGTTGCCCATCACGTCGCCGACCACGCGCGAGCACTTGTTGTACCCGCGGTCGGGCCGGAAGCCGGAGTCGTACATCGAGTACAACACCCGGCGGTGCACCGGCTTCAACCCGTCGCGCACGTCGGGCAGCGCACGCGACACGATCACGCTCATCGCGTAGTTGATGTAGGAGTTCTGCATCTCCTGCTGGATGTCGACCGGCTCGACCCGGCTGTGCTCCGGCGGCAACGTTTCAGTCATGATGCAGTGCTTCCTTCCCCGCCACGGTTGAGCTGACCGTGCTGGTTGACAAGAGTTCGAGTGCCGGCTGCTTCGTCACGTTCATCCGTTTCCGCCCGCTCAGATGTCGAGCAGCCCGGCCTCTTTGGCGTTGCGGGTGATGAAGGAACGGCGTGCCTCCACGTCCTCACCCATGAGCACGGAGAACAGTTCGTCGGCCGTGGCGGCGTCGTCGAGGCTCACCTGCAGCAGCACCCGGTTCGCCGGGTCCATTGTGGTCTCCCACAGCTCGTCGGCGTTCATCTCGCCGAGCCCCTTGTACCGCTGGATGCCCTCGTCCTTCGGCAGCTTTTTCCCTGCCTCCAGTCCTGCCTTGAGCAGCCCGTCACGCTCCCTGTCGCTGTAGGCGTACTCCGGTTCCGAACGAGGCCACTTGATCTTGTAGAGCGGAGGTTGCGCCAGGTAGACGTAGCCGTGCTCCACCAGCGGGCGCATGAAACGGAAGAGCAGGGTCAGCAGCAGCGTGCGGATGTGCTGCCCGTCCACGTCGGCGTCGGCCATCAGCACGATCTTGTGGTAGCGCAGTTTCGACAGGTCGAAGTCGTCGTGGATGCCGGTGCCGAGCGCGGTGATCAGCGACTGGACCTCGTTGTTCTTCAGTACCTTGTCGATGCGCGCCTTCTCGACGTTGATGATCTTGCCTCGGATCGGCAGGATCGCCTGGAACCGCGAGTCGCGCCCCTCCTTGGCCGAGCCGCCCGCGGAGTCACCCTCGACGATGTAGAGCTCGCACTCCTCGGGGTCGGTCGAGCGGCAGTCCTTCAACTTCCCCGGCAGGCCGCCGATGTCCATCGCGCCCTTGCGGCGAACCAGGTCCCGCGCCTTGCGGGCGGCCATCCTCGCATGCGCGCTGGACACCGCCTTGTTGATGATGATCCTGGCTTCGGAGGGATTGCGCTCGAACCAGTCGGCGAGCCACTCGTTGCAGGTGGTCTGCACGAACGACCGGGCCTCGCTGTTGCCGAGCTTGGTCTTGGTCTGTCCCTCGAACTGCGGCTCGGCCAGTTTGATGGACACGATCGCGGCCAGTCCCTCGCGGACGTCGTCGCCGGTGAGGTTGGCGTCCTTCTCCTTGAGCAGCTTCTTCTCGCGCGCGTAGCTGTTCACCACGCGTGTCAGCGCTGCGCGGAAACCTTCCTCGTGAGTGCCGCCCTCATGAGTGTTGATCGTGTTGGCGAAGGTGTAGACCGACGGCGTGAAGCCGTTGTTCCACTGCATGGCCACCTCGACCTCGAGGCCGTCGCCCTTGGCTTCGAACGAGACGACGCTTGGGTGGATCGGTTCCTTGGAACCGTTGATGTGCTTGACGAAGTCCTCGAGCCCGCCGGGGTAGTAGTAGGTGCGCTCGGTGATCTGTGCCCGCTGCCCGCTGGCGTCCTCGCCGTTGTCGTCGCTGACGCGCTCGTCGCGCAGCACCATGGTGAGGCCCTTGTTGAGGAAGGCCATCTCCTGCAATCTGCGCGCGACGGTTTCCGCACTGTAGTAGGTGGTCTCGAAGATGTTCGGATCCGCCCAGAACGTCACGGTCGTCCCGGTCTGGTCGGTCGGCCCCTTTTCCAGCAGTTCGCCGGGCACCGAGTGGTCGTAGTGCTGTGCCCAGATCTTTCCGCCGACGTGGATCTCCACATCCAGCGCGGAGGAAAGGGCGTTCACCACGGAGACGCCGACGCCGTGCAGACCGCCGGACACCGCGTAGGACTCGCTGTCGAACTTGCCGCCCGCGTGCAGCTGGGTGAGCACGATCTCGAGGGTGGGTTTGCCGTGCACGGGATGGATGTCGACGGGGATGCCGCGACCGTCGTCGACGACACGTACCCCGCCGTCGGCGAGCAACGTCACCTCGACCCGCGACGCGAACCCGGCCATCGCCTCGTCGACCGCGTTGTCCACGACCTCCCAAATGAGGTGGTGCAGGCCTCGCTCACCGGTGGAACCGATGTACATGCCGGGGCGCTTGCGGACCGCTTCCAGACCCTCGAGCACCGTGATCGAGGACGCGTTGTATTCGCTCTTGTTTGCTGCCACCGGCCTGATTTCTCCTCGTCTCGCCCAACGGACACTCGTGATGTCTGTCCCACGCCGGGCAACCAGTTGACACTCGATGCGGCACCAATCCGGTTCGCCTCTACAAGTTTACTTGGCTGCCTGCGCTCACAGGCATCAAGGACACCCCTGATTCCGTCACAGAGCGACGATCTCGAACTTGGACGGGTCAGGCCGTAGCCGACGGACCTCTCGGGCCGCAACGGCGCGCTAGCCGTAAGTGTCGCGCGGCCCCCTGCCAGCGACGTGACGGGGTCCCTTCCGCCAGCTCGGAGCCGTCGGCCCCTGGATGCGCATCCGCTTGACCACGCCGTGTCCGACACCACTGGCGATCCTCGCGATGAGCTGTCTTTGCAGCAACCGCAGCTGGGTGGCCCACGCCGTAGAGCTGGCTCGCACTGTCAACTCGCCGTCGGTAAGGGTAACCGGCTGCGCGTGCTCGGCCACCTCGTCGCCGACGAGGCTCGCCCACTGCCCGAACACGCGGCCGTTGGCGAGCCGGTCGCGCCACCCGAACTCGGCCGACATCCGCGAGACCAGCCTGCCCAGCGGTTGCGGGTCCCGTTCGTCACCGCCCGGTCCCGACCACCTGCGCCGGCGCGGGTTCTGGCCTCCACCCAACCGGGGCACACCCTGCCTGCGAACACCCGGCTCCCTGCCTCGGGCGACCGCTCGCTCCTTGGCGGCCCGAAGGGCCTCGTGCGCCAGGTCACGGCCACGCTGTGGATGCTCGGCCACCCCTGCCTCGTTCGGCCCAGCGGCGGTGCTACGCTCTGTGTCTCGTTCTGGGGAATCACGATGAAAGCCGCCCACCTGAGGGCTATTGACGTCACTATTTGGTGAGTCAGTTACCCGTGGCGATAGCGCGTTCGCGGTGTTATCCACACTATCCACAGAGTTATCCCCAGATCGGTGGGTAACTCCTGTGTCCACGGTCACCCGCGGTCGTGCCGACGCTGTTTCGCCGCCCCGATCAGGCACGCTTCACCTCACCTTCCGATACGGCGAACCGGACACCGGCCAGTTCGCTGGGAACGTCCTCTTCCACCGCAGCGGTCACGATGACCTGTTCCGCGCCCGCGGCCACCTCCGCCAGCCGGGCGCGCCGCCTGCGGTCCAACTCGGCGAACACGTCGTCGAGCAGCAGCACCGGCTCACCTCCCGACTCCGCACGCAACAGCTCGTAGGAACCCAGCCGCAACGCGAGCGCGAACGACCACGACTCGCCCTGACTCGCATAGCCCTTCGCGGGCGCGTCACCGAGCACGAGTTCCAACTCGTCACGGTGTGGTCCGACCAGGCTTACCCCACGTTCCAGCTCGGCCGAGCGCGACTCGCCGAGCGCATCGAGCAGGATCTGCGTGAGCGGTTCCGGTTGCACCCTCGGCCCTTCCGGATCGCCGTACTCCGCGGGCAGCGCGGGCCCGAGACTGCATCGGTAGCCGATGTGCGCCGGGCGCGAATCGGGTGCCACGCCCGCGTAGGCCGCCGCGGTGTGCGGCGCCAGGTCGGCGACCAGATTCAGCCGAGCCGCCAGCAGTTGCGCGCCCGCGGTGGCGAGATGCTTGTCCCACGCATCCAAGGTCGAAAGCGCATACGGATCGTCACCGCCCTTGCGCCTGCCCGCGGTCTTGAGCAGGGCGTTGCGCTGCCGCAGCACCTTGTCGTACTCGGCGCGCACCCCGGCGTAGCGCGGTGCGCGCTGCACCAGCAACTCGTCGAGGAACCGCCGTCGCTCGCCGGGGTCACCGCGCACGAGCGCGAGGTCCTCCGGCGAGAACAGCACGGTACGCAGGATGCCCAGCACATCTCGCGGCCTGCCGACCGCGCCGCGGTTGACCCTCGCACGATTGGCCCTTCCGGGTGCGATCTCGAGTTCGACGGTGAGTTCACGCCCCTCGTTGACCACGGCGACTCGGACGAGTGCGCGCTCACATCCGTGCCGCACGAGCGGCGCGTCGGTGGCCACGCGATGTGAACCGAGGGTCGCGACGTATCCGATCGCCTCCAGCAGGTTGGTCTTGCCTCTGCCGTTGGGCCCGACGAGCACGGTCGCTCCCGGTTCCAGTGGCAGGTCGACCTGCTCCCACGACCGGAAGTCGGTCACCTGAAGGTGACGGAGATACACGCGGCGCCGGACCTACTCGCTGACCTTCTTGACGGCATGCCCACCGAACTGCTCACGCAGCGCGGCCACTGCCCGCATGGCGGCGGAGTCCTGCTGCCGGGAGGCGAACCGCGCGAACAGTGCCGCCGAGATCACCGGTGCGGGTACCGCGTTGTTGATCGCCTCCTCCAGCGTCCACCTGCCCTCGCCGGAGTCTTCGACATAGCCCTCGAGGTCGTCGAGGTCAGGGTCCTCCTCCAACGCCCTGACCAGTAGCTCCAGCAGCCACGAGCGCACGACGGTTCCCCGTTGCCACGCCTTGATCACGGCGGGCACGTTGTCGACGACCTTTGCCGCGTCCAGCAGTTCGAAGCCTTCCGCGTAGGCCTGCATCAGGCCGTACTCGATGCCGTTGTGCACCATCTTCGCGTAGTGGCCTGCTCCGACGGAGCCCGCGTGGGCGAACCCTTCCTCACGCGGCCCTTCCGGACGCAACGCGTCGAAGATCGGCATCGCCCTCGCCACGTCGGTTTCCGCGCCACCGACCATCAGGCCGTACCCGTTGTCCTTGCCCCACACCCCGCCGGACACCCCGACGTCCAGGTAGCCGATCCCGTGCTCGGCCAGCAGTTCGGCATGGATCCTGTCGTCACTGAACCGCGAGTTGCCGCCGTCGATGACCAGGTCGCCCTCGTCGAGCAGTTCCCGCAACTCGGTGATCGTCTGCCTGGTCGGCTCACCGGCCGGGACCATCACCCACACTATGCGCGGTGCCGAAAGGGCCGACGCGAGCGAAGTCAGTGACGGTGCGTCGCTGACTTCGGGATTGCGGTCGTAGCCGACCACCTCGTGACCGGCGGCCCGCAACCGCTCGCGCATGTTGAAACCCATCCGGCCGAGACCGACGAGTCCGAGCTGAACCATGGAAGCTGTCCCCTCCAGTCACGTGGTCGCTAGCCGGGCAGCCGCACCGGCATCAGCAGATAGAGGTAGCCGGGGACGACGTCGCCGTTGTCGTCGGCGGGTTTGATCAGCGCGGGCCGGTTCGGAGTCGTGAACGTGAGCTCTGCGCGTTCGGCGTGCAGCGCCCCGAGGCCGTCGACGAGGTAGCCGGGGTTGAACGCGATGGTCACCGACTCGCCCTCGTAGTCGACGGGCAGCTCCTCCTCCGCGCTGCCCTCGTCGTCGCCGCCCGCGGAAAGCCGCAACGAACCTTCCGAGAACTCCAACCGCACCTGGGTGCCGCGCTCCGCGACGAGCGAAACCCGCTTGATCGCTTCGGTGAGCGCGGGCACGTACAGCACGGCACGGGAAGTGTGCTGCGAAGGCAGCAGTTGTCGGTACGGCGGGAACTCCGCGTCGAGCAGCCTGGTGGTGGTGAAGCGGCCCGATCCCGCGAGGCCGAGCAGGCCGTCGCCGCTGGCAAGACCGACCCGCACCGTGCCACCCGATGCACCGAGCGACTTGGCCGCGTCGGCGATCGTACGCGCAGGCACCAGCACGGAAGCGTCGCTGAGACCCTCCGCGGGCTGCCACTCGAACTCGCGCATGGCCAACCGGAATCGGTCTGTGGCGACGAGTGTGAGCGTGCTGCCCGTGATCTCCACCCGCATGCCGGTGAGCATGGGCAGCGTGTCGTCCTTGCCCGCCGCGACGGCGACCTGGGAAACCGCCTGTGCGAAGGCCTCGCCCGCCACCTCGCCCGCCAGCTCCGGTTGCGAGGGCAGCTGCGGGTAGTCCTCCACCGGCATGGTCGGAAGGCTGAACCGGGCACTGCCGCACGTGATCGATGCGCGGGCACCGTCGACGGAGATCTCCACCGGCTGTGCGGGCAGCGCCTTGGTGATGTCGGCGAGAAGTCGGCCGGAGACCAGCGTGCGGCCGCCGTCGGCGATGGTCGCGGGCACCCCGACGGTGGCCGAGACCTCGTAGTCGAAGCCCGACACGGTCAGCGCCTCGGACCCGCCTTCGGCGCCGGCGTCGAGCAGGACTCCTCCCAGCACTGGGACCGGTGGCCTGGACGGCAGGCTGCGGGCCACCCAGGCGACGGCGTCGGCAAGTCCGTCACGCTCGACGCGGATCTTCATGCGCGCATCCTTTCGACAGCCGAGCCCGTTCGGCTCGAAAGATCGGGTAAACCGCTCCACGGCCGCCCGCGAGCGCAGCGACGACCGGGAGTTGTGGCTGTGCGGCTTCGCTCGGTAGCGGCGCGTCGAGGCGTTGCCGGACAACGGTGCCGATGCCGAGCGCACCGGGGTGTGGGTCCCCACGTTAGAGCGTGACCGGCTGCTGCGTCATCTCGGCCCTCGCCTCAGCGGGCGCCAGATGTCCCCAGGTTCGAGGTCGGTTGTTTTTCTTTTGTTCTTTCTTCAAAGAGATCTTTTCAGCCGTAGTAGTAGGTCCTGTGGGTTGTGTGGACAGCCGATGTCCGCGCAGGTCCTTCGGCTTGCAGTGATGTGGATATCCATGGTGGTGGTTCGGTGGAGAAGTCGGCGGCCCGGTGGACCGTTTTCGGTTGTCCGCAACCGATCCACAGTCATCCCCAGGTGTCCACAGTCTTGTCCCCAGTTGTGGGTCGAGCTGTACCCAGGCTGTGCCCAAGGGATCCACCGCCGAAACGTGACACGGATCGCTCGTGGGGGTGAGGAAATCCGTCGATGGGGAAGGAACTTCGAGCGCCGTGCGGCTGCGGCCGCGGGTCGGCGCGATGTTGTCCGGAGGGATTCGGCAACGCCGGGCTCGGGCCACTCTCGCCGCGGTGCCAAGGCGCGGCGGTGCCGTGCGAGCAGAACGAAGGGAAGAAGGAGGGCGGTCGCGCCGGACTACTGGCGGGCGCGCTGCTTGATGCGGGAGGTCAACTCCTGCACCTGGTCGTAGATGCGGCGGCGTTCGGCCATCTCCTTGCGGATCTTCTTGTCCGCATGCATGACCGTGGTGTGGTCGCGGCCGCCGAAGGTCTGCCCGATCCGTGGCAGTGACATGTCGGTGAGTTCGCGGCACAGATACATCGCGATCTGTCGGGCCGTGGCGAGCGCTTTGGTCTTGCCGGGGCCGCAGAGGTCTTCCAGTGTCACGTCGAAGAACTCGGCCGTCACGCCCATGATGGTTGAGGCGCTTATCTCAGGGGCCTGGGAGTCCGGGATCAGGTCGCGCAGCACGATCTCGGCGAGGCCGACGTCGACGGCCTGTTGGTTGAGCGACGCGAACGCGGTGACCCGGATGAGCGCGCCTTCGAGTTCACGGATGTTCGCCTCGATGCGTGCCGCGATGAACTCGAGCACCTCGCCTGGCACGGCGAGCCGATCCTGTGCCGCCTTCTTGCGAAGGATCGCGATGCGGGTCTCCAGTTCCGGCGGCTGGATGTCGGTGATCAATCCCCACTCGAAGCGGGTCCGCAGCCGGTCCTCGAGTGTCTCCAGCCGCTTCGGCGGGCGATCGGAGGACACCACGATCTGCTTGTTGGAGTTGTGCAGCGTGTTGAAGGTGTGGAAGAACTCCTCCTGAGTTCCTTCCTTGCCTTCCAGGAACTGGATGTCGTCGACGAGCAGGATGTCGATGTCGCGGTAGCGACGCTGGAAGGCGACCTTGCGGTCGTCGCGCAGCGAGTTGATGAAGTCGTTGGTGAACTCCTCCGTCGACACGTACCGCACGCGCATGCCGGGAAACAGCCGCTGGGCGTAGTGCCCCACCGCGTGCAGCAGGTGGGTCTTGCCCAACCCGGACTCGCCCCAGATGAACAGCGGGTTGTAGGCGCGCGACGGCGCTTCGGCGACGGCGACGGCCGCGGCGTGGGCGAACCGGTTGGACGCACCGATGACGAAGGTGTCGAAGGTGTACTTCTCGTTGAGTCGTGTCTTCGAGGTCTGCGGCTGTGCGGGTGCGGTGTACGGCTGGCCCGCGATCGGCTGCCCCGAGAAGGTCGGCCAGATTTCGTGGACGGCTGCGAGGGCCTCGCCCTCCTCGTCCACTTCCTCGTCGCCGTCCTCGCCTTCGGTCGGCTTCGGCTGCGGCGGTTGTGCGTGCTGCAACTGCTGCATCGGGGGCAGCGGTTGCTGGGTCGGGTCGATCCTGGCGTGCCTGCCGACGGGCACGGTGAGCGTGTCGTCGGTCGGAGGCAGTCGCTGACCGGGAGGCCTGCTGCCGGTGTCGAGACCTGTCGGGGCCGATCCGTAACGCGTGGGTGCGGACGGTGGCGGGGCGCTGTCGGCCGCGTCGACCTTGACGGCGAGTGAGACATCGCGCCCGAGCCTGCGCGACAGCGCGGAAGTGATCGGCTCGCGAAGGGCACGCTCGATGGCTTCCTTGGCGAAGTCGCTCGGTGCGGCCAGCAGTGCGGTGCCGTCGAGTAGGCCGATCGGGCGGGTGACCCGCATCCAAGCGCGTTGCTGAGGGGAGAGCGTCCCGTCTGACAACTCCCTGACGACCTGCTCCCAGACGACCGCCAGGTTCAGCTGGTGCTCAGACACGCCGCTCCGCTCCCCTCCCCTCAGCCTGTTCGACGACTCTCCGGAGCGTCATAGCAGGTCAGCGTGGCACCTGCGCAGCAGATATCCACATAGTTGTCCACAACTGTGCATTAACGTACGGCGACCAGCGGGCAGCGAGGCCCGCGGGTCGAAGGTACGCCTGCCGAAGTCTCCCATGTTCCGGCGGCGCGGGCGCCCCCGCGCACGCAAGTTGAGAAGGGGCACGCTAACAAGCTGTCCCTATTGCCACAAGACGTCCTCCCCCGCAAGGCTTGCACGGTGCACGGGCAGTCGACGGTCGGCGCCGAAAGCCGGGTTCGATCTTGAGACGAAGTGCCGCCCGGCGCCACTCGAGGGGCCCGGTTTCGGTGTCACTGGGATGAGTGCGTACCCTCGTAAGGTCTGCCCGACAGCGGGGCCGTTCAGCCTGTCCAGGTTCTTTTCCTCGGCGAGGTCCGCGTCGGGAGACGACACGACGACCGAACGCCTGAGACCAGGAGAACTACAGCCGTGAGCAAGGGCAAGCGCACCTTCCAGCCGAACAACCGCCGACGCGCGCGGACCCACGGGTTCCGGCTGCGGATG